>NZ_LAJE02000151.1 GCF_000970465.2 Devosia insulae DS-56
CGGGCTGGTTCCGGCCTGGCACCCCTCCCCGCAGGGGGGAGGGCTGCCAGACCGGAACCAGCCATGACCACCGACGCTCGCGAACCCGCCCTCGCCACCCGCCACCCCTGGTTCCTCGAGCTCTATGCCGAGCTGTTGCGCGATCCCTCCGCGGCCGCGCCGCAGATTGCTGTTCGCCTGGCTGCCGCCGATCCCACCGACCCGATCGAAGCCGCCCTCTCCCTCTACCTCGCCGCCCTCGCGGGCGACCTCACACTGCTCCGCTCCACCAAAGCCGCGGCGCTCCGTGCCGCCATCACCACGCGCCTCGAGCGCGAACTCTCGCCAAATCAGAACCAAACCACCGACACCTGGGTCGTGGCGCTATGGGCGGCCGCCCTGCGCGAAACCAATCACCTCGCGCGCGATGAGAGCACCACGCGCCTCGTCGGCCGGGTGAAGAACCACGTCTACGCCAACCATGTGCGTCTCGGCGCGCTGATGTCGTCCTCCGACAAGGCAACGCTCACGTTCGACGTGCTGCTCGCCGCCGTGCCTTTCGGGCTGTTCGACTGCGAGGACCTGGTGCTGGTCGACGCGGTCCGCACTCTCACGGCACCCGAGCGCCTGGCCAGCGCCACCGCGGCCGACCGCCAGCTGCTCGCCTGGTACTATGCCGAGCAGGGCAGCTACGCCAAAAGCCGAAAGCTGCTCGCCGACGTGCCGGCGCCGATCGTCGCCCTACGCCTCAAGGCGCTCGGCCAGCTCGAAGCCCGCTTCATCCGCCACGCCCCGGATGGCAATGGCAACCGCTACGAGCCGCTGCTTGAGGAGCGTTTCCCCAAACTCATCACCGATGCCGACGAGGTCATCGTCCGCGCCCAGGCCTCGCCGCTGTCGGCGGACGAACCGCTCGAACTCATCGTCGGTGCAACCGCCATTGCCGGCAGCTTCAAGGGCGATTGCTGGGAGTTCATCCTCCCGCGCACTCCGGCGGGATCGCTGGTCGAATACGGCATCCGCTTCACCGAGCATCCCGAGGTCGCCCAGGGACCGTTTGTCTACGAGACGCTCCGGCGCCGGCAACGCGGCAGCGCCCCGGTGCGCGTCACCGTTTCGGACGGCCGCCTCGACATCACCCCAGGCGTCGGCGACACGACGACTTTCCCGCTGCAACTGGGCGTGGCCACCCTCACCGATATCTCGTGGCTCGAGGCCCGCGACGGCGCCATTCGCGAGATCTCCGCCACTCTCACCCACCCGCCCTGCGGCTGGTACGGTTTTGGCGAGCGCTACAACGCCCTGAACCAGGCAGGAAACCGCGTCGATCAGTTCCTCTACAACCAGTACAAGGAACAGGGCTTACGGACCTATATGCCGATGCCGGTCGGCTATACCGACGCCGGCTTCGGGCTCCATCTCGCGACCGATTCCTACTCCTGGTTCGACCTCGGCATAGCAGGGGAAACCCGGCTCGGTGTCGAAGCCGGCCACCTCACGATCGACCTGCTGACTGGCCCCGTCGCCGCGCAGGTCAGCCAGTTTATGGCGCTCACCGGCGACCCCGAACCCGTCCCCGCCTGGGCGCTCGGTCCCTGGATGTCCTCGAACAACTGGGACAGCGAGGCCGAGGTGCGAAAGCAAGTAGCGCTCACCCTGGAGCACCAGATCCCGGCCACGGTCCTCGTCATCGAAGCCTGGTCGGACGAAGCGACCTTCTACATCTTCAACGACGCCCAATACGCCGAAAAACCCGGCGCCGAGGCTTTCACCTGCGCCGATTTCAGCTTTCCCGAATGGGGCCGCTGGCCCGACCCCAAGGGCCTCGCCGCGCACCTGCACGATAACGACCTGCGGCTGATCCTGTGGCAGATACCGATCATCAAGCAATCCCCGGCGCTGAAGCACCTGCAGAAGCGCAATGACGAAAACCATTTCTTCGCCGAAGGGTTTGGCGTGAAACATCCCGACGGCACGCCGCTCAGGCTGCCCGAGGGCTGGTTCAAGGACAGCCTGCTGCTGGATTTCACCAACCCCGCCGGCCGCGACTGGTGGTTTTCGAAGCGCCAGTACCTGATCGACGAGCTCGGCGTCGACGGCTTCAAGACCGACGGCGGCGAGATGGTCTGGGGCAAGGACTTGGCGTTCGCCGATGGCCGCACCGGGCTCGAGCACCGCAACGCCTACCCCCGCGACTACATCTCAGCCTACTACCGCTTCGCCCAGCAGAATGGCGGCATCTGCTTTTCGCGCGCCGGCTATACCGGGGCGCAGACCTTCCCGGCCCATTGGGCCGGCGATGAGCGCTCCACCTGGGATGCGTTCAAGCGCTCGATCCTCGCCGGACTCTCGGCCGGCATGTCGGGGGTGATCTTCTGGGGCTGGGACCTCGGCGGCTTCTCCGGCGAAGTACCGAGCGCCGAGCTTTACGTGCGCTCGGCCGCCATGGCCTGTTTCTGCCCGATCATGCAGTACCACGCCGAGAGCAAGGCCGAATTCAACCAGGATCGTACCCCCTGGAACATCGCCGAACGCTCCGGCGACGCGCGGGCGCTCACCGGCTATCGCTATTTCGCCAACCTCCGCATGTCATTGATGCCGTATCTGCAGCGCGAGGCCGCCTGGTGCGTGGCCGAGAAGCAGCCACTGCTGCGCGCCATGCTGCTGGATTTCGAGGACGATCACCGAGCCATCGGACTGTGGGACCAGTACCTGTTCGGCCGCGACCTGCTGGTCGCCCCGATCATCCGGGAAGGTGAAACCGCCCGCGAGGTTTACCTGCCCAAGGGACGCTGGTGGCACCTGTTCCAGAACCGCTGGTATGACGGCGGGCAAACCCACCAGGTCGCTTCCCCACTCGAAGAGATCCCGGTCTTCCTCCGCCAAGGCGCCGCCCTGCCCCTGGCCTTCCATCACGAAGCCCGTCTTGGCGCCAGCATGCCCGCCGACATCGACGCACCCGGGATCGCGGTCCTCCTCATCGCCGGCCTCGAGCCCGGAGCCGGGCTCCGGCACGACGGCCTCGAGATCGCAGTGTCCGACGGCGTTGTGCGCGTCACCTCCCAACGCACGCGCCCGATCAAGCTGGTCTTCGCCAACCCGCCGGCCGGGCTCGAACTGAACGGCATGCTCCAGCCGGCCTCGACCCTGGAGCTCACGGGCACGGAGCTGACGATGTTCGACCTGCCGGCGGTTCGATCGCCGCAACAGCCCGCAACCTAGGGGTCTTATGACGCCATAGCAGTGCCGCCGGGCCACGTCAGGGGTGCATCCGTGCCCCCTTGGCCACCTTGTCGACGATCTTCCGCTCGGCCCGCAGCCCGATGCCGACGACCTTCGCATCCTCCGGCGCAAATCGCGAAAACACCTCTCGGTTGGCCGCATCGTGGCCGGTCGCGAACATCTCCTCGATATAGGCCGAGGTCACGATGCCGCGCTCCAGGGCGCGCCGATGAATGCTTCGTATCGCTTCGGCATCCGCCGCGAGGACGATCACCGGCTGCACCGACAGCGAACTGAAGCGGTTGCCGGCGCCATCGATATAGGGCTCGCCGATGATCTCAGGGTGCTGAGCCGCAATTCCGGCGGCAAGAAATGCGGTAACGTTGAGCGCTTGCCACGGCGCGAGATCCTCGCGCAATACGATGGCGATCTTGGTGTCGAACATGGTGGAAACCCGGAACAGAGGTGCTGACCTGCCGCCGGTCCTAGACGCAGAGACCGGCGTCGGTCTTGAACGTTTGTGCAGCGCGACGAACGACGCGGTGCGCGCCGCACCCGGCTATCCGGGCCTGGAGCGGATCGAGGCGCGGTTCGTCGGCAATGCCTATGCCCGGCATCGGCACGATACCTATGCGCTCGGCGTGACGCTGCGCGGCGTGCAGAGCTTCTGGTATCGCGGCGAGGTCCGGGCCTCGTTGCCAGGCCAGGTCATCATCCTCCACCCCGACGAGATCCATGACGGCGGCGCCGGCACCGAGCAGGGCCTCACCTACCGCATGCTCTACCTCGACCCGGCATTGGTGCAGGCCGGATTGCAGAATGCCGGCCTGCCCTTCGTTGCTGAGCCGGTCGTCGATGACGTGGCGCTCCGTTCAGCGCTGCTCGAAGCTTTTGGCGACATGGACGAGATGCTTGAACCTCTGGTGGCCGACCAGGTGGTTACCGAGCTCACCGAGGGCCTCTCGCGTCGTGCCGATGCACCGCCGAAGCGAGCATCGCTGCTCGATCTGGTGGCTCTGGCGCGGGTGGCGGAACTCCTCAACCACGCCGGACTGCAGCCGATCCGCTCCGATGAACTCGAAGCCGTCTCCGGCCTCGATCGCTTTACCCTGGCGCGCCAGTTCCGCGCCCGCTTCGGCACCAGTCCGCACCGCTACCTGACCATGCGTCGCGTCACCCAGGGCCGACGGCTGCTTGCGGCAGGCCAGTCCATTGCCAATGTCGCGGCCGAAACCGGCTTTGCCGACCAGAGCCACTTCCACCGCCATTTCCTCAAGGCTTTCGGCATGACCCCAGGCCGCTGGCAGCGCCTGGTCGCGAGCCGATAGGTCATCGGCGGGGCGCATCGGCGCTCAGCAGCCGCCGCACCAAGGCCGGCTGACTATGCGCACCGGTCTTGTCGAAAGCGCGCTGCAGGTGCGTGCGCGCCGTGTTGATGCTGATCTTGAGCAGGTCCGCCGCTGCCGCGAGTTCACGGCCCTCGACGATCAATGCGGCCACGCGCGCCTGGGCCGGGGAGAGTCCGTAGACGGCCTGCGCGCCCGCGATCCGGCGCGCGACGGTTTCAGCATCGTCGAACGACACCATCACCTTGCCGTCCTCCAACTGCACCCAGCAGAATAGCGGCACCGAGAAATCGTCGTCGCCAAGCGGCACCGCCCAATCCTGTTTGCCAGACACGTTCAGCGGCACCTGGCTGCCCAGTTCGCTGAACGCCAGCCGCAGCGCCTCGCGCAGGGCCGGCCGGCTGCCGCGCTGTCGCGCCTGCAGGCGCCCGCCGGATACCACTAAGCCCGCATGCTCGCGGATGCGGTCCTGTGCCTGCTGGTTCATCCATAGCACTTGCGCTGCCGCATCCACCTCTATCAGCGGGCAGCCCGAGTGTACGGCGACGCTCTGCATCACCGAGAGACAGGCGATCTTCCACGCGCCGGCGTCGCGATGCACCACCTTTAGCAGCCGTTTGACGTCGGTTGCATCATCGAGGCCGATCTGGTCGTAGGTGACCCAGCCCATGTCGCCGTTGACGACGACGTTGATCCCCTCCCAGCGCACGCGGCCCTCGAAGGCGTTCGGTTCGGGATGCCGGGCCATGACGTTGCGGATATGCGCGGCGATCGCCTCCCAGCCCTCGTCGACACTCACCCCCACTGCGGCAAAGGCGTGGAGGCGCCGGCTCTGCGGGGAATGCACCCAACAATTGGCCAGCGCCTCGAAATCCCGATGCAGCCAGGCATCTGTCTCCGCCCGGATCATCTTGAGGATTGCGGCCTTGTCAGCTTCGACGTCGACCATCCCGCGACCTCCGGTGCCTCCCCCAGTATAGCATGGGTCAGAACACATAGCCGCCGACCAGCAGCATCAGCATGGCCCCAGCCAGCGTTGCCAGCGACGTGGTCAGGCCTCGGGGGAGTCGAGGCAGCCCTGCCCGCTCATAATAGAGCTGCTCGTCCCGCGCGCTCATCGGCTGCTGTCGCGACGGCTCCCGCGGCGTGCCCGCAACCAGGCTGTAGATGTCCATCCTTGCCTCCTTGTCGGTTAACGGCAGGCAAGGTCGCACCGCGAGGCGGTTCCGGCTGTCATCTGCACAGATGACATGCCGCGTTCGCCGCCACCGGTGACCGCCGAGTCTGGCTCGGCTATGCTGGTCCCAAGGCAACAGCGCTGATGGGTAGCTTCGCCATGGATACGATTGCAGCCATTTATGGTCGCCGTTCTATCCGCGACTACGAGCCGCGCCTCGTGCCGCGCCCCGTCGTTGCGGCGATCCTGCATGATGCAGCGCAGGCGCCAACCCCGCCGCCCAGCGGCGCCGCACCATTCGTCTTCGTCGTCATCGAGGGCATCGAGCGCATTGCAGCATATGGCGATGCCGCCCTCGCCTTCGCCCGCGCGCACCGCAAGCCCGATCGCGCCAATGATTGGGTCGACAAGCCCGGCTTCCTTGTCTTCTTCAACGCGCCGGCGGTGGTCATTATCTGCGGTTTCGACGATGGCTATGGCCAGGCGCTGCAGGACTGTAACCGCGCCGGGCAGAACCTGATGCTCTCGGCCCATGCCCGAGGCCTCGGCACCTGCTGGGTCGGCTCACCGATGCTGTGGCTGCGCGACCCGGCTACCCGCGCCAAACTCGGTATCCCAGCCAACTATACCCCACATGCCGCGCTCACCTTGGGATACCCGTCAGGCACCCCCAGTGGCATTCCGCGCCAGGAGCCCGAGATCATCTGGCAGGCATAACGCGGTATGGCGGTATGCTATGGCGCCATAGCACCGCAGTCAGAGCTGGTCCTGCCGCGGCAGACCCGCGAGGAGGTTCGAGAGCGTTGCCAGCCTCACGCCGTGCTTCGCCGCGTTGCCAGCGATGATCTCGATCAGGAACGTGCGGCGGCCGACGACATCGGCGATTGACCCGCCTGCCAGCGCAGCAAGCGTGCGATCCCGGCCGGCGTCCTCGTCCAGCACGGCAAGACCATCCGCCAACCTGAGGCAATCCGCGATCGGCATTGCGCTCTCGAGCCCGGTGCGATGATCATGCGCCGCGATCGCTGAGAGCGCCTCGTCCGGCAGACGATCCTTCAGCCACTCGGCCGTCTGCACCCCGTGCTGGCTCCAGTCGCCATCGACGGCGAAATAGTCGAGATCGTGCACCAGCCCGGCGAGTTGCCACAGTCTGGTGTCGGCGCCGAGTTCACCTGCCAGCTGCCGCATCAGCCCGCCGACGAAGCGGGAATGCGCCGCCCGTGGGCTCGCTCCCAGCCGTTCAGCCACCAACTGCTCCGCCTCGGCGAGGCTGAGCCAGGTGGCACTCATCCCCGGTGCCCGAACAGCGCGCTGCCGACCCGCACATGCGTGGCGCCCATGGCGATGGCCGTCTCAAAATCGCTGCTCATCCCCATCGACAGCTTTTCGACCCCGGCGTCGCGCGCCAGCGAGGCGAGGTGGGCGAAATACGGCCCGGCCGGATCGGCCTCGGGTGGGATGCACATCAGCCCGACCACATCGAGCCCGTGCAAGTCCTTGCAGCGCCCGACAAACGCCGCGGCATCCGACGGCGCGATCCCCGCCTTCTGCTCCTCGAGCCCGATATTGACCTGCACGAACACCGGCAGCCGTCGGCCGGCCCGCTTCATTTCCTCGGCGAGGATGCCGGCCAGCTTTTCGCGGTCGACGGTCTGGATCACGTCGAACAGCGCCACCGCTTCGCGCGCCTTGTTGGTCTGCAACGGGCCGATCAGATGCAATTCTATGCCGTCATACGATGCCCGCAGCTCCGGCCATTTGTCCTTGGCCTCCTGAACCCGGTTTTCCCCGAACACCCGCTGGCCGGCGTCAAGAAACGGCCGGATTGCTGCGGCATCGAAGGTCTTGGAGACGGCAACCAGCTCCACCCGATCCGGCGGCGGACCGAAACGCTGGTGCGCCCGCTCGATCCGGGCGCGGATGATTTCGAGGCTTTCCGGGGCGTTCTGCATGGCCCTCTCTGTTGACCGGTTAACGGAATTCTGATGAAGGTCCGGTAGCCAAAAACCCCCAATAACGCAACGTATCTACGCAACGTGATCTGCGGCTTTAAGGACTTCCCGAAGTGACTGGTAGAACGACCGAGCGCTACAATCCGCGTGTCGAAGAGCCACGCTGGCAGAAGGCCTGGGAGGACGGCAAGTCCTTCGAGGTCAAACACGACGATAGCCGCAAGCCCTACTACGTGCTCGAGATGTTCCCCTACCCCTCGGGGCGCATCCATATGGGACACGTTCGCAACTATACCATGGGCGACGTCCTGGCGCGCTACATGCGTGCCATGGGCCGCAACGTACTGCACCCGATGGGCTGGGACGCCTTCGGCCTGCCGGCCGAGAACGCCGCCATGCAGAACAAGGTCCACCCCAAGGCCTGGACCTACGCCAACATTGCCGCGATGCGCAAACAGCTGAAGTCGATCGGCCTCGGCATCGACTGGAGCCGCGAGTTCGCCACCTGCGACGTCGAGTATTATTCCAAGCAGCAGAAGCTGTTCCTCGATTTCCTGCGCGAAGGGCTCGTCACCCGCAAGAAATCCAAGGTCAACTGGGACCCGGTCGATATGACCGTGCTCGCCAACGAGCAGGTGGTGGATGGCCGCGGCTGGCGCTCGGGCGCCATCGTCGAGCAGCGCGAGCTGAACCAGTGGGCCTTCAAAGTCTCCGATTTTGCCGAGGAGCTGCTCGAGGCACTCGACACCCTCGACCACTGGCCCGAGAAGGTGCGCGTCATGCAGCGCAACTGGATCGGCAAGTCCGAGGGCCTGCGCCTGCTGTTCGAGTTGACCGAGCAATGGCAGAAGTTCACCTCGATCGAGGTGTTCACCACCCGCCCGGACACCATCTTCGGCGCCTCCTTCATTGCCATTTCGGCTGATCATCCGCTGGCGCAGAGCCTCGCGGACAACCCCGAGGTCGCGGCCTTCATCGCCGAGACCCGCCGCCACGGCACCGCCACCGAAACCATCGACAAGGCGGAAAAGCTCGGCATCTTCACCGGGCTGCACGTGAAACATCCGGTGAAGCCCGGCGCCACGTTGCCGGTCTACATCGCCAATTTCGTGCTGATGGACTACGGCACCGGCGCCATCTTCGGCTGCCCGGCGCATGACCAGCGCGACCTCGATTTCGCCCGCCGCTACGACCTGCCGGTGCTCCCGGTGGTGCTGCCGGACGGCGCCGATGCTGCGACTTTCGAAGTCGATTCAGAGGCTTACAACGGCCCGGGCCGCATCTATCACTCCGAGTTCCTCGACGGGCTCGAGATCGATGCGGCCAAGAAAGCCATTGCCGCGCACTTTGCCGAGCGCACTGTCGACAACCTGCCGCAGGGCAAGGTCGAGGTGAACTATCGGCTGCGCGACTGGGGCGTGTCGCGCCAGCGCTACTGGGGCTGCCCGATCCCGGTGATCCACTGCGAGAATTGCGGGGCAGTGCCGGTGCCCGACAAGGACCTGCCGGTGGTGCTGCCTGAGGACGTGAGCTTCGACCGCCCCGGCAACCCGCTCGACCACCATCCGAGTTGGAAGCATGTCGCCTGCCCGAAATGCGCGGGACCGGCGACGCGTGAGACCGACACCATGGACACTTTCGTCGACAGCTCCTGGTATTTTGCCCGCTTCACCGCACCGCATGCCGACACGCCGACAATTCCGGGGATCGCCAACACCTGGCTGCCGGTCGACCAGTATATCGGTGGTGTCGAGCACGCGATCCTGCACCTGCTCTATTCGCGCTTCTTCACCCGCGCCATGAAGCAGACCGGCCACCTCAACCTCAGCGAACCGTTCAAGGGGCTGTTTACCCAGGGCATGGTGGTGCACGAGACCTACCAGCTCGGCACCGGTCCGAACGGCGAATGGGTTTCGCCGGCCGACATCCGGATCGAACAGGTCGATGGCGAACGCCGCGCCAGCATGCGCCAGACCGGCGAGGCCGTGGCCATCGGCTCCATCGAAAAGATGAGCAAATCCAAGAAAAACGTCGTCGATCCGGACGAGATCGTCTCGACCTACGGCGCTGACACGGCGCGCTGGTTCATGCTGTCCGACTCGCCGCCCGAACGCGACGTGCAGTGGACCGAGGCCGGCATCGAAGGCGCCAGCCGCTTCCTGCAGCGCGTCTGGAAGCTGGTCGGCGACTTCCTCGACCTCGAGGACGACATCGCCTCCCGCCTCAAGGGCGATAGCGACGCCGGCGTGCTCGAGCTCCGCAAGGTGGTGCACCGCGCTGTTGCCAATGTCGGCGGCGAGATCGAGGGCCTGCGCTTCAACCGCGCCGTCGCGCAGATCTATGAACTCTCCAATGCCATCGCCAAGTTCTCGCAGTCGGTCGCCTCGAGCGTCTCTCGGGCGCAGCGCGACGCCTTCCGTGAGGCGGTGGAGCGCCTGGTGCAGCTGGTCGCTCCGATGATGCCCCACCTGGCCGAAACCTGCTGGGCGGCGCTCGGCAAGACGGGCCTCGTGGTCGACGCCCCGTGGCCGGTGGCCGATCAATCACTGCTGGTCGACAGCACCGTCGTGTTGCCGGTGCAGGTCAACGGCAAACGCCGCGGCGAGATCACCGTGCCGGTCGGCGCCGCCAAGGAGCTGGTCGAGAAAGAGGTCTTGTCACTCGAAGCGGTTGCCCGCATGCTGGAAGGCAAGCCGCCCAAGAAGCTGGTGATCGTCCCCGACAGGATCGTCAATGTGGTCATCTAAGCCATTGTTACGCAATGTCTTTATCGCGCTGAGCCTGCTCGGTGCGACGGCGCTTGCCGGTTGCACCGGGCTGACCCCGGTCTATGGCGAACGCGGTATCGGCGTCGAGCGGCATCCCTTGAACTACGCCAAGCCCAATAGCCGGGCCGAGCAGATCATCTACCAGGAACTGGTGCTGCGCTTCGGTCGCGCCAGCGATGCCTCGAGCCCGACGGTTCGCATCGCCACCTCGTCTTACGGCCGCGATCTCACCCGCTCCAACGTCGTTCGCCCGACCGATCAGAAGGAAATGGTGGTCACCGCGCAGATTGAGCTGATCGGCGCCGATGGCTCGGTCATCCTCTCGACCAGCCGGTCGGCCGCCGCGCTCTACACCACCGACAGCCAGGCCCTCGCCGCCAGCGAGGCCGAGCGCGAAGCCACGGAACGCGCGGCGCGCGCCCTGGCCGAGACGGTTCGGCTGACCCTCCTTAGCGCCCTCGCCCAATCGGCCAGCTGATGGGGGCGCTAAAGGCGCACGAGGTTTCCCGCTTCGTCGATCGCCCCGATCTCGAAGCCGGTATTATCCTTGCCTACGGCCCCGATACCGGCCTGGTGCGCGAGACCGCGCAGCGCCTGGCGCGCCGCTATGCCGGCAACGACGCCGACAGCATGAACCTCGTCGTCCTCGACGGCGCCGAGCTCGATGCCGATCCGTCACGTCTCGCCGTCGAAGCCAAGACCACCTCGCTATTCGGCGATCGGCGGGTGATTCGAGTCCGTGGCGCCGGCAAGTCGCTGGTGATGCCGCTGACCGAACTGCGCGACGATCCGGGGTCCATCATCATCCTCGAGGCCGGCAATCTCACGCCCAAGGATCCGCTGCGCGCTCTAGTCGAAGCGGCAAAGCTCGGCCGGGCACTGCCCTGCTACCCCGATAACGACGAATCGCTCGGCCGGCTGATTTCCGAGACCTTCTCCAAGGCGGGCATTCGCGCCGACCAGGATACCGTCGCGGCGATCCGCGACAGCCTCGGAAACGACCGCGAGATCACCCGCCGCGAGCTCGAGAAACTGGTGCTGTTCGCCGCCGATACCAAGCTCCTGACCCGCGAGGATGTGCTGACGCTCTGCGCCGACAACGCTGCGCTGGTGCTCGACGAAGTGGTCGACGCCACCGGCACCGGCCATGCCGCCGACCTCGATACGGCGCTCGAACGAGCCATTGCCCAGAGCGTCAATTCCCAGCAGATCCTCGCGAGCGCGCTTGGTCATTTCACCACCCTGCGGCGCTGGCGCGTCGAGGTCGATGCCGGCAAGTCGCCGGGCGCCGTACTCGACAACGCCCGCCCCAAACCGCACTTCTCCCGCCGCTCCTCAATCGAGCGCCAGCTGCGGCTGTGGACCGACGATGCGCTCAGCGCCGCACTCGACCGGCTGCAGCTCGCCGTCGCCGACAGCCGCAAGCGCTACGGCCTCGCCGACACCGTCAGCCGCCGCGCGCTTCTGGCAGTTTGTACAATGGCTGCAGAGCGTTAGCCCCAGCGTTCCACGTGAAACACTCCAAACCGGCCGCGCCAGCGGCGAAATCGCTCCAGTGGAGCGATTTCAGGTGAGGAGGCCATGAGAGCTACGCTCGAATGGCAACGATGGCGGAAGTGGGCACCAGTTTTTCGGTGCCAGCAGTGTGGCTCCGCCCGTCGGTCTCGCGCCCCTCACCCCGCGAACGAGGCCTTTGGCCTCATTCACCGCCCTCTCCCCAGAGGGGCGAGGGGGCGATGTGGCGCGGTCCAGGCGCAACTTGAGGCGTCAGCGCCAACCCACGCTAAACGTGAAACACCTGGCCAGGACTAAACCCCGTAGCCCGTCAGCTTCATGCAAATCCCGTCAAGCTGCTCCAGCGTCCGATAGCGGATCTCCAACCGGCCGCCCTGGTCTTTGTGGTCGATCGCCACATGCAGCCCCAGCACATCTGAAAGGCGCTTCTCGAGTGCCGCCGTATCGGCGTCCTTCTGTTCGGGGGCTGCCGGTTTCTTCTTGGGCGCATTGATCTCGCGCTGCGTCATCGCCTCGGCTTCGCGCACCGACAGGCCACCGCCGACGATGCGCTTGGCCAAGGCCACCGGATCGTCCGCCGTGATCAGCGTACGCGCATGACCCGCCGTCAGTTCACCGCTCGCCAGCATGCCACGCACATCGTCCGGCAGTTTTAGCAGCCGCAGCGTGTTGGCGACGTGCGAGCGGGACTTGCCGATCACCTGCGCCAGGTCGTTCTGGGTATACTCGAACTGCTCGATCAGCTGCCCGTAACCCATTGCTTCTTCGAGCGGATTGAGGTCGACGCGCTGTACGTTCTCGATGATCGCAAGCTCAAGCGCTTCCTTGTCATCGACGTCGCGGATGATCACCGGCACATCGTTCAGCCCGGCGCGCTGCGAAGCGCGCCAGCGGCGCTCGCCGGCGATGATCTCGAACTGGTTCGGATCATTGGTCGGCCGCACCAGCAGCGGCTGCATCACGCCCTTCTCGCGGATCGAGCTGGTCAGCTCTTCCAGCTGAGCCGGGTCGAAATCGCGCCGCGGGTTGGCACGGTTGGCGATCAGGAAGTCGACAGGCAAGCGCTTGGAGCTGCTGCCATCGGCCAGCCGCGCGCCCTCCATCGTCGCCATGTCGCCGATCAGCGCCGCGAGGCCACGCCCGAGCCGTGATGGTTTCTCGTTCATTCCAACTTCCTTATGCGGCCATGAGCTGGCGCTCACGCCGGATCACTTCGGTAGCGAGGCGCAGATACGCCTGGCTGCCGGCACATTTGAGGTCATAGAGCAACGCCGGCTTGCCGTAGGACGGCGCTTCCGACAGCCGGACATTGCGCGGTATCACCGTGTCGTAGACCAGCGACCCCATCTCTGAGCGCACGTCGGCCAGCACCTGCTCGCTGAGGTTGTTGCGACGATCGAACATCGTCATCACAACACCCTGTATCGACAGCCGCGGGTTCAGGGTGGTGCGAATTTGCTCAATGGTTTGAAGCAGTTGGCTCATACCCTCGAGCGCAAAGAATTCGCATTGCAGCGGCACCAGCACGGCATCGGCAGCGACCAGCGCATTGATGGTAAGGAGGTTGAGCGACGGCGGGCAGTCGATCAGCACGTAGCTGACCGCCTGGCCATTAATGGTCAGGTCGCTCATCACCCGGAAGGCATCACGCAGCCGGAAAGCCCGGTCGGCCTGCTGGGCGATGGTGAGCTCGACGCCAAGCAGATCCAGCGTCGACGGCACGATCGCGACGTTCGGCACGCTGGTCATCACCGCGGCCGCCGCCACTTTGGCGTCGCCCATCAGCAGGTCGTAACTCGAGACGTCACGATCGACGCGCGAGATCCCGAGGCCCGTCGAGGCGTTGCCCTGCGGGTCGAGATCGACGATCAGCACGCGTTCGCCGATTGCCGCGAGCGCCGTAGCCAGGTTGATTGCGGTAGTGGTCTTGCCGACCCCACCCTTCTGATTGGCGAGGGTCAGGATTCGAGGAGCCAAGGCACGGCCTCCGAGCGTTTCCGCTAACTATTTGATTTCCGTCGCAAATTGCTGATCTCCAGCAACACGCCGGCCTCGTCGGTGGCGCTCTTGACTATTACCACGTCGAACTCCCACGCCAAACGACTTTCCTCGACCTCCACAGCATGATCCTTGCCCTTGTGCAGGATCGCGCGGGTTTCCGGCCCAAAGAAGGGGTGGATAAGTTCAAGCAGCAGCGGCAGCGCCGCGAGCGCTCGGGAGGTGATCACATTGAACCCGACACGGTCGCCGGGTGTTTCACGTGAATCAAAGCTGTCGGTCCGCCCGGCGTGCACCTCTGCCGCAAGGCCGAGCTCCCGGATAACCTGCCTGAGAAAGGCGACCTTTTTGCCGATCGGCTCGACTAGGGTGAAGCTTGCCCGGCCACCGTTGAGGGCGATTGCCAAGGGCAGGGCCGGCAAGCCACCGCCTGAGCCAACATCGAGGAATCGCTCGTCGACCGGCCGGAGCAACGGCAGAACCTGCAGCGAATCCAGCACGTGGCGCGACCACAGGGCATTCTCTGTTTCACGTGAAACAAGATTCTGCACCGCGTTCCATTTTTTCAGCAGCGCAGCAAACGATTCCAGATCCCGCCGAACAGTGGCCTCTGGGCGAACGAAGCGGCCGGAGTAGGGCGCGAGGTCGCCCATCAGCTCGCCTGACGCAGGCTGCCGCGCCGGACCACCGACAGAATCAGGGTGATCGCAGCCGGCGTCACACCGTCAATGGCCTGCGCCTGAGCGATCGTCGCCGGCCGTTGTTGCCCAAGCTTCTGTCGCATCTCCATCGAGAGGCCCGGCAGGGCGGCGTAATCCAGCCAATCCGGAATCTCGCGGCTTTCGTCGCGCTTAACCGCAGCGATATCAGCCTCCTGGCGCTGCAGGTAGACGGCATACTGCGCATCGACCGTCAGCTGGTCGAGGATCTGAGGCGCGATCTCGGCGATCTCCGGCCACAGCGGCACCAGGTTGGCCGCTTCAACATTGGGGTAGGACAGCAACTCGAAGGCGCTGCGCTCGTGGCCATCGGCGTTGACCGCCAGGCCGACCTTGCGCGCCGCCGTCGGCGTGGTCCGCAGTCGGTCGAGCGTCGCTCGGCCCGCGCTCAGCGCCGCAGCGCGCGCCTCGAAATGCTGTTGACGCTCTTCACCGACGAGGCCGACACCGGCAGCGATCCGGGTCAACCGTTGATCGGCATTGTCGCTGCGGAGGTGCAGCCGGAACTCGGCCCGCGAGGTGAACATGCGGTAGGGCTCGCTGACGCCGCGCGTCACCAGGTCGTCGACCATCACGCCGAGATAGCTCTCGGTGCGCGACAGCTGGAGCGTTCCGGCACCCTTCGCGGCAAGGCCGGCATTGGCACCAGCGTAAAGGCCCTGGGCTGCCGCCTCTTCATAGCCGGTAGTGCCGTTGATCTGGCCGGCCAGATAGAGGCCAGGCAGGCGTTGCAGTTCCAGCGTCGGGCGGAGCTCGCGCGGATCGACATAGTCGTACTCGATCGCGTAACCCGGCCGGATGATCCGGACATTCTCCAGCCCAGGCATGGACTTGAGGAAAGCCTCCTGTACCTCAGCCGGTAGCGAGGTCGACAAGCCGTTCGGATAGATCGTGTTGTCATCGAGCCCTTCGGGCTCAAGGAAGATCTGGTGGCTGTCCCGGTCGGCGAAGCGAACCACCTTGTCCTCGATCGACGGGCAATAGCGCGGGCCGCGGCTCTTGATCCGGCCGGAATACATGGCCGAGCGGTGCAGGTTTTCGGAGATGATCCGGTGGGTATCGGACGTCGTCCGGGTGATATAGCAGCTGATCTGCCGCGTGGTGATCGCCGTCGTCAAGGCCGAGAACGGCTCCGGCGGATCATCGCCGCGCTGCTCTTCGAGGCCGGAGAAATCGATCGAGGTGGCATCGAGGCGTGCAGGCGTGCCGGTCTTCAGCCGCCCGAGCGTCAGCCCCAGCGCCTCGAGCCGGGTCGACAGCCCGAGCACCGGCTTCTCGCCGACGCGACCGGCCGGCACGGTCTCCTCGCCGCGATGGATCAAGCCGCGCAGGAACGTCCCAGTGGTCAGCACCACGGCCTTGGCGCCGAAGCGACGTCCGTCGAGCAGCACCGCCCCGGCGATCCGGCCATCGGTAACGATCAGGTCATCGACCTCGCCTTCGATCACCGTGAGGTTGGGCTGGGCGAGGATCGCCGCCTGCATGGCCTGGCGATAGAGCTTGCGATCAGCCTGGGCCCGGGGACCACGCACCGCGGCCCCCTTGCGCCGGTTCAGTACCCGGAACTGAATGCCGGCGGCGTCGGCGACCCGACCCATCAGTCCGTCCATGGCGTCGATTTCGCGTACCAGGTGGCCTTTGCCGAGCCCGCCAATCGCCGGGTTGCAGCTCATCTCGCCAATGGTTGCGAACTTGTGGGTGATCAGCGCCGTCGGCACGCCAAGTCGCGCCGCGGCTGCAGCTGCTTCACTGCCTGCGTGTCCACCACCAACAACAATGACGCCGAAGTCGCTCATCTCAGGAAATCCTTTGGAGCGGCGGGTCTAGTCCAATGTTTCACGTGAATCAACGTCCGGGCACCGGCGGCAATGTTCCACGTGAATCATTTGCCGATGCAAAAGGCGCTGAACAGCCGGTCCAGCACGGATTCGGCGTCCATTCGCCCGAGCAGGCGTTCCAGCGCGAATGACGCCTGGCGCAAGTCCTCCGCCGCCAGCTCCGAACTCTCGAGGTGACCTGCCACCTGGTGCAGGCTGATCACCGCCGCCAGCAGAGCCTCACGGTCCCGCTCGTGACTGACCAGCAACTCGGATGCTTGCACCGCCCCCGCGCCCGACGCCTCGTAGAGGCGGTCCAGCAGCGCGGCGATGCCAGCGCCCGTGCTGACGGAAACGGCGAGGTCGGCGCCGGGCACAGAACCAAGATCACTCTTCGTTCCGATCGTCGCTACCGGCGGCTGACGGCCCGATTCCCCTGCAAGCTCCGGTGGCTCCACCCCTTCGCCGTCGACGTCGGGCGCTCGCAACCACAGCACCTGATCGGCGCTGAGCATGGCCTGCCTTGCCCTTTCAACACCAATCGCCTCGGCCTTCGAGGTTGTGTCGCGGATCCCGGCGCTGTCCACCAGGATGATCAACTGCCCCTTGATGTCGAGCGGCACTTCCTTGAGGTCCCGCGTCGTGCCGGGTTCGTCGGAGACAATTGCGGCGTCCGAACGCGAGAGCGCGTTGAGCAGGCTCGACTTGCCGGCATTGGGCGGGCCAGCCAGCACGACCCGGAAGCCGCTGCGGAGGATGCGGCCCTGGCCCCGGGTGGCCAGCACGTCACCGATAGCATCGCGCAATGTCGCGACCTCGGAGCCAAAGCTCTGCGGCAACGCGCCGACGTCGCCTTCATCGGAGAAGTCGATCTGCGCCTCGATCTCGGCCCGGAGGTCCAGCAGCTGCTCGCGCCAGCCTTCGACCTGTCGGGTGAGGCCGCCTTCAAGCCGCGCCTGGGCGAGGGCGCGTTGGTTCTCGGTCTCGGCTTCGATCAGATCGCCAAGCCCCTGGGCCTCGACCAGGTCGAGCTTGCCATTCTCGAAGGCGCGGCGGGTGAACTCCCCGGCCTCGGCGAGCCTGATGCCTGGTTGGGAACTGAGTTTCCGCAGCAGCGCCCGAACTACTGCCGGCGAGCCATGCACCTGCAGTTCCGCGCAGTCCTCGCCGGTAAAACTCTGCGGTCCCGGCATCCAGGCAACGAGCCCACGGTCCAGCGTTTCGCCGCCAATGGCGATATCGGCCAGCTTCAGCTGCCGTGGCACGGGCAGGGCGCCGAGCATATCGCTCAGTACCCGACCGGACATCGGGCCCGACAGCCGGATGACTGCCACGCCCGAGGGAACGGCGCCGGAGGAGAGGGCGACGATGGTATCGTCGTCGCGCATCAGAGCTTGATCTTAGGTGTTCATCGAGTCGAAGAAATCGGAGTTCGTCTTGGTCTGACGGATCTTGTCCATCAGGAACTCCATGGCGTCGACCGTGCCCATCGGGTTGAGAATGCGGCGCAGCACGTACATCTTCCTCAAAATATCGGGCTCGACCAGCAGCTCTTCCTTACGGGTGCCGGACTTGGTGACGTCCATCGCCGGGAACACCCGCTTGTCGGAAACCTTGCGATCGAGGACGATTTCCGAGTTACCGGTGCCCTTGAACTCTTCGAAGATCACTTCGTCCATGCGCGAGCCGGTATCGATCAGCGCTGTCGAGATGATGGTCAGCGAGCCGCCATCCTCGATATTGCGGGCGGCGCCGAAGAAGCGCTTGGGGCGCTGCAGCGCATTGGCGTCCACACCACCGGTCAGCACCTTGCCCGAGCTTGGCACCACGGTGTTGTAGGCGCGGCCGAGGCGGGTGATCGAATCGAGCAGGATCACCACGTCGCGCTTGTGTTCGACGAGGCGCTTGGCCTTCTCGATCACCATTTCGGCAACCTGGACGTGGCGGGACGCCGGCTCGTCGAAGGTCGAGGAGATCACTTCGCCGCGCACCGAGCGCTGCATGTCGGTGACTTCCTCAGGCCGCTCGTCGATGAGCAGCACGATCAGGTAGCACTCGGGGTGATTGATGGCGATCGACTGTGCGATATTCTGCAACAATACGGTCTTACCAGTACGCGGTGGCGCAACAATCAGGGCGCGCTGGCCTTTGCCGAGCGGCGCCACCAGATCCATGATCCGAGCGCTCTTGTCCTTGACCGTCGGGTCGGGCAGCTCGAGGCGGAGCCGTTCATCGGGATAGAGCGGCGTCAGGTTGTCAAAGTTGATTTTGTGGCGGACCTTCTCGGGGTCCTCGAAGTTGATGGTGTTGACCTTCAGCAGCGCAAAGTAGCGCTCGCCTTCCTTGGGAGACCGGATCTGGCCTTCAACCGTGTCGCCGGTCCGAAGCGAAAAGCGCCGGATCTGCGAAGGGGAGACGTAGATATCGTCCGGGCCGGGCAGGTAGTTCGCATCCGGTGAGCGCAGGAACCCAAAGCCGTCGGGCAGCACTTCCACCACGCCTTCGCCGGTAATGTCGACTTCACGCGCCGCCAGCTCCTTGAGGATGGCGAACATCAGTTCCTGCTTACGCATCGTCGAGGCGTTCTCGACCTCGTAAGTCTCGGCGAATTCAAGCAATTCAGCAGGCGTCTTGGCCTTGAGCTCGCTGAGCTTCATATTTTCCATTGCGTGGAAGACCCTTGGGCAATCGTGAGTGGCGGGAATGTACGGAGAGGGGGGTTCGCCCGGAAAGCGCCGGGGAGGCGCCCATCGATCAGGCAGTGCGCTTCAGATAGCTAAAAGCTTCGCCACATTCAAGCGGAATGCGGATTCACGTGGAACAACAGCTGCTCACGGCGCGCCTCAGAACGGCTTCACCACGACACAGATCACGATGACGATGGCAATGACGAACGGCACCTCGTTGATGCCACGGAAGAACTTCGCCGGCCTGGTGTTTCGGTCGTTGGCGAAGTCGCGCAGCACTCGGCCGTAGAAGCCGTGAATGCCGCTCAGGAGGATCACCATCACGGCCTTTAGCCACATCCAGCCCTGACTGAAATCGACGATCCCAAAACCGAAGGCCAGCCACAGCCCGAATACCCAGGTGGCGATCATCGCCGGCGTGGTGATGCCGCGATAAAGCCGGCGCTCCATCACCTTGAAGGTCTCGGACTGCACCGACCCCTTCTCGGCATCGGCGTGATAGACGAACAGCCGGGGCAGATAGAGCATCCCGGCCATCCAGGCGATCACCGACAGGATATGCAACGCCTTGACCCATTCCATCGTCTAGGCTCCCCGCGCCACTGCAATCAGCCGCTCGACATGGCCGATCGGCGTTTCCGGCACGATGCCGTGCCCCAGGTTGAAGATGTGGGGACGGTCGCGGAACGCCGCAACGATCTGGCGCACCCGATCATCCATCTGCTCGCCACCGGCCAGCAGCCGCAGCGGGTCGAGATTGCCCTGCACCCCGAGCCCGGCCGGCAGTTCGGCAGCAAAACCAAGCGGCATTGCATAGTCGAGCCCGAGCACGTTGACCCCCGTCGCCCTGGCATACGCGGGCAGATTGCCCGCTGCTCCCCGCGGAAAGCCGATCACTGGCGCGCCTGGAATAAGCGTCCTCAGCCCTTCGACAATCCGGCGGTTCGGTTCGATCACCCAGTTGCGGAACGCCACTTCATCGAGGTTCAGCGCCCAGCTCTCGAACAGCTGCACCACGTCAGCGCCGGCCCTGAGCTGCGCCGCCAGATAATCGATGCTCGCCTCAATGAGGATATCGATCAGCCGCGCAAAGGCCTCCGGCTGGGTCAGGGCGAACACCCGCGCCGCCGCCTGGTCGGAAGAGCCGCGCCCGCCGATCATGTAGGTCGCCACCGTCCAGGGGGAGCCACAGAAGCCAATCAGGGTCTTCTCAGGTCCGAGGCCCGCTCGAACCCGTCGAACGGTCTCGATGATCGGGCTGAGCTTCTCCAAAGCCCCTTTGGGATTGAGCCGCGGGATCGTCTCTGTCGTTACGGGCTCGAGTAGTGGTCCCTCGCCGGCTTCGAAGCGGACGTACTGGCCGAGCGCATCGGGGATCACCAGGATATCGGAGAAGAGGATCGCCGCATCGAGATCGAACCGCCGCAGCGGCTGCAGCGTCACTTCCGCCGCCAGTTCCGGGTTGTAGCAGAGATCGAGAAAGCTGCCGGCCTTGGCCCTCAGCTCGCGATACTCCGGCAGATAGCGACCGGCCTGCCGCATGATCCAGATCGGCAAACGCTGCTGGCGCCGTCCGAGCACTGTCTCAAGCAGCGGTTTCAGCACCGGCGTCGCGGTCATCGCCCAACCAATCCAAAAGAATCTAGATTCTTAATCATCATTATCATGGCGGTGTTTTGCAGGAATTCCGCTTTGCCCACAACGCGGCACGTGGCGACAGAAGCGCGCGGCAGACGGGTGGAGCGGGGGCTGTGAATCAGTGGTCGTGAAGGATCGGGGACGTCGTCGGACTCGCCCGGTTTACTAAGTCTTAACCATGTCACAATCGCTAACAAACCGTTAACGGGCCTGTGGATGGTGGAGTGCCAGACGCACCCGGTTATCCCCACAGCTCACATTAAGCCTTCGTTAACTCTCCCCGGGGGCCGGGCTGTTGAAGGATTTCGTCCCACCGGGGAGAACTCACCGCGGTACGGCCATCATCGGCTTTTCCACCGCCGGCGGACTTGAGCGAACAAGGACAGTGTGGAAAACCCCAGACCATGCTGATCCTCGCCTCGAAGAGCCCAACGCGAAAAGCCCTGCTGGCGGGAGCCGGCCTGCGATTCGAAACGAGTCCAGCACCAATCGACGAACGGGCTCTCGAGGGCGATGTGCTGGGGAAAGGCGGTGATGCACCGCTGGTGGCGCGCCGCCTCGCCGAAGCCAAGGCGCTTGCGGTTTCCGTCACGCGGCCGGGCTTTGTCATCGGCGCCGACCAGGTGTTGGCCCTCGACGGGGAGCTGCTGCACAAGCCAGAGAGCCTCGCCGCTTCGGCAGCACAACTCGATCGGCTGGCCGGTCGAACGCACCACCTCTATGCCGGCGTCGCGCTCGCCGCCAATGGCAGCCTGCTGTGGTCGACCACCGAGAGCGCCGGACTGACCATGCGCCGCTTCGATGCGGCGGAGCGCGACCTGGTACTATCCCTCGGGGGCCCCGATGTTCTCGGCTCGGTCGGCGCCTATCGGCTCGAAGGTCCCTCGATCCGGCTGTTCGAACGGATCGAGGGCGACTATTTCACCATTCTGGGCCTGCCGCTGTTGCCTCTGCTGGCCGCGCTGCGTCAGCATGCCCCCCAAACGCTGAGCCAGTGATTCACGTGAAAAAAGCCTTCGTCATCGGGCACCCGATCAAGCACTCCCGCTCGCCGCTGATCCACGGGACCTGGCTGGCCGAGCACGGGATAGGCGGCAGCTATGAGGCGATCGACGTGGTGCCGGAGGATCTGCCGGCCTTCGTCGAGCGGCTGCGCCAAGGCGAGTTCGTCGGCGGCAACGTCACCATCCCGCATAAGGAAGCGGTGTTCGCGCTCTGCGATAGTGTCGATCCGCTGGCCAGAACCATCGGCGCCGCCAACACCCTGGTGCGCCAGCCCGATGGCCGGATCTACGGCTTCAATACCGACCATATGGGGTTTCTTGGCAACCTCGAGCAGAACGCCCCCGGCTGGGCGACCGGGCTGCAGCGCGCCATCGTGCTCGGCGCGGGCGGCGCGGCGCGGGCTATCCTCGTGGCGTTGCGGGAGCAGGGGGTCTCCGAGATCGTGCTGCTCAACCGCACGGCGGAGAAGGCCGCGGCGCTGGCGAAGGAAATCTCCGGGCCATTCGTCCCCGGCGCGCTCGCCGACTATGCCCGTTACGCTCCCGGTGCCGGCCTCGTCGTCAACACCACCTCGATCGGCATGCATGACACCCGCTTCGAGGATCTCGACCTGACGCTGCTGCCACGGGCCGCGCTGGTCACCGACATCGTCTATGTGCCGCTGGTCACCCCGTTGCTCGCCGATGCCCGCGCCCTCGGGCTCCGCACCGTCGATGGCCTTGGCATGCTGCTGCATCAGGCGATCCCGGGCTTTGCCGCCTGGTTCGGCGTGCGCCCCGAGGTGACGCCGGCCCTGCGGGCTAAGGTGGAGGCGACGCTCTGATGCTGAAACTTGGCCTCACCGGTTCGATCGCCACAGGCAAATCCACGGCTCTCAAGGCGTTCGCCGACCAGGGGGTGCCGACCTTTTCGTCCGACGACGCGGTGCACGAGCTCTATCGTGGGGCTGCGGTGGCCCCGGTCGAAGCGGCTTTCCCCGGGGTCAGCGTCGAGGGCGTCATCGATCGTGAGAAACTCAGCCGGCAACTGATTGGTCATCCCCACCGCCTGCAGCAGCTCGAGGCGATCGTCCACCCACTGGTTCGGGCGCGGATCCGCTCTTTCCTCAGCGATGCCGCGGCACGCGGCGAAGCGATGGCCGTGGTCGATATCCCGCTGCTGTTCGAGAATGGCGTCGACTGGGGGCTTGATGCGGTGATCGTCACCGTGGTCGATGCAGCCGAGCAGCGCCGGCGGGCGCTGGCCCGGCCGGGGATGACGGTGGAAAAGCTCGAAGCCATCCTTGCCCGGCAGCTGCCGCAGGCTGAAAAGGTGAAACGCGCCACCTACATAATCGACACCTCAAATACCATCGATGCGACCCGCCAGCGGGTTGCCGAACTGGTGCAGAGGCTGCGTCAAGAAGCTCAGGCCAGATGACCCGCGAGATCGTCCTCGATACCGAAACCACCGGCCTGTCGCCGGTGACAGGCGACCGCATTGTCGAGATCGGCTGCGTCGAGCTGATCAACCACATCCCGACCGGCCGGCATTTTCACATCTACCTCAATCCCGAGCGCGACGTGCCCGACGAAGCGTTCCGCGTGCACGGGCTCTCGACCGAGTTCCTGCGCGACAAGCCGCTGTTCCGCGCCGAGGTGGATGGCTTCCTCGAGTTCATCACCGATGCGACGCTGGTCATCCACAACGCGCCGTTCGACATGGGCTTTCTCAACTATGAGCTCGAAAAGCTCGGCCGGCCCGGCCTCACCAATGAGGTGATCGATACCGTGATGGTGGCGCGCGAACGCCATCCGGGCGCCCGCGTCAGCCTCGATGCGCTCTGCAAGCACTATGGCATCGACAATTCGAAGCGCGTACTGCACGGCGCGCTGCTCGACAGCGAGATTCTCGCTGATGTCTATCTGGAGCTGATTGGTGGTCGGCAGGTGGCGCTGGCGCTGGTCGCCGAAACGCATGTCGAGCCCGGCATTACCGTCACCATCGTGCCGGCGCGGCAGCGGCCGGTGCCGCTGGCGTCTCGCCTCAGTGACAGCGAGTTCGCCGCGCATCTGAAACTTCTGAGCACGCTGGGCGCCGACGCGTTGTGGAGCAACTATCCCACCGAGCAGGTGGCGGCCGAATAGGCTTGGGCCCAGGCGAAACGCCGATATGTCCCTGAGCTATTGCCGTGACCCAGCCACCGGGTCATTCCCGCGAAAGCGGGAACCTCTGTTTTCTTGCTTGCGGCACCATCTCAAACGGAGATCCCCGCTTTCGTGTTGTGTCCCGTGAGGTTGGCGAGGAGCTCGGCGGGTGCCTTGTAGTCGAGGCACCTGAGGCGGGTTTTGTTGTAGCTGTCGACGAAAGCGTAGAGGAAGGCGTCGCGCTGGTCATGCGAGGCGAACCTGTTCTTGCCACCATTGCCGCTGGCGGGGTGGTTGCGCAGAGCGTCGGCGAGGCGGCGGTTGAAGCGCTCGGCCATGCCGTTGGTCTGGGGATGGAACGGGCGGGTGAGCCGATGATCGATGCCGTACCATCGGCAGATGAGGTCGAATGCGTGCTTGCCGGTGGGCCTGCTGGGGTTGCGCCAGCGGGCGGCGCCGAAGCGATCGGTGAACTCGGCACCGTTGTCGGTGAGTATGGTGTGTACTGGATAGGGGAAGGCGGTGAGCAAGCGCACCAGGCAGGCGGCGATGGTGCTGGCGTCGCGCCGTTCAATGATCTCGATGTGCACGAACCGGGTGGCTCGGTCGATGGCGACGAACACGTAGCTGGGATGGCCCTCGAGCCGGGTCAGGTGCTTGAGGTCGATGTGGATGAAGCCCACCGGAGCCGGCTCGAAGCGCCCCACCGCCGGCTTGGAGGACAGCGGCCGGCGCGAGATGCCGTGCCGCAGCAGGCAGCGGTGGATGGCGCTGCGGCTGAGCGCGTCATTGCAGCAGCGGTGCATCACCTCGACGATATCGTCGAGCGACAGCTCCAGTTCCTGGCGCA
>NZ_LAJE02000152.1 GCF_000970465.2 Devosia insulae DS-56
ACCGATCGGCCACTGAGGTCCGGCCCTTCCAGCGCCGCACCGTGCTCTCATTGACGCCCAGCTCGACAGCCAGGTCCGCGACGCTCGCCGTGCTGGCCTGAATGTAGGCCCGCGTCTTCGGCGTCGTTGTCGCATTGGCGTGCAACTTCAGATCCATCCTAAGCGCTCCCTGACAAAGGCAACGCCTCGTTCTACACCGAGTCCATCACGCCAATCCGCCGGAACAGTACACTTTCGCAGGGATGACAGCCGGTGGGGAGGCGATGTTGTGCCTTGTCGCCCTTCCGTGAGGATGGAAGTCATCAGGCGCACTCGCCGGCATAGGCTATTTCGGCGGCATGGCGGCGACCCAGCGTTCGGCGGTTTCGACCCAGTCGCGCAGGTCGTCGTCTTCCTCGATGGCTTCGGCATCGACCCAGATGAAACCGCGCATCGCTTTGTCGCCATGGATCATCTGGGTGGCGCCGGGGCGAGCGAGGGCCGCATCGTTATTCTCTTTGCCGACGCTGAGCAGGATGCGCCCGTCCTTTTTGCAGCCGACCAGGATGTGGCCGTTGAGCAGGAAGGTGAGACCGCCGAACATGGTCTTTTCGGTGATGCGCGGGTCGCCGTCGAGAATGTCGCGGATGCGCTCGGCGAGGTGCGTCATGGTGGTGGAGGCGGACTTCATTTCGGGGGCAGGGTCTCCGTGAAGGCGAGGGCGTAGGCGATCCAGCGGCTGAGCGCGGCGTCGTCCGGCGTGCCGCTGGCGTCGACGGCGATGAAACCGGTCATCGGCCGGGCGCCCATATGCATCTGGTAGGCGCCGGGCCTCGCGAGCGCCTCTGCTTGCTTCGTGGGGTCGATACGGACCAGCAGCTCGCCCTTGGCGGTGGTGCCGATGGCCATGTTGCCGTGGAGCATGAAGCCGAGGCCGCCGAACATCTTCTTTTCGATGAGGCCGGCGGGCAGCAGCGGGCGAAGGCGATCGCCCATGACGTCGGATGCGCTGCTCATCTGGGTGTCTCCGGATCGCGGTAGGTGTCGTGTTGCGGGAGGCCATCGGGCAGGGCGTCCCAGGCGTGATGGCTGCGGGCGAAGATCAGCTGGTTGGGCGCGAACCAATCGGCGCTGGAACCGAACAGGCCGACCGGCAACATCAAGAGGTCGGGAGCGCGGCTCGACTGGGCGTAGAGCGGCGTGCCGCAACTGGGGCAGAACCAGCGGGTGAGCGTGGCGCCGGAATGGGCGGGCCGCGCGAAGCTGGCGGTGGGGCCAGTGACCGTGACGTCAGCTGGCCGGGCCAGCGCGACGGTCGAATGCCCGGTGCCGGTGGCACGCTGGCAATCCTCGCACGAGCACATGAACATCGAGCGGATGCGCCCCCCCACCGACAGGGAAACTGCGCCGCAAGCGCAGTGGGCGGTGAGCTCGATCTCGGGTTTGGGGTTCGCGGTCATCTTCACATGCTGACACCGAGGATTTGCCATCCGCAAGCCGTCTGCTTTGCAGACCACGGTTTGCAGGTCGTCGGTTTGCACGTCCGTCTGCTTGATCGATGGCGGCGCTGGCTTTAGACGAACGCCATGGTCTACGCGCCTCACTATCCGATTGAAACCGAGCGGCTTCGGCTGCGGCCGTTCACGCGCGGCGATGTCGACGCGGTGTTCGCGTACCGCCAGCGTGAGGACGTGGCGCAATATCTGTTCGATGGGCCGATGAGCCACGAGAGCGTCACCGAAGTGGTGCAGCAGCGGATCGGGCAGTACGAACTGGATGGCGAGGGCGCGAAAGTGTTCCTTGCCGCCGAACTCAAGGAACCGCAGCGGGTGATCGGCGAGGTGTCGCTGATCCTGCGCGATGCTCCGGCGCGGCAGGCCGAAATCGGCTACATCTTCCACCCCGAGTTCCACGGGCGGGGCTATGCCACCGAGGCGGCGCGCATGCTGCTGGAGATGGGTTTCGAGGGCGCCGGGATGCACCGGATCTACGCGCGCTGCGACGCCCGCAACGCCGGATCGTGGAAGGTGATGGAGCGGCTGGGGATGCGGCGGGAAGCGCATTTCCGTGAGCATGCGCTGTTCAAGGGCGCCTGGGACGAAGAGTTCGTCTATGCCCTGCTGGAAGGCGAATGGCGGGACCGCGCCGGGCGCTAAGTGCCGCCAAGGACTTGGCTATTCCGTTCGGCCGAACGGATTTGGCAAGATATTTCAACGGCTAAGGCGGAACCGCCATCAACCCGTCGCGTTGCTGGGTTAAGCAGCACCATGAGGGGAGGAGCGGAGATGGCGATGCCTGATTTTCCGATTGAGACTGAGAGGCTTACGCTCAGGAACTTCCACAAGTCCGACCTGGACGCCGTGATGGCGTACCATGCCTTGCCCGAGGTGCAACGCTACCTCGACTGGAAAGCCCGCGACCGCGGGGAGGTGAAAGCCGCACTCGATGCGATGTGCGCGCAGCGCCGGCTGACCCGGCCCGGCGATGCGTTGACCATGGCCGTGGTGCGCAAAGCCGACGACATGCTGATCGGGCAGATCTCGCTGCGCTGGACCGATGCGACGGCCGGGCAGGCCGAACTGCGCTTCATTCTGAGCCCGGCGCAGCGACGGCAGGGCTATGCGCGGGAATCGGTCCGCGCCATGCTGGACCTCGGCTTCAACGAACTCGGGCTGCACCGGATCTATGCCCGGTGCTCGGGGCGGAACCAGGCTTCGGCCAAGCTGCTCAAGGATATCGGCATGCGGCTCGAGGCGCATTTCCGCGAGCATGCGCTGTTCCAGGGCGAATGGGACGAGGAGCTGCATTTCGCCATTCTCGATCGCGAATGGCTGCGCGGCAGCAAGGTGAAGGAACTGAATCACCATATGGTGGCCTGACCTCACGCGCGCGTCAGGTTAGTTGCGGCACGGCATTCCGTCGACTTGCGAAAACCGCATGGCTGGCATGCAAAGACCCTGACGTGCCTCAGCATGCGTGGTCTACTGGCGGTGTTGAGGGCATCGCAGTAGATGCCGGGTGCTGATTGAGGGGTCAGGTGTCCGGCGCGATGTCCAGGTTTGGACGCACGCACGGGGGACCCCCCAATGGACTTCACTCCCGCGGCCGGAGACGGCAATGGCCGCAGCCGTCTGCTCGCCTTTTCCCCCCGCGATGTCCTGATCGTCGCTATCCTTATCTTTCTGGCCGCGATCGCCGGCAGCATGTCGCGGCCGAGCGGGTTTCTCGCTGTGTTCTGGCCGGCCAATGCCCTGCTCGCCGGCGTGCTGGTGCGCGAGCGGCGACTGCGCACCGTGCCGGTGCTGGTTGGCGCTGCCCTGGGCTACGTTGCCGCGGCACTGGTGATGGGCGACAGCCTGCGCATGGCCGCACTGCTGACCTCGGGTAACCTCGTGGGCGCGCTGACCTTCACGCTGCTGTTCGGGGCGCTGGAGCCCGACGACCAGGCGCTCACCCGACCGCAGGGGGTGATCTCGCTGGTGCTGATGGCCTGCGCGGCCTCGGCGGCGGCCGGCGTGGTCGGCGGGCTGGCGATGAGCGAGCTGACTGGGGCCAGTTACTTCGAAGGCTGGTCGGGCTGGTTTGCCGCGGAGTTGGTGAACTACCTGGCGCTGCTGCCGGTGATCCTGACGCTGCCGGCGCTGTCGAGATGGTGGCCGCTGCCCCGGTTCAAGCGCGCGGTGCTTCGCTCGGTGGTGCCGCCGATCGCGGCGACCGTGCTGGCGATCCTCGTGTCACTTCTCGTGACGCATCCGGTCTCCATCGTCTTTCCCGTGCCGGCGCTGATCTGGTGCGCGCTGGCATTGCCGCTGTCGGCAACCGCCGTGCTGGTAATGATCTACTCGGGCACGGCGATGATCGGCATGAAGCTGGGGCTGTTCGACCTGGGGCTCGGTGCCGAGCTGACAGGGGATTCCATCACCGTGGTGCACCTCGGCGTGGGGCTGGTGGCGCTGGGACCGATGGTGATCGCCAGCGTCAACGCCGAACGCCGCCGGCGCATCGAACAACTGGAGCGGCTGGCGCGCCACGATTCGCTGACCGATGCGCTGACCCGCAGTACCTTCATGGACGAGGGGACCCGGCTGCTGTCGCGGTTGCTGGAGGAGCAGGCAGCGGCCGCCGTGCTGGTGCTCGACGCCGATCATTTCAAGGAGATCAACGACGTGCATGGCCACCCCTCTGGCGACCGGGTGCTGGTGGCGGTGGCGGCGGCAATAGGCACCGCCATCCGGCAGGGCGACCTGTTCGGACGCATCGGCGGCGAGGAGTTTGCGCTGGTGCTGCCGCGGGTGACGCGGCGCGAGGCGCAGGCGGTGGCGGAGCGGATGCGCAAGGCGGTCGCTAACCTCGCGGTGGTGCTGGAGAGCGGTACCCTGCAGCGGATCACCGTCAGCATCGGCGTGGCATTCGATGCTGCAAGCAGCAGTGGGCTCGCCGAAATGGTTTCGCTCGCCGACCGCGCGATGTATGAGGCCAAGCGGGCAGGGCGCGACCACGTGGTGGTCTGCGACTCCGACGGATCAGAACGCCCGCCGACACAGTGAAAGAGCGCCGATGGCCGGAACCGACAAATCGCAGGAATTCACCTTCCGGCCGAGCCCGGCGATTATCCTGTGCGAACCGCAACTGGGCGAGAATATCGGTACAACGGCGCGGGCCATGGCGAATTTCGGGCTGTGGGACCTCAGGATCGTCAACCCGCGCGACCCGTGGCCGAACGAGCGGGCCATCGCCGCGGCATCGCGGGCCGATCACGTCATCGACAAGGTGCGGGTGTTCGCGACGGTTGAAGAAGCGATTGCCGACCTGCAACTGGTGTTCGCCACCACTGCCCGCCGACGCGATATGCAGAAGCCGGTCTATGGTCCCGAGGAAGGGGCACAGCGGATGATCTCGCACATCGCCGGTGGCGAGAAAGCCGGGCTGCTGTTCGGGCGGGAGAAGTGGGGCCTCTATAACGAAGAAGTGGCGCTCGCCGACGCCATCGTCACCTTCCCGGTCGAGGCGGCGTTCGCCTCGCTGAACATCGCACAGGCCGTGCTGCTGATGGCGTATGAGTGGCGCCAGCAGGCGGATAAGGGCGAAGTGCTGCCGTTCAGCGGTGGGCTCGATCCGACCGCACCGCGCGAGGAACTGATCGGGCTGTTCCTGCATCTCGAGGAAACGCTGGATCGCACCGGGTTCTTCAAGACCGAGGATAAGCGGCCGACTATGGTGGATAACCTCCGCGCCGCCTTTGCCCGGGCGCAACTGTCGACCCAGGAGATCCGGACGCTGCGCGGGGTGATTTCGTCGATCGACCGGGCGCATCTGCGGCAGGGCCGGAAGGCGCGCGAGGCCGAGGCGGCAAAGGCGACGAAGTCCAAGGACTGACCTCCGGGCAGTCGAACAGCGCCCAAAGTATGCTTTGACGCCCCATCGCTGCGCGTGGCATCAGGCAGCATCATGGCTTCTCCCACCGCCGCTGAGCCCTCCAAGCTCGCTTTCAGCTACCGGAACTTCCGCTTCTTCTGGCTGACCACCCTGCTGGTCAGCTTCGCGGTGCAGATCATGTCGGTGTCGATCGCCTGGCAGATCTACGATGTCACCGGCGAGGCGTTCCTGCTCGGGCTGGTGGGGTTGTCGCTGTTCCTGCCGGCGCTGGTGCTGATCCTGATCACCGGGCTCACCGCCGATCGCTTCAACCGGCGGATGATCATGGCGATCTGCCTCGGCGTGGAACTGCTCTGCGCGCTGGGCTTTCTCGCCTTCGTCAATGCCGAGGCGCACGAGGTGTGGCCGATCTTCGGCATTCTCGTCGTGCTCGGCACGGCGCGGGCCTTCTGGAGCCCGGCGGCACAATCGCTGGCGCCGAATCTCGTGCCGCCGGAAGCGCTGGCCAACGCCATCACCACCAATATGTCGGCCTGGCAGTTCGCCTCGATCGCGGGACCGGCGGTGGGTGGGCTGCTTTATGGCATCGCTCCGTCCGTGGCCTTCGGCACCGGCGCGGTGCTGCTGGTGATCGCCATGGGATCGGTGCTGATGATCTCGAAGCCGCAGCATCGGGAATCGCACCAGGCGACCAGCCTCGAGACCATGCTGGCGGGTTTTCGCTACATCTTTTCGAACAAGGTGGTACTGGGGGCGATTTCGCTCGACATGTTCGCGGTGCTGATGGGCGGCGCGGTAGCGCTGTTGCCGATCTATGCCAAGGATATCCTCCATGCCGGGCCGCAGGAGCTCGGTTTCCTGCGCGCCGCGCCGGGCATAGGCGCCATCGTCATGGCGCTGGTCCTGACCCGCTTCCCGATCCGCGACCACGCGGGCAGGCTGCTGTTCCTGTTCGTCGGGCTGTTCGGCGCCTTCACCGTGCTGTTCGGCTTTTCGACCACGGTGTGGATCTCGGTGCCGGCGCTGGCGCTGGTGGGCGCCTCCGACATGGTGAGCGTCACTATTCGCGAAACCATCATGCAGCTCTGGACCCCTGAAGAGGTGCGCGGCCGGGTGAATGCGGTGAACTCGGTGTTCATCGGTGCCTCGAACGAGCTGGGCGAGTTTCGCGCCGGCACGGTGGCGCACCTGATCGGTCCGGTGCCGGCGGTGGTGATAGGCGGCTTCGGCTCGATTGCCATCGCAGTGCTGTGGAGCCGGCTGTTCCCGGGGCTGCGTAACCAACGCACCCTCGACCGGAAAATGGTCTAGCCCGCTACGGGTTCGCACGAGTTGAGATAAATTTCTGGTTCGGAAGTAAATCGGGCCAGAAGCTGACTGCATAGACTTCCACTCCTCCTGCCAAGGCAGGAAAGGGAGGAGCACATGCCTCAGAATACCGACAACTATATCCTCAAGCTGCCCGACAAACTGCAGAACGGCGATCCCAACGTGAACGCCACGGACCTCCACATCGTGGCGACCCATGCCAGCGTCGAAGTCCTGGGTATCGACGGCATCGATCCCGATGGATCGACGAGCCCGCATGGAGTGGGCATCGACGGCAACGGTGGCATCGACATCACCGGGATCAACGTGAAACCGGGCGACACGGTCACGCTGCGGCTCAAGCACAAGCGCGACAACGGCCGGCTGGCGTTCCGGTACACATGGACCTATCCGCCGGGCGCCAAGGGGAACGAGCGGCCGCAACAGATCGCCATGGTTGACGCAGAAGCGCCCGACGATGGCACCGCGGTGGTCAGCAGTCCGGAGTTGCAGGCCCTGATCCTGGCGCTGCTCGAAGCCCTGGGGCCACTGGACGGGCGGAGCCGCAAGGTCAAGGAACGCTAGGGTTTTCCGGTCGCGGCGCTTGACTCCTGCGGCTTCCGCCTCTATCACGCGCCCACTTGTCGAGCCCTCGGGCTCCTCGAGCGCACCCGGGATTCCCTGAATTCAGAGAATCTGTCGGTCCGTTCCGCAAGGACGGGCAGAGGAGGGCGCAATCACTTTCGACGATCTATGAAAGGATTCCGATGTCGAAGCGCGATTCAGTTAAGCACAAGATCGACCGCCGTCTTGGCGAAAACCTGTGGGGCCGTCCGAAGTCCCCGCTCAATAACCGTGCCTATGGCCCCGGCCAGCACGGCCAGCGCCGCAAGGGCAAGACCTCCGACTACGGTCTGCAGCTGCGCGCCAAGCAGAAGCTCAAGGGCTATTACGGTTCGATCACCGAGAAGGCCTTCAAGAAGCTCTACACCGAAGCGTCGCGCGTCAAGGGCGACACCGGCGAGCGCCTGATCGGCCTGCTCGAGAGCCGTCTCGACGCCATCGTCTACCGCGCCAAGTTCGTGCCGACCGTGTTTGCGGCCCGTCAGTTCGTGTCGCACGGCCACATCCTGGTCAACGGCAAGCGCGTCAACATCCCTTCCTACCAGGTCAAGGTCGGCGACAAGATCGAAGTGCGTGAGCGCTCCAAGCAGCTCGGCATCGTGCTCGAAGCCAACCAGCTCGCCGAGCGTGACGTTCCCGAATACGTGGAAGCCGATCACTCCAAGCAGACCGCCGTCTACGTCCGCGTCCCGGCTCTGTCGGACGTGCCGTATCCGGTGCAGATGGAACCGAACCTGGTGGTGGAATTCTACTCGCGCTAATCGCGCGACAGACCACCCGGAATTGGAAAGGGCCGCCCGATGGGGCGGCCCTTTTGTTTTGGGGCGACAGTGGGCCCGCCCTCGGGCGGGCCCACCTAGCTATTGAGCCGGCGCACCGGAGAGTGACTCCTTGATGGGTTCCTGATCGGTCGGGATGAAGCCCTCGAACTGGTGCAGGCGCTGGTAGACCGACAGCAGGTTTACGATGGTTGTCCAGGCCCGAGCGAAGAACTGGAACGACGAGGAGACTTGGCTGAACGCCGTCGAAATCTGCTGGTAGAGGCCCAAGGTCAGCGTTCCGGCGAGGATGGACGGCGACATGGCGAGGAGTGGTACGTAGCCGACCAGGTTGAGGTACGCGTACCGAGCCAGGTTGAAGTAGGTGTAGTGGAAGTACAGGCGGAAATAGTTCTTCTGCACGTTGGCGAACAATTGCCGCGCCGTTACCGGCTCGGCGCGATCGGCGTTGTCCTCGCCATAGACCAGTTCCTTACGGTAGGCGGCCTCGACCCGCTGGTTGGCGAAGTTCAGGCCAGGAAGCTTGATGCCGACGAGGGCCAGCATCGCCGTGCCGAGGGCAGCGGCCACTAATGCGACCCAGACGAGGCTACCCGGCACGGCACCCAGAATCGGAAGCTCGGTGATGTGCTGGGAGAAGCCCCAGAGCAGCGGCAGGAACACCACCAGCGTGATGAGTGAGGAGAAGAAGCTTGTGCCGAGGTCTTCTACCGTGTCGGCAAACCGCATCGTGTCTTCCTGGACGCGCTGGGCTGCGCCCTCGGTAGTACGGATCGATGGCCAGTAGGCCATGTAGTAGGAGTTCATCGCCTTGCGCCAACGGAACACGTAGTGCGACGTGTAGAAATTGAGCAGCACGAGGACGAGAATGTTCGGCATCAGGACGGCGAAGAGGATGAACACCTGACCATAAAACATGGCCGGCTCCACCGATCTTGGCTGGCTGAGGGCCTGTTGCACCATATTGAAGAAGGTGCCGGACCAATCGTTGATCCAGGCATCGACCTGGACGTTGAAATAGAGAACCAGAAGGATCGCCGTCGACGAAACGACGGACCACCAGTACCACTCGTTGCGCTTGTAGAAGTACCAGAACACGCAGAACACGAGCGCGACCATCAGGACGAACTGATACTCCCAGAGCTTCGCGCCGTTGAGGAAGTTGGTATCCTCGGCGACGCAGTTGGCCGGAGTGGCGGCAGGGGCACCGCTGTCGGTCGCGGCCGGCGCGTTGGGGGCGGCATCGCTTGGCGTTGCCGGCGCCGCATTGCTGGGTGCGGCGGAATCGGCCGGGACTGCCGCCGGCGCGCAGATCGCGGGAGCCAGGAAGCGATCGAGGCCGATTGCTGAACGGATCGGCCCACCGGCGACGAAGAAGATCAAGGTGGCAACGACCATCCAGATCACAGCCGATGAGAAGAACAGTTTGGGTTCGGGGAAAAATGAGCGGAACAAGGGAGACTCCTCGGGGTTCCGTGAGGTCAGGGTCATCTAACTGACTAAATCCATGACCGGCAAGAAATCAGGACGAACCTTGCCGCGAGTTAAAATCGCCGCAAGCTTCCGGTAAGGCGCCGGGTTTGCTACAGCAGCGCCATGAACCAGATCGTCAGCCCAGCCGTACTCGAAGCAGATGCCGAGGACCTCTCCGGCACGCATCCGCTGTTTGCCGCGGCGCCGCGCAGCGTCGAGTTCAACAAACTGCGCAAGCGACTCATGCGCAATATGCGCGAGGCGATCGAGAAGTTCGGCATGGCGCGGGCCGGGGAGAAGTGGCTGGTGGCCATTTCGGGCGGCAAGGACAGCTACGGGATGCTGGCGCTGCTGCTCGACCTCAAGTGGCGCGGGCTGCTGCCGGTGGAGCTGATCGCCTGCAATCTCGACCAGGGGCAGCCGAACTTTCCCAAGCACATCCTGCCCGAGTGGCTGACGCAGAACGGCATCGCGCACCGGATCGAGTACCGCGACACCTATTCGGTGGTGACCAGCACGCTGCCGCAAGGGGCGACCTACTGCTCGCTCTGCTCGCGGCTGCGGCGCGGCAACCTCTATCGCATCGCCCGCGAGGAGGGCTGTTCGGCGCTGGTGCTGGGGCATCACCGCGAGGACAGCCTCGAGACGTTCTTCATGAACCTGTTCCATGGCGGCAAGCTCGCAGCAATGCCGCCGCGGCTGCTGAACGACGATGGCGACGTCGAGGTGCTGCGCCCGATGATCTATTGCGGCGAGCCGGATCTCGAGAAGTTCGCCGAGCACATGGCGTTCCCGATCATCCCCTGCGACCTCTGCGGCTCGCAGGAAGGGCTCGAGCGCAACGCCATGAAGGCGATGCTCAACGATATCGAGAAGCGGATGCCGGGGCGCAAGGACATCATGATCCGCGCTTTGGGCAATGTGCGGCCGAGCCACCTGCTCGACCCGAAACTGTTCGACTTTCTTGGCCTTAGCGGCGCGCCGAAGGATGGCGTTTCCGGCGGCTGACCCCTGACAACACCTGGAGTGACCATGTCCAGCTTCGATACTGACCGCCTTGCCGTCATCCTGCGCGATGCGGCCAAGGCAGAAATCCTGCCGCGCTTCCGGCACCTCGATGCGGGGATGGTGCGGCAGAAGACCGATGCGATCGACCTGGTGACCGAGGCGGACGAGCAGGCGGAGCGGCGGATCAAGGCGGCCGTAGAGGCGACCTGGCCCGAGGCACTGTTCGTCGGCGAGGAATCGGTGGCAGCCAATCCGGCGCTGCTGGATGAGCTGGACCGGGCCGCGTTCGCCATTGTCGTCGATCCGGTCGACGGCACGGCGAATTTCGCGGCAGGGCTGCCGCTGTTTGCGACGATGGCGGCGGTGGTCAGGAACGGCGAGACCATTGCCGGCATCATCTACGACCCGATGGGCGACGACTGGGTGCTGGCCGAGAAGGGCGGTGGCGCCTGGCAGCGGCGGCCCGACGGCACGCAGTGGCGGCTGCAGGTCGCGACGGCGCCGGGGCTGGCCGACCTGGTCGGCCACGTGTCGATCACCTTCCTGCCCGCCGAGAGCAAGCCGAAGGTGCTGGCCAACCTCGCCAAGATCAAAGTGGCGGCCAATTACCGCGTCGCCGGGCACGACTACCGGACGTTCGCGACCGGCTTCTCGCACTTCGTGATGTTCAACAAGCTGATGCCGTGGGATCACCTTGCCGGGACGCTGATCTCGCAAGAGGCCGGCGGTTACGCTGCCCGGTTCGACGGTTCGCCCTACCTGCCAAGCCATCGGGCCGGTGGGCTACTAATTGCGAGTGACCCTGATACCTGGAATTTACTGCGCTCAGAGGTGTTTACGGTATAGTGGGGACCTCTGATCGGCGAGGGGAGACGCGGTTTGGACCAGCTGAACTATTGGGCGATCGCCGATCGCGAGGTCGAGATCCAGAACCCGATCACCGATCGGAAGCTGCGGCTGCTGGATGACTATTGCTCGATCCGCGATGGGCTGAGCGTCCTCGACATGGGCTGTGGCAAGGCCTGGCTGATGCGGCACTGGGCCGAGAAATTCGCCATCCAGGGCGTCGGTATCGACATCAACGCGCGCTTCCTCGAGGAAGCGAGGCGCAAGACGCCGGCTCGCGGACGCCTGACCTTCCACAATGCATCGGTGAAGGGCTTCAATGTGGAGCCCGCTTCCTACGACGTGGTGCTGTGTCTCGGCGCGGCGGCCTCGCTCGGCGAGGTGCCGACGGCGCTGGAATGGATGTCGAACGCCGCCAAGCCGGGCGGCACCCTGGTGCTCGGGACCACGGTCCTCAGGCATCCGCCGGTGGTGCCGAAGGGCGATATCCTGCCGCCTGACACGGTCAGCATGATCGGCGTGATGGAGCGGCATGGCGCAGAGGTTTCGGCGACGATTAGTGCGTCGGACGCCGACTATGAGCGCTACCAGAGCCACCAGCGCCACGCGACGCTGACCTGGGCGCGCGAGAACCCGAACCACCGGGACCACGCTGAGGTATTGAAGAAGAGTCGCGATGACTGGATGCACTACCAGCGCATCATCCGGCCGATGCTCGGCTGGACGATCTTCGTGGGCCGCAAGAACGGCTGAGCGCAAGCGCCTAGCGCCGCGGCACTGTCATCGACGCATGAGCCGGGGAGCGGCATGAGCCCACAATTGCTGAGCGCCGTGCTGATTGGCGGCATCCTCGCCGGTGCCCTCGACATCGGCGCGGCGGCGCTGATCAATCGCACAGACCCCGTCACCATCCTCCGCTTCATCGCCAGCGGCCTCATCGGTCCGAAGGCGCTGCAGGGTGGACCGCCGGCCGCGGTGCTGGGCTTTGTGCTGCAACTGGCGATAGGTGTGGTGATCGCCGCCATCTATGGGGTAGCCAGCCTGTGGCTGCCAGTTCTCGCCACGATGTGGGTCCCCGCCGGCGTCGCTTACGGCGTCGGCGTCTACGTCGTCATGACCTACGTGGTCCTGCCGCTCTCAGCTGCGCCCAAGGGCGCGCGCCGTGATGTTGCGAAGATCGGCAAGGACCTCTTGGCGATGATCGGTTTCGGCTTGATCGTGGCCTACGCCGTCCATCTGGCGGCGCTTTAGTGCCCGCTTTCGGCGTGCGTCTCGTATTGCGGGCTGACGCCGAACAGCTTGCCCTTCTCAGCGATCAGGATTGAGACCAGTACCAGAGCGCCCATGCTGGCGTAGCCGAGGGCGTTGGGGACGATCGTGCCGTTGAAGTGCTGGCCGATATAGGTGCCGATCAACGCGCCGCCGACCGTCTGGGTGAAGCCAAAGACCGACGCCGCGGTGCCGGCGACATTGCCCAGCGGCTCCATCGACAGCGAGTTCATGTTCGACGCGGCCCAGCCGAAGAAGAACTGGATCACCATCAGCAGCCCGAAGAACACCGGGAACGGCACCGGCCCCATCAGCGCTACCACGACCAGGATGGCGGCGGCGCCGAGATAGACCAGTGCGGCAGTGTGACTGAGCCGGCGCATGCCGAAGCGGCGCACGACGCGCGAGTTGATGAACTGGGCAATGGCGATGGTGCCGGCCATGGCGGCAAAGGCCACCGGGAAGTATGGCCCGAGGCCATAGATTTCGACGAAGATCTGCTGGCTCGCCGAGATGAAGCCGAACATGGCGCCGAACAGGAAGGTGCCGGCGAGGCCATAGAACAGCGCCACCCGGTTGGTGACGACGATGCGGAAGCCGTCGATGACTGAGCTGAAGCTCAGCGGGCGCCGGTACTCCGGGTGCATGGTCTCGGGCAGGCGGAGAAAGGCCCAGAGGCTGATCACCGTCGCAAGGCCGCCCATGAACAGGAAGATATACTGCCACGGTCCGGCGAGGAGGATCAGCTGTCCGATGCCGGGCGCGAGGATCGGGATGGCCATGAACACCATGAAGGTCAGCGACATGATCTCGGCCATCTCGCGGCCGGAGAACTTGTCGCGCACCACGGCGGTGGCGATGACGCGGGTGCCGGCGGCGCCCATGCCCTGCACGAAGCGCAGCGCCAGCAGCGCACCGAAGGTCGGCGCGAAGGTCGCGGCGAAGGCGCAGACCAGGTAGATGCCGAGGCCGACCAGCAGCGGCCCACGCCGGCCGAAGCGGTCGGTGAGCGGGCCGAAGGCGAGCTGGGCAATGCCGAAGCCGAACATATAGACGCCAACCACGAACTGCCGCTCGTTCTCGTGGCTGATGCCGAATGCTTCGCCCATATAGGGCAGGGCCGGCAGCATGACGTCGATGGCCAGCGCGTTGAGCGCCATCAGCCCTGCAACAAGGATAATGAATTCGACGCGGGACAGGTCCCGCGTGGTCGACGATGTAGCGGACATTGTTTGCTCAGAAAGGGCCGGGGAGGGCCGGAAAGGCCGGGAAGATGCGCGCATCTCCGGCCTTTGGCAACCCGCGGCTGATCAATACTTTTGGAGAGGCCGAAGCTATCATGCCGGCTTCAGTTGGAACGACTTGGCGCTGAGCTCTCGGATCGGCAGGTGAATGGCCGCCGAGGCGAGCCCGAGCAGGATCCCCAGGTACCACACGAGGCTGTAGGAGCCGGTGTGATCGTAGACGAAACCGCCCAGCCACACCCCGACAAACGAACCGAGCTGGTGGCTGAAGAAGGCAACGCCATAGAGCATGCCCATGTAGCGCGCGCCGAAGAACAGCGTCACGAGGCCGGCGGTCAGCGGCACGGTGGAGAGCCAGAGCAGGCCCATCGCCGCAGCGAACATGTAGGCGCTGACCTCGGTGACCGGGAACAGCACGAACAAGCCGATGGCGACGGCGCGGCTGAAATAGATCGAGGCGAGCAGCAGCTGCTTGGGGAGCCGGCCGCCGAGATAGCCGGCGGCGAGCGAGCCGACGATGTTGAACAGCCCGATCACTGCGATGGCCCAGCTGCCGACTTCCGGTGAAAGACCGCACTGCACCAGGTAGGCGGGCATATGGACGTTGACGAAGGCGAGGTGGAAGCCGCAGACGAAGAAGCCGATGACCAGCAGGCGGTAGGAGCCAAAGCCCCAGGCGCGGCTCAGCGCTTCCATGAACTTGAGGTCGGCCTGGCCGGCGGCGCGCTCGGTGCGGCCGCGCAGCGCGAAGGTGAGCGGGATCACCAGCGCCAGGATGGCGGCGGCGTAGATGAGGGCGCTCTGCCAGCCGAAATTGCTGATGAAGGCCTGTCCGATCGGCGCGAAGGCGAATTGGCCGAACGAGGAGGCCGCGGTGGCGACGCCGAAAACCAGGCTGCGCTTTTCCTGCGGCACGCTGCGGCCGAAGGCGATCATCACGATGGAGAAGGACGAGGTGGCGATGCCGACGCCGGTGATGACACCTGCCGTGAGGTTGAGCATCGAGCCGGTGGGCGAGACCACCATCAGGGTGAGGCCCAGCGCATAGACCAACAACCCACCGATGATCACCTTGGCCGTGCCATAGCGATCGGCGAGGCCGCCGGCGAATGGTTGCGCGATACCCCAGGCGAGGTTCTGGATGGCCATGGCCATGCCCCAGGCCTCGCGCGTCAGGCCGAGATCCGCGGTCATCGGCAGGGTCAGGAGGCCAAAGCTGGTGCGGATGCCGTTGGTCACCGCCGCGATGATGCAGCCGCAGATGATCAGCGCAATGAGCGGCGTCGCCACGGAGCGGGGGGCGGTGATCGAGGACATGGCGGGGGACTCGGAAGATCCATGGAGGACGGACTGTGTACTTACACTTCGCTACCGAACGTGAGAAACGCATTTCGGTTATGCCAGCCATCACGTTACGTGATCGTGGCCTCATGCCGCAGTTGTCTGGCGATCGGGGAGGATTATATGCGGTGCAGCAACGGAGCTACGCCTCGTGATCCGCCATATCGTCTTCTTTACCGCCAAGCCCGCCAATCTCGACGCCGTGGTCGAGGGACTGAATCTGCTGGGCCAGATCCCGCATTCGCTGCATTTCGAGGTGACGCGGAACAGCAAGGTCGACCAGTTCGGCAACGATGTGGATGTGGTGGTGTATGCCGAGTTCGCCGACGAAACGGCACTCGCCGCCTACAAGGCGCACCCGCTCTATGCCGAAGCCACCCGCCGCGTGCGGCCGCTGCGTGAACTGCGCTTCGCCGCCGACGTTCCGGCGCGCGAGGCGAGCGTGGCAATGCGCCGCTCGGCCTGAACAAATGAAGAGGCCGCGCTCTCGATGAGGCGCGGCCCGTTCAAACTGGCAGCGGCGGGCGTCAGGCGGTCTGCTTGACCGCGATGCCCTTGTCGGCGAGGTGCGACTGCAGTTCGCCGGCCTGGAACATCTCGGTGACGATGTCGGCGCCGCCGACGAACTCACCCTTGACGTAGAGCTGCGGAATGGTCGGCCAGTTGGCGTAGGCCTTGATGCCCTCGCGCAGATCCTGGTTCTCCAGCACATTGGCGCTCTGATAGTCGACGCCGAGATAGCCGAGAATCTGCACCACGCGGCCCGAGAAGCCGCACATCGGGAAATCCGGCGTGCCCTTCATGTAGAGGAACACGTCGTTGTTCTTCACCTGCTCGTCGATCAGTGCGTTGATGTCGCTCATATGCATGCCTTTCAGGCCGGGGAGGATGCCGGCTCCGTTCTCTCGATAAATAGTCCTGCAATGCGGCGCTGTCGAGGTGCTCATCGTCATTTGACGATGCATTGGCGGCTAGAGCAGCTTCTGCAGCCGCACGCTGGGCAGGATCAGCCCGCCGCGGCTCTTGTGCGTAGTGCGTTCGATTTCGTGGTAGCCGCGCCGTTCGTAGAAGGCCTGCGACGAGAGCGCCGAGTGGACCTTGGCGAGCGTCGTGCCGGCATCCCGCATGCGGGCTTCCGCCAGGCCGAGCAGGGCGCTGCCGATGCCATGCCTCTGCAAGGCAGGGTCGATGTAGAGCCCGATCACTTCGTCGGGGCCGCAGAAGGCGACAACGAGGCCGTCCGCCACGGCGACGTCGAAGTGCCCGTTGGCGGGCGTTACATATTGATCCGACCGCAGCCCGAAGGCCCAGCTTTCCCGCTCCTCGAGCGAGTAGTAGGTGTCGGATGTGGCCATGATGGCGCGCTGGTGCAGCCGCTGCATCGCTTCGCCGTCACCGGCCCGCATCGGGCGGATCGTCCAGCTCATCCGAGCCTCGCGGCGATCCACGGGTGCCCGGTGACGTCCTCGAGCTCCTCGTACTGAACCGCCTCCCAGCCGTGAGCACGGGCGGCCTTCACGATATCCTCGCGGTCGTCGAAGAACAGCGGCGCTTCAGCCTGCGGCCCGAGGCGGTTGTTCACCCAATCGAAATAGGGCTTTGCCGGCTTGGCGTGGCCGATCCGGGCCGAGTGGAACATATCCTCGAACAGCTCGCCGAACTTCAGCTGCTGCCACAGCCACTGGGCTCGCATGTGCTCCTGGTTGGTGGCGAGGTAAAGCGGCGTGCCGGCGGCCTTGAGCTGCGCCACCACATCGAGCAGCGGCCGGTTGACGTTACTGTCATGGCTCAGCCAATAGCCGGCGAAGGCCATGCTGGGGCCGCGATAGCCGAGGCCGGGCAGGGTGCGATCCAGCGCCTCGAGCAGCGACATCTGCCCGACGATCACCTTCTTGATGAAGATGTCATAGATGAACTCGCGGTTGAATCGGTCCGGGTCGACGCCGAGATCGGCGAGCAGGTTCTCGTTCCAGCGGACCTGCTTTTCAGGACGACCATGATAGCCGTGCACAAGCACGCCATCGACGTCGAAGAGGACGATGCGTCCCGACATATCAGCGACCCGGCCGGCGGTTGATGGGCTGTTTCAGGTGATGCCGCAGCCCCTGACCGGCGAGCGGCTCGTCGGCAAAGCGGGCGATAATGTGCAGGTGGGCATGGTCCACTGTCTGGCCACCCACTCGGCCGACGTTCCAGCCCAGCGTGTAACCGTCTGGCATATGGGCATCGAGATGGGTCTTGGCCTGTGCAAGCAGAGCGATTGTGTCGCTCCACTCCGCTTCGGTCAGTTCAAACGGCGCGGTCACGTGACGATGCGGGATGATCATGCCGCCACGCTGCAGGACAGGATCTGCGCTCGTCAGAAAGTAGCAGGTGCGGTTGCCGAACAAGGGCTCGTCATCGAGCAAGCCGTTGTCGAGGCAGAATCGGCAGCCGGGTTCGACGTCGGATGCCATCGCATGTCGCTGTCGCTGAACCAGGGTCAATCCGGCGCTTTTGTCTGCAACGCAAGGGAATGCAACACCGTGCCCATGTCAGCCCCAAACGCGGCGTTGACCATCTGGTGCTGCTGGACGCGGGTCTTGCCGCGGAAGGCCTCGGAGGTGACGGTCGCGGCATAGTGGTCGCCGTCGCCGGCCAGGTCGCGAATCTCGACAATGGCGTCCGGAAGGGCCTTGAGGATGCGGCGTTCGATTTCGTTTGCGGCCATGCCCATGACATGTCTCCCGGTCGTTGAGCCCGCCTGAGATATGGCATGCGCGCCGGGGCCGTTCAACGGAGCGGGCGCCGGTTTCCCGACGCCCGCACCAGATCAGCTTAGGCGGCCTGGCGCTTGGGCAGCTTCCAGTTCGGCCGTACCCAGTGGCAGGTGTAGCCATTGGGGATGCGCTGCAGATAATCCTGGTGCTCGGGCTCGGCGTCCCAGAAAGGGCCGACCGGCTGCAGCTCGGTCACCACCTTGCCGGGCCACAGGCCGGAGGCGTCGACGTCCTTGATGGTGTCCTCGGCCACCGCCTTCTGCTCGGCGTTCTCATAGAAGATCGCGGAACGATAAGCGCGACCGACATCGTTGCCCTGCCGGTTCCTGGTCGAGGGATCGTGGATCTGGAAGAAGAACTCCAGGATATCGCGATAGCTGATGCGGCTCGGATCGAAGATGATCTCGACCGCCTCAGCGTGGTCACCGTGGCTGCGATAGGTCGCATTGGCGAAGCCGTCATCGCCCGAGTAGCCGACACGGGTGGAGATAATCCCGTCCTTGTGGCGCAGCAGCTCCTGCGCGCCCCAGAAACACCCGCCAGCCAGAACCGCCCGCTCAGTGGTCGTCATGATGGTCTCCATTATTTGGGATGCGCTCTATATACGCACGGGCGGGGCGGAATGTTACACCCGGTCACGAATTTGGCATTGGGGAGCTTTGCGTCGCTGAAGCAGACGGCCCCCTCCCATCCTCCCCCATGAAGGGGGAGGTGCCTCGCCGGTGCGTCGGGCACGATCGAGGACAGGGCCTCGACTTTTCACCTCCCCCTTTATGGGGGAGGCCGGGAGGGGGCCGTCTCTATCAGTCGGGTGCCTAGACCTTAGCTGATCTCGCCCGCCATGAACTCCGGGAACCAGCCTTCATGCGCTGCCTTGAGGTCGGCGATGCTGACCGGGCGTGCTTCCCCCAGGGTCAGCGCGGCGCCGCCGGTGTTGCCGATCCAGGGGGCGAAGACGCCGGCATAGGGGTAGACCTCGGCGTAGAACCTATCGAGGTTGGCCCGGCTCATGGTGACGAGGTAGCGGCCCTGGTCTTCGCCGTAGAACAACGGCAGCGGGTCCCCACCATCGAGCTGGTTGACGGTGGCGCCGATGCCCGAGGCCATCGCCATCTCGGCGAGGCCGACCGCGAGACCGCCATCGGAAAGATCGTGCACCGCTGTGGCGATGCCGTCGCGGATCAGGATACGAACGAGGTCGCCGACCTTCTTTTCATGTTCGAGATCGACCGGCGGCGGCGTGCCGTCCTTTCGGTTGAACAGCTCACGCAGGTAGATCGACTGGCCGAGGTGGGTACCCCACCAATCCGGGGCGCCGAACAGCAGGATCGCCTCGCCCCCGGCAGCGAAGGCGGCGCGGGCCATCTTCGACCAGTCGGGGATCAGGCCGACGCCGCCAATGGTCGGAGTCGGCAGGATGCCGCGGCCGTTGGTCTCGTTGTAGAGCGACACGTTTCCCGAGACGATCGGGAAGCCGAGGGCGCGGCAGGCATCGCCAATCCCCTTCACCGCATGGACCAGCTGGCCCATGATTTCCGGGCGCTCCGGGTTGCCGAAGTTCAGGTTGTCGGTGGCAGCCAGCGGGTCGGCACCGGTAGCCGTAAGGTTACGCCAGCATTCGGCAACCGCCTGCTTGCCCCCCTCATAGGCGTCGGCCTCGCAATAGCGCGGGGTAACGTCGGAGGAGAATGCCAGCGCCTTGGTCGGGTGGCCATCGACGCGGATCACGCCGGCATCGCCGCCGGGGCGCTGCAGGGAGTTGCCCTGGATCAGCGTGTCATACTGCTCGTAGACCCAGCGGCGCGACGACAGCGCGGGCGAGCCGAGCAGCTTCAAGAGCGCATCGGCGATATCCATCTGCGGGATGTCGTCGGCAGCGAGCGGCTTGGGCGGGACCGGAGCGAGCCACGGGCGGTCGTATTCGGGCGCTTCGTCGCCCAGTTCCTTGATCGGCAGGTTTGCGACTTCCTCGCCCTGCCACATGACGCGGAAACGCAGATCGTCGGTCGTCACTCCAACAGTGGCGAAATCGAGCTCCCACTTTTCGAAGACGGCGCGGGCCTCGGCTTCCTTCTCCGGATGCAGCACCATGAGCATGCGCTCCTGGCTTTCCGACAGCATCATCTCGTAAGGCGTCATGGCGTCTTCGCGCACCGGCACCATGTCGAGGTTGAGCTCGACGCCGAGGTCGCCCTTGGCGCCCATTTCGACGGCCGAGCAGGTAAGGCCGGCGGCGCCCATGTCCTGGATGGCGATCACCGCGCCGGTGGCCATCAGTTCGAGGCAGGCCTCGAGCAGACGCTTTTCGGTGAAGGGGTCGCCGACCTGCACGGTGGGGCGCTTCTCCTCGATGTCGTCGCCGAATTCGGCCGAGGCCATGGTGGCACCGCCGACGCCGTCGCGGCCGGTCTTGGCACCGAGATAGACGACCGGCAGGCCGACGCCCTCGGCTTTGGAGTAGAAGATCTTGTCGGTGTCGGCGAGGCCGGCGGCGAAGGCATTGACGAGGATGTTGCCGTTGTAGCGCTCGTCGAACTCGACTTCGCCGCCCACCGTGGGAACGCCGAACGAGTTGCCATAGCCGCCGACGCCGGCGACGACGCCGGACACCAGGTGCTTGGTCTTTTCGTGCCTGGGATCACCGAAGCGCAGCGCGTTCATCGCCGCGACGGGCCGCGCACCCATGGTGAAGACGTCACGCAGGATGCCGCCAACGCCGGTCGCCGCGCCCTGGTAGGGCTCGATGTAGCTGGGGTGGTTATGCGATTCCATCTTGAAGACGATGGCCTGGCCGTCGCCGATATCGACGACGCCGGCATTCTCGCCCGGGCCCTGGATCACCAACTGGCCCGTGGTCGGGAGCGTCCGCAGCCACTTCTTCGAGCTCTTGTACGAGCAGTGCTCGTTCCACATCGCCGAGAAGATACCCAGCTCCGTGTAGGTCGGCGCGCGGCCGATCAGCTGCAGGATCTTCTGGTATTCGTCGAGCTTCAGCCCGTGGTCTTTGACGAGCTCGGGCGTGATGGCGATGTGGTTGTTGAAGGTCATGAGAATCCGGCCTTGATCCGCTAGTGCCCGCTATAGCGGATGACACCGCCGCGCGACACTGGAAAGGACCTAGATTTCCCCGCCGACCAGCATGGCGAGGCTGGAATTGTAGTATTGCGGATCGCCGGTGACTTCGGCGCCGAGCCAGTCGGGCAGGTCGAGCTTGCCGGTCGGGCTCTCGAGCTCGACTTCAGCGATCAGCAGGCCGGCGTGGCGGCCCTGGAATTCATCGACCACCCAATCGCCGCCGGGCAGGTCAAGGTGGTGGCGACGTTTCTCGATCTGCGCGCCGCGGACGTAACCCAGCATCTGGCGTGCATCAGCGATCGGTACTTCGTACTCGAACTCGGCGCGGGCGAGGGCGGAGCCGCCGCTCTTGATGGTGATGTAGCCGACGCGGTCGTCGACGGTCCGGATGCGCACGGTGACGCCGCTGCCGGCGGTGAGGTAGCCCTGCCGCAGCAGCTGGGTCGCGGTCACAAGGCCGCGCCAGCCATCGCCTGCCAGCAGGTATTTCCGCTCGATCTCGATGGCCATTACTCGGCGGCCTCGCGGCTCATCCAGCCGTCGAAATAGGCGGAAAAACGCGCCTTCAGGGCTTTGGGCTTTTCGGCGAAGACCTGGCGGCCGAGACTGGCGATCCTCGACTCGATCTCGGCCTGCCGGCGGTCGGCTGCATCGATCGCGAACCCCACGTCGATATCCGGGCCGAGCTCTGCCGGCGCTGTGCGCAACAGGTCCTGCAGCACCGCAAGGTCGTGGTGCAGCCCCAACTGGTCGGCGAGGTCGCCGGCGCACTTATGGGCGGCAGGGAGGATTTCGCCCGCACAGCCTTCGAGCAGGCCGAGCTGGTTCCAATGATACTTGCTGTACTTGCGCCACTCGTGGAAGGCCCCGTCGGTGCGGTGCCGATTGGCCTCGCGGCCGGTATGGCGGCCGCGGCGGTAAGTGTGCTTGAGACCTGCAGCGAGGGTGTCGAGGTCGATCCGCTCGAGCCGCCAGTCGCGGCTGCGGCGATCGAGTTCGCGCATCTGATCGGCGAAGCTCCGCACGGCCTCCACCTCGCCATCGTGACCGGACGCATCGGACGCAAGGGGTGGCACCGGCCGGTGAGCCCAGGCCATCAGTTCGATATAGGTCTGCTGGGTTACCCGCATGTCACGAGCGGCGGCGAGGCCGCGCGAGGCGTCGCGCACGAAGGCGTCTTCGGTGGCATAACCTGCGAATCCCGGGCGGACCAGGCGGAACAAAGCCCGCAGCTTCTTGCAGCGTCGCCGGGCTTCGTGCACCCGCCGTTCGGGCGATTCCTGGCTGTTCTCGGCGCCGGCAATAGCCTTGCCGATCTGCTCACGCGCTATGCGCAGAAACCCGTCACCCACGGTGACATCGTCCCGCGACCATTCGAAACCCATGGACATTCCGCCCCGATGAAAGAAGGAGCTTAGGGCCGGGCGACTGTCACAAACAAGGCGTCAGACTCGAGCCAGGCATCAGACTCGGGCCGGCTGCCGGCGGCCGAGCCAGCGGTCGATGGTGACGGTCAGCGCGTAGAAGACGACGAAGCCAGCCAGCATGCCCAGGCAACCAATGGCGAACTGGCCGTAGCCGAGCTTTTCGACATTGAGGACAGGGTAGGGGTACTCGTGCACCAGCGCGCCGCGGATCATCACCACGATGACGTAGACGAGCGGATAGAGCAGCATCTTCGGCACGTCCGTAAAACGCAGAGCGCCGTGCGGCGGCGTCAACAGCCACCACAGCACGAACAGCCAAGGCGCCAGGTAGTGCAAGTAGATGTTGAGCACCTGGTCCATGCCGGTGAACGCCTCGAGGCCCGACAGAAAGAAGATGTAGTAGACCGAGACCATGACGATCGAGCCGACGGTCAGGCCGCGGGCGAAGGGGCGATTCCACCAACCGAGCCATGTCCAGTTGGTCAGCGCCGCGACGTAGCAGAGCGCCATCATCAGGTTGGTGAGCACGGTGAAAAAGGTGAGGAGGAAGGCCAGCGCACCGAGGAGGTTATCGCCGTTTTCCAGCCGGCTGCCCAGCGTCAGCCAGGTGCGCGCCAGCAAGGTCAGCGGGCCGGCAGTGGCGCCGAACCACAGCAGCACCATTCGCAACGTCATGCCGGTTTCCCCCTCTGCGCCAAAACGCGATCGCCCCAGACAATGATCACTGAAAAGATGCTGACGGCAACCAGCAGCACGGCGACGCCGATCGCCACGCCGCCATAGCCGAACTTGCCGGCATCGAGGATGTCATAGGGGTACTCCTGGACCACGGCGCCGCGCAGCAGCACCCAGGCGACGTAGCCGATGCCAGGCAGCAGCATCAGGCCGATATGCCGGAAGCGCAGCACGCCATGCGGCGCGAACAGGGCCCACCAGACGAGGTAAAGGATTGGCGCGACGTAGTGGAGCAGCCAGGTGGCCACCGCGAGCGCGCCTTGCATGTTCAGCGTCGGGGCCAGCATGAAGTGGTAGTAGAGCATCACGAGGGTGATGAAAGCGGCCGCCGAGGCCATGATCACCGGGCGGCGGAACCAGCCGAGCCAGCGCCAGCCCGAGAGGACCGCGGCGTAGGTCAGCAGCAGCCACAGGTTGGTCAGGTGGGTGAAGAAGGTCCAGAAGTAGATGAAGGCGTCGGGAAACGACCGCGCCACTGCGTTGGTCGCTGAAGCGGTCATCACTGAGGGGAAGATCTCCCAGCCATCGATGGCGAGACCGAGAGCGCCGACGGAAAGGCCGGCGAGGGCGAGCAAAGTCCGCAACATTATGACTCGCAACAATATGTCGAAACGGACAGAACCATAGAGCGCGCCCGGCACCATCGCCAAGCGCGCCCAGGCAGTTTTCCGCTACCGCAGCAGCCACCAGTCGGCGCTCAGCCAATCCTGCCCGATCGGGGTGAGCGCCAGCGCACCGCTCTCGACATTGAGGTAGGCGTCGGCTTGCCAGACGTTACGGAAGCGCACGTAGTAGCCACCGCCGCTCGGCTCCATCTGCCACATCGCCGATTGCCACTCGGGCTGGATCGGCCCGACCGCCAGGGTGCCGTTCTCGACGTGCAGATACTCCTCGGGCTTCCACACGCTGTGGATGCGGACAAAGCCGCCCTCGACCGGATCAAGGGTCCAGCGGGCACTCAGCCAGTCGAGCAGGATGGTGGTGCTGGCGGGCTGACCGGTCTCGCTGTTGAGGAACGCGCTGGCAATCCATCGGCTGCCGATGCGCACTTCCTGGCCCAGCCCGCCGAGCTGGCCGCCGCCGCTCCTGCCGACGACGTTGAAGCTGAGCAGCAGGTTGACTGGCTGCAATCCCTTCTGTTGCACGATCACCGGGATGCTGGCCGAGCCCGGCACTGCGACGTTGTTGTAGCAGTTCGCTCCAATGTTGGGTGCCTGGCAGGCATAGACGAAGAAGCCCCAGCTATAGGTCCCGGACCAGTTGAACACATCCTGCGCGCCGTCGAGATCGACGACCTGGATGCCGTTGGCGTGGTTGCCGAACTGGTCGAGCATGTTGGGCACCAGTACCTCGACGGGATCGGCGGTGTTGCGCCGGTAGCCGCTGATCAGCAGGTGGCAGTTAAGGCTCGGCAACTGCCCGATGACGATGTCCGTCGGGCAGTTCCCTGTCTCTTATACCCATCCGACGCTGCCGACGAACGACCGATTGCTTATACCGACCGGCCGCGTATCCTTCACA
>NZ_LAJE02000153.1 GCF_000970465.2 Devosia insulae DS-56
ATATTTCGCGGATGAACTGAACCACCTGCGGTGTCATCTCAGCGAAAGCTCATATGCGCTAAGTTGGGTCGTGCCCCACCCACCGGGTCATTCCCGCGAAAGCGGGAACCTCTGTTTTGGTGCCTGCTGCACGATCGCAAACGGAGGTCCCCGCTTTCGCGGGGATGACACCGAGTTTGGGGGACTTGCATAGCCTCGGTTCGCCTACGGGCGAAAAGCTGGGATGACAGTCGGTGGGTGGGTCGGGCCGAGCCCAATTGCCGTACCGGTGCGGTTCAATCGTGAAACGATGCAGGTGGCCGACATTTCCCGCCAGAATTTACCCTATCGCAGGTCTGCACTGGCGGCGCGAAGTCTTACCCACTAGCGATACTTCGCATGTAAGTCATAATTGCGCCTTGGGGGATAATGTGAAGCATTTGATACTGGCGGTTGCCTGCAGCCTGTCGCTGCTGGCGCCGGTTCCGGCCATGGCCGATTGGGCCGTCGCGCAGGCGGCGCCGGGCGGCAAGCCGTTTGTACAGCGCTTCCGCTCGATCTCGTGGGCGAGCGACATCACGCTCGAGGCCTGCCGCAAGCAGTACCAGAACTGCAAGGTGGTGGCCTCTGGCACCGGCGGGTGCCTCGCCATTGCGACCACCGGCAGCAAGTGGGGTGTCGGCAAGGCGGGCAGCAAGCCGCGCGCCCATGCCGCGGCGCTCAAGGCGTGCGACGCGCTGGGAGCCGGCCCCTGCCGTGTCGAAGACGATTTCTGCGGTCAATGAGGAACCCCGCTATGCGATTGATCGTTGCCGCCCTCATCGTTCTCGCCGGCGTCGGCGTGGCGCTCGCGGCGCCAAAACTCGCCAACCAGACCATCATGACCTACAGCCCCGGCCACGGCACGCAGGTCGAGTATTATGACAAGCAAGGCGGCACCTGGCTTTGGTATCCCGGCAACAAGGTCGTGCTGCCCGGCCGTTGGAAGACCGAGCGCGGCAGTATCTGCTTCGGCTACACACAGAACAGCTACAACCCGGTCACCGGCCATAGCGGCGCGGGCTGGGAATGCCAGCCGCTGAAGATCTTCGAGAGTGTCGTGGTGGAGCGCGCCGCAGGCGACGTGTTCGGGCTCGCGAAGCGCCAGAAGCCGCCATTCTCCCTACCGAAGCGCCGTACCAGCATCGAAGCGCTGAGCAAGCGGCTCAAGTAGCCCAAACACCGGAGCACACACCATGCGACGCAAATCACGCCTGTCCGTACTTGTCGCTGCCCTGGTCCTCGCGACCAGTGCAGGCATTGCTACCGAAGTTGCCGCCAAGGGCGGCGCGCAGCTGCTGCCCAAGAGCTCGCTCTACTACAAAGTGAGCACCGCATCGACCAAGGACGAAATCAAGGCGATCTGCGCCGAGATCGTGGCGCGCCAGGATGCCTCGGCCATCGGCCGGATGGATGCCTCGAGCCTCTACATGCACGGCATGATCATGGGCGTCAGCTGCCTCAAGGTCGATTACTTCAAGGCGTTGGTGCTGGCCCGCGAGTCTGGCGACGCCTTCACCCTCAAGGCGGCCCTGACCTATATCCGCGGCCGCGCCGACGGGGGCAACACCAAGGCCATTCGCGCGCTGGAAAAGTACGAGAAGGCCTACGACTGAGAGCAGCTCAGCCGGCCAACTCCCCGGTCACCTGCCGCACCCGCTGCTCGCGCGTCCCGCTCACCTCGACGACGCGCGGCCCATCGGCCAATAGCCCGAGATCGTCCTCGCGCAGCATGGTTTTGAGTCGCGCATCCACGCGCTTCCGCAGCTTGGGATATTCGATCGCCACCGCGATCTCGTCCGGGCTTTTCAGCGGCACGAAGGCGACGAGGTCGAGCGTCGCCAGCGCATCCTCGATGCGTTTCAAGAGCTTCCCGTCCGGGCTCCACTCAAAGCCTTCGGCGGCGCTCAGCACCTCGAGATAGCCGAGAAAATCGAGCGGGCAGCGGTCGAAGATCACGTTGGTCTCGCTGGTCGCGAGCAGCAGCGCGCAGCTCTGCTTCAACTGCTCCTCGAGATCGACGACCGATGGCCCATCGGCGAACACCACGCCCTGTTGTGCCAGCAGCCAGTAAGGCTCCGGCACCGCCTCGTAACCCGGTGTCGCTGCAACGAAATCTTCGACGAGCGTGGTCTTGCCACTGCCGTGCGTGCCGGTCACCGCGATGCGCATGGGCCTTCCCCTTTTAGCCTCCCTGCCATCAGTCGCGCCAGAAGTCTACGGTCCGGTGAGGGCCAGCAATGCATCGACCAGTGCCCGCTGGCCGAGGTGCAGTTTGGTCCGCGCCGCGTCGAGGCCGAACCACCCTGCCCGGTCGACTTCAGGAAAGCTCTGCCGCTGCCCGGAACGCGGCGGCCACTCCATCTCGAAACTGTTCGAGATGAGGGTGTCGGGGTCGAAATCTCCCTGCAGCGCAAACGCCACCAGCTGCTTGCTGCTCGAGAGCTTGAACTCGCCGAGCGGGGCCAAGTCGCCCTCCGGCACCGCCCCAACCTCCTCGGCAAACTCCCGCCGCGCCGCCGCCTCATGCTCCTCGCCGGTGTCGATCAGTCCCTTGGGAATCGACCAGGCCGCTTCGTCCTTGCGGGCCCAGAACGGCCCGCCAAGGTGGATCAGCAGCACCTCGCGCCCGCCCGGCCCAAGCCGATGCAGCAGGATTCCGGCGGAAATTTCGGGCAATCGCCCCTCCCGAGCTTCAGATGCGATCCAGGTCCTCGACGCCGGTCTTCACGTCCCACGGCAGCAGTTCGTACTGCGCCAGCTTGTGCCGGGTGAACGGATCGCCCTCCCGGACGCGATCAAGCGCGCCGTTAGGGTCGGCGTCCGGGACGCGCAACAGAAAGGCGCCGCCCACATGCGGCTGGAACGGACCAGATGCGATCAGCACGCCTTGCCTCTGCAGCTCGCGCAGATACTCGCGGTGGGCCTCCCGGTGGGTCTCGGCAATTTCCGCCAACGGCAATCGATAGCGAACGATGGCAAGGGCGTACATTCTATGCTCCTGCGAATTACGATGGGGGCCGGTAAGTGCGGCCGCGTCGCGCTTAGGTAAGCGTTTCCCCTCGGACATCCAAGTTGCGGCCGGCGTCGAAACCGGGTCGCCCGGCCGAGAACAGTTCCGTACCACCGGTACACTTGATCCCCCGCGCCGCTATCGGCATATCCGACCCAATGTTTTTTCGTCGCGTTTTCGAACCGGAAAGGTCTGCAACTTTTCCTGAAAGCGCTCCAGCGGGGGGCGACCGCTTGGAGTTGGACGATGTCCCTACCCCGCTCCACCATGGAGCTGACTGCTGAACTGGTTGCGCTGGTCGAGCGCACCGAGCCCGATCCGGGCCCGGTGCCCGGCATGCCCGACCCGACCGAAGCCGACCTCGAGGCCACGGCCGCGGCGCTGCTGGCCAACCGTCCGGATGGTCCGTTGTGGCTGTTCGCCTACGGCTCGCTGATCTGGAAGCCAGAGCTTACCCATCTCGAGGCCCGCCAGGCGGTGGCGCATGGCTGGCATCGCCGCTTCTGCATGCGGCTGACCCGTTGGCGCGGCACCCGCGAGGTGCCGGGGCTGATGATGGCGCTCGATCGCGGCGGCTCGTGCGCCGGGCTCGCCTACCGGCTGCCCGATGCCGATCCGCATGGCCAGTTGGTGCGCCTGCTCGCCCGCGAGACCGACAGCCGGCGCCCGACCAACGTGCCGCGCTGGATGCGGCTCGCGACGCCGAACGGGCCACTCCAGGCGCTGGCCTTTGTTGCTTCGCCTGAGGGCGCCAACTATGCCGGCCGGCTGCCACAGAGCGTGGTGGCGCGCACCCTGGCCCGTGCCGCCGGGCACTGGGGCTCCGGGGCGCAGTATCTCTACAACACGGTGACGCAGCTCGAGGCGCACGGCATCCGTGACCGGAACCTGTGGGCGCTGCAGGCGCGGGTTGCGAGGGAGATCCGGGCGCTTGCGGCGTGAGGTCCGGCCTCCCACCCCTTGAGGGGAGGGATTGAGGGGGTGGTGCGGTTCAAGAGCCGATGGACCCCCACCCCCAGCCCCTCCCCTCAAGGGGGAGGGGAGCTAGTCCCGAAACTGCAACGGCACATACCCGCCGCCGATGGTCATTTCGACATCGACCTGGTCATCGGCGGTGACGCCCAGCTTGTTGCGCACCACTTGCTTCAGCGGCAGCAGGTAGGTGTCGTCCTTCGGAAACAGCGAGGTGGTGAAGGTGATGCCGTTGATGGTTGCTTCCACCGGGATGACGCCCCAGCCATAGCTCGCGGCCTTCTTCACCTTGCCGATCTCGGCGCCGATGTCGGCGGGGATGCGGGCATAAAAGAACGGCGCCGGCCCGCGCCAGTAGATCACCGTTGCCCTGAACTGCAGTTCCATCCCGGCCTCCCTCGCCTCGCAAGTAGAGCGGACGGTCCAAGCGGTCGCAAGCCCGCGCGTCTTGTTCTCGTCACGGCCGGGCACTAGCCTCAGCGAAGGCAGCACGGGAGGAAACCATGCCGACGCGCCTCAACCCCTACATCAACTTCAACGGCAACGCCCGAGAAGCGATTACGTTCTACGAGACGGTGTTCGGCGGCGAGCTGACCATCATGACCTATGCCGATGGCGGCATGCCGCACGATCCGGCCGACAAGGACAAGATCATGCACGGCCAGCTGATTTCGCCCAGCGGCTACTGGCTGATGGCGTCGGACTCGCCGCCCGGCATGCCGTTCACGCCGGGCAACACCATGACGGTGTCGCTCAGCGGCGACAATGAAGCGGAGCTGCGCGGTTACTGGGATAAGCTGGTGGTTGGCGGCAACGTGATGCAGCCGCTCGAGAAAGCCCCGTGGGGCGACAGTTTTGGCATGCTGAGCGACAAGTTCGGTACGCCCTGGATGGTCAACATTACCGGCCCGGGCAACGCCTGAGGGGCCGGGCAGCGGGGCGGTGTGAGCCGCCCCGCACACGCATTACTCCGCGGCTGCCGCCAGCACGATTTCCTCGTTGCCGTCGACAAAATCCTCGAACAGCACGGTGGTGCGGTCTTCGGTGCCGATCACCACGGCCATCTGGCCGGGGCCGGTGAGGCGGCGGATCGGCTTGCCGGGCTGATCGACATTGAAGCTCACCGAGTAGTGGCCGCCGGCCAGCGTGGTGAAAGGGATGCCGCGATAGGTGGCGGTCGAGGTGACGTGCACGTGGCCGGCGATCACCTGGCGGATGCCGTTGTGGGTCGCCAGCGCTTCGAGGAACGGGCCATCCTCGAGGATGCGGATGGTATCGGATTCGATATGCAGCGCGTTGGCGTTGTGGTGGAGGATGACGATCACCGGCTTGTCGGCGGCTTCCGCCAGCCGAGCCTTCAGCCAGTCGATCTGCTGCGCCTCGAGCACGCCATCGACGCGGCCCGGTTCGGAAGAATCGAGCAGGACGATGCGGTAGCCCTTGATATCGAGCACCTTGTCGACATGGCCGGTCTCGCCGGCAAACTCGTCACCGAATACGGCGAGGAAGGTCGGGCGGTCGTCGTGGTTGCCGAGCGTGATGTGCACCGGAATGGTCAGCTTGGCGAGGATCGCCTGCAGCCGGCGATAGGCGGCAGCCTGCCCGAGATCGGCGAGGTCGCCGGCAAGGATGCAGAAATCGGCATCGGCATAGCGGGCATTGATGGTTTCGACCGCGACCTCCAGCCGCGCGGCGGTATCGAGCGTCATCGACAGCTCGCCCTCCGCCACCAGATGCAGGTCGCTCATCACGATGAATTTCAGTGTCACGGCAGTGGCCCCATGGTTGATGGCGGGCCTCCTAACCGCACCGGATGACCGGCGCGTGACAGACGCCGTCGACGTTGATCCCTCCCCATTGCCGTGACATCTAGGAGGTCACGGTACGCTCAAGGCCACACCCATGAAGAAGATCGGTTTCCTCTCGTTCGGGCACTGGACGCCCTCGTCGCAATCGCAGACCCGGTCGGCAGGCGATGCACTGCTGCAATCGATCGACCTGGCCGTGGCGGCCGAGGAACTGGGCGCGGATGGCGCCTATTTCCGCGTCCACCACTTCGCGCGCCAGCTCGCCTCGCCGTTCCCGCTGCTCGCCGCCGCCGGCGCGAGGACCAGCCGGATCGAGCTCGGCACCGCCGTCATCGATATGCGCTACGAGAACCCGCTCTATATGGCGGAAGACGCCGGCGCCGCCGACCTGATCGCCGGAGGCCGCCTGCAGCTCGGCATCAGCCGCGGCTCGCCCGAACAGGTGATCGATGGCTACCGGCATTTCGGCTACGTGCCGGCCGAGGGGCAGACCGATGCCGACATGGCGCGCGGCCATGCCGAGGTGTTCCTCGACCTGCTCGGTGGCGAAGGCTTCGCCCAGCCCAACCCGCGCCCGATGTTCCCCAACCCACCGGGGCTGCTGCGGCTCGAGCCGCATTCGCCGGGCCTCAGGGAGCGGATCTGGTGGGGCGCCGCGACGACGCCGACGGCGCAGTGGACCGGCAAGACGGGGATGAACCTTCAGAGTTCGACCCTGGTGATGGCGGAATCCGACAAGCCGTTCCACATCCAGCAGGCCGAGCAGATTGCGGCGTTCCGCGCTGCCTGGGCCGAAGCCGGTCACACCCGGACGCCTCGCGTTTCGGTCAGCCGCAGCATCTTCCCGCTAATCACCGATATGGACCGCGCCTATTTCGGCGGCGACGCCCGCAGCCAGGATCACTTCGGCTATATCGAACCCGGAAAGCAGGCCGTGTTCGGCCGCAGCTACGCGGCGGAGCCGGACCAGCTGGTCAAGGAGCTGGCCGAGGACGAGGCGATCAAGGCCGCCGATACGCTGCTGCTGACGGTGCCCAACCAGCTCGGCGTCGCCTACAACGCCCATGTCATCGAAGCGGTGCTGAAGCACGTTGCGCCGGCGCTCGGCTGGCGCTGACCGAACCAGAGGCGCGGAGGGCCCGATGTGTAACGATTACGAGCAGCACGTCACCCACCAGCAATATCTCGAGGCGATCAAGGCGCTCGAGCTCGACAGCAGCGAGGCTCCGGCCGAGCTGCCGCAGGCCGACGATATCCGCATCGGCGATATCGGGCCGGTGCTGCGGGCCGCCGGCAACGGCGTCGAGGTCGTGTCGATGCGGTTCGGCTGGCCGCCGCCGCGGCCCAAAGCGCCACCGGTGTTCAACTTCAAATCCGACGGGCGGCACTTCGACAAATCGAAGCGCTGCCTCGTCATCCTCTCGGGGTTTTTCGAGTTCACCGGCACCAAATCGCCCAAGACCAAGCACCGCTTCAGCGTGAGGGGCTCGCCGATCATGGCGATTGCGGGCCTCTGGAGTGAGGACGCCGATGGCGCGCTCAGCTTCACCATGCTCACCACCGAGCCGGGCCCGGATATCGCGCCCTATCACGACCGGCAGGTCTGCGTGGTCTTGCCCGAGGATTGGGCGCATTGGCTGTTTCTCACCAAGCCCGAGGAGGAGTTGCTGAAGCCCCTCCCCGCGGGAACGCTGGATGTGGTGACGGTGCGGCCGTAGGGCGGCGTCAAGCGCTATGCTGCCCCTCACCCCAACCCTCTCCCCGGAGGGGAGAGGGGGCGATGTGGCACTGCCCGTGCAAAGTGCGTCCCCTCTCCCCTCCGGGGAGAGGGTCAGGGTGAGGGGCAGTGCACCGGCGCTTCTGCCCTCTTACGGCTCCAGCCTTCCCTGCTCCGGCTGTACCTCAGCCGAAACGCTCTGCTCGTTGCGGGTCTTCCACAGCGAGTAGAGCACGCCGCCGGCCAGTACGCCGAGGGTGACGGCGAGCGACAGGAAGGTGTCGATCTTCACGTCGAACGGCACCAGCGCCACCTTGATACCGATCAGCACCAGGACGATGGCCAGCGAGACCTGCAGGTAGCGGAAGCGGTTCATTGCTGCTGCGAGCGCGAAGTAGAGGGCGCGGAGGCCGAGGATGGCGAAGATGTTGGAGGTGTAGACGATGAAGGTATCCTGCGTGACGGCGAACACTGCCGGCACGGAGTCGACGGCAAAGATCAGATCGACGGTCTCGACCATGATCAGCGCCACGCCGAGCGGGGTGAGGAAGGTCACGAGCTTGCCGGTCTTGCTGTCCGGCAGTTTGGTCAGGAAGTTCTTGCCGTCGAGGTTCTGCGAAATGCGGAAATGCTTGCGCAGGAATTTGAGGATCGGGTTGGCCTCGATGTCCGGTTCCTTGTCCTGATGCGAGAACAGCCGCACGCCGGTAAAGATCAGGAAGGCGCCGAACAGCACCAGCACCCAGCTGAACGAGTGCACCAGAGCCGCGCCGAGGCCGATCAGCAGCGCGCGAAACACGATGACGCCCAGAATGCCCCAGAACAGCACGCGGTGCTGGTAGAGGCGGGGGATGGCGAGGAAGCCGAAGATGGTCGCGATGACGAACATATTGTCCATCGCGAGGCTCTGCTCGATCAGGTAACCGGTGTAGAACTCGAGGCCGGCTTCAGCGCCGCGGCTGAACCACACCCAGACGCCGAACAGCACCGCGACGAAGACGTAGCCCGCATAGAGCGTCAGGCTCTCACGGGCGGAAATCTCGTGGGCGTTGCGGTTGAGAATGCCCAGGTCGAAGACCAACAGGCCAATGACGATGGCGAGGAACGCCACCCAGAAATAGACGGGAGTACCAAGGAAATCGCCCATAAGGGCGCTGAGCAGCATATCCATGCCGGACCTCTCCATGTGAAGTTTGGAGCAGTTCCGACATCACGGAGCGTAGAAGTGCTGCCGTCAGAGGGGCCCGGTACCGCCCGCAAAACGTAGCGAGCGGTTGGCCGAGTTCAACCCCCTCCCCCAGCGGCAAAATGCGGCAGTGAGACTTCTGGCTGGCTGCTGGCGCCGGTGGGGGTCAGCCCGCACCGGCGGCAGTTACAGAAACCGCTTGGCCGAAAACGCCGTGGGGTCGACGAACGGCGCTGCGCCGGTGATCATCTCGGCGATCAGCCGGCCGGTGACCGGGCCGAGCGTGATGCCGTGGTGGGCGTGACCGAAGGCGAACCACAGACCCTGGTGGCCGGGCGCCGGCCCGATGATCGGCATCATGTCGGGCGTTGCCGGACGCGCGCCGCGCCAGGGCTGGGCTTCGAGGCGCGGCCCCAGGCCGGGGAACAGCTCGCGGGCAAAGGGCTCGTCGCGATCAACCTGTACCGGCGTGGAGGGGGCATCGCGCAGCGCGAACTCGGCACCGCTGGTGAGACGGATGCCACGCGCCATCGGGGTCAGGAGGTACCCATAGCTGGTATCGAGGATCCAGTTGCTCAGCGGCTGCGCCGCGGGCTGGCCGAAATGCATGTGGTAGCCGCGCTTCACCCCCAGCGGCAGGCGATAACCGAGCCGGCTGGTGAGATCGGCGGCCCAGGGCCCGAGTGCGATCACCACGTCGCGCGCTTCGAGCACGCCATCGGCCACCGGCAGGCGCCAGCCGCTGCTGCCTTGCTGCAGGTTCAGCGCATCGCCGGTGACGACGACGCCGCCAAGCTGCTCGAACAGCTCGCGATACTTCACCACCAATCCGCCGGGGTCGCGGATGCTCCACGGGTCGGTCCAGTGCAGCGCCCCCTCGAGCGGAATGCCGAGGCCGGGTTCGACCTGGTGCATCTGAGCGCTCGAAAGCTCGGCGCTGCCGATGCCGAAATCGCGGCGCAGCCCCTCGGCCTTGAGGTAGCCTTCGTCCTGCTTGGCCTTGTCGCGATAGAGCAGATACCAGCCCTTCTTTTCGATCAGGTGGCCCGCCCCTGCCCGCTCGATCAGCGGCGCGTGCTCATTGATCGACTGGGCGATCAGCGGCGCATAGGTCTCGACGATGCGGCGGTACTGCTCGGGCCGCGAGTTCCACCAGTAGCGCGCGAGGAACGGCGCAATGCGCGGCAACGCGCTGAGGTGGTAGTGCATGTCGGTGCGGTTGTTCAGCCCGTAGCGGAACAGCTCGTCCAGGCCCTGCGGAAAGGCGTGCGGCATCACCGCTTCGCGCTGGATCAGGCCGGCATTGCCGTAGGAGGTCTCCTCGCCGGCGCCGCGCCGGTCGACCAGCACGGTCGCCCTGCCCCGCATCTGCAGGTGCACCGCGATGCTGACGCCCACCATACCCGCGCCAAGAACGATGCTGTCGGCCTGCATGACTCACCCGAGGAAAACTGTCGGGTCCGCTTTTAGCGATGTTCGGCGGCGCCGTAACTGCGTCAGATGGGCAGCACGCGGGAGTATTTCACCTGGCCCAGCGAGAAGCTCGATTCGATCGAGCTGACGCCTGCGACCTGGGTCAGCTTCTGGCGCAGGAACGCCTCGTAGGCCGCAAGGTCGGCGCAGACGACACGCAGCAGGAAATCGAACTGGCCGGTCATCAGGTAGCACTCCATCACCTCGGGCCAGCCGGCAATGGCGGCGCCGAAGCGATCGAGCTCTTCGGCACGCTGCCGCTCCAGCTTGATCGAGATGAACACCGAAACCGGCAGGCCGACGGCCTTCTGGTCGACGACGGCGCTGTAGGCGGCGATGATCCCCGCCTCCTCCATCTGGCGGATGCGGCGGAGGCACGGTGAGGCCGAGAGCCCGACCCGATCGGCGATCGCCTGGATGGTCATGCGGCCATCCTCCTGCAGCGCCCTGAGGATGCGGCGGTCGATGCCGGTCAGCTCGGTTTTGGCAGAATTCACCGATCTTGGCGGCATATCGTGGCAAATCCTGCGCAACGGGATGACAGAGCAGTTACAATAGGCAGGAAACACCCCACCGGCTAGTGCACCGTTAATGTCAGACATTTGGGAGGGAACATGTCGACGGAGCGTATCGCCCTGATTGAGGCGCTGGCTGGCAAGGCGCTGTGGTTATCCAACTGGATGATCCATCACGCCAACCATCTCCGCCCCAACCCGGACGGGGTTAAGGTCGGTGGCCACCAGGCCTCCTCCGCCTCGATGACGGCGATCCTGTCGGCGCTCTACTTCGGCATCCTCAAACCCGAGGATCGCGTGGCGGTGAAGCCGCACGCGGCGCCGGTGTTCCACGCCATCCAATACCTGTTCGGCAAGCAGAGCCTCGACAAGCTCAAGGCCTTTCGCGGCTACGGCGGGGCGCAATCCTACCCATCGCGCACCAAGGATACCGACGACGTCGATATCTCTACCGGCTCGGTCGGGCTCGGCGTCGCCTTCACCGCCTTCGCCTCGATGATCCAGGACTACGTGCGGGCCAAGCCATGGGCGAAACAGCGCGCCGAGGGCCGGATGATTGCCTTGGTCGGCGATGCCGAGCTCGACGAGGGCAATGTCTACGAATGCCTGCTCGAGGGCTGGAAGCATAGCCTCCGCAACACCTGGTGGATCATCGATTACAACCGCCAGAGCCTCGACGGCGTAGTGCGCGAGGGGCTCTACGACCGGATCGAGGCGATCTTCCGCGCCTTCGAGTGGAACGTCGTGACGCTCAAATATGGCGCGAAGCAGCGCCGCGCCTTCGCCGACCCCGGCGGCGAGCGGCTCCGCGACTGGATCGACGCCTGCCCCAATGGGCTCTATTCAGCTCTGATGTTCCGCGGCGGCGCCGCCTGGCGAGAGCGGCTCACTGACGAGATCGGCGATCAGGGTCCGGTCACCGCCCTGCTCGAACGCCGCACCGATGCCGAGCTCGCCGAGCTGATGGCCAATCTCGGTGGCCACTGTATCGAGAGCCTGCTCGAGCAGTTCGAGGGCCAGACCACCGACAAGCCGACAGTGTTCATCGCCTATACCGTGAAAGGCTGGGGCACGCCGCTCGCTGGGCACAAGGACAACCACGCCGGGCAGATGACCGGTGCGCAGATTGACAGCCTCAAGGCTTCGATGCGGGTGCGTGACGGCCACGAGTGGGAACGCTTCGAGGGGTTGAAGCCATCCGAGCGCGAGCTGCAGGCCTTTCTCGATAAGGTCCCCTTCAACACCACCAAGTCTCGACGGCTTTCCTCCCCAGCCGTCCCGGCGCTGGGACCGCAGTTCGTCGGTCCCAGCGCCACGTCGACCCAGACGGCGTTCGGCAAGGTCCTCGACGCCATCGCCAAGACCGACAGCGAACTGGCGCGCCGCATCGTCACCACCTCGCCCGACGTCACCGTCTCGACTAATCTCGGCACCTGGGTGAACCGGCGGCACCTGTTCGCCAACCGCGAGATGGCCGACATCTTCCAGAAGGAGCGCATCCCGAGCGCGCAGAAGTGGCAGTTCACGCCCGACGGCCAGCATATCGAGCTGGGCATCGCCGAAATGAACCTGTTCCTGCTGCTCGGCGCTGCGGGCCTCAGCCACTCGCTGTTCGGCGAGCGGCTGCTGCCGATCGGCACGCTCTACGACCCGTTCATCGCGCGCGGCCTCGATGCGCTGAACTACGCCTGCTACCAGGACGCGCGGTTCCTGCTGGTGGCGACGCCCTCCGGCGTATCGCTGGCCGGCGAAGGCGGCGCGCACCAGTCGGTCGGCACGCCCCTGATCGGCATGGCGCAGGATGGGCTCGCGTCATTCGAGCCGGCCTTCGCCGACGAGCTCTCGGTGATCATCGACTGGGGCTTTGACTATATGCAGCGCGACGGCAGCGACCGGGCCGATCTCGCCGACTGGCCGCGCGACGTCTCGGGTGGCTCGGTCTACTTGCGCCTCTCCACCCGCGCCATCGAACAGCCGCCGCGCGAGGTGACGCCCGGGCTCGCCAGCGACATCATTCGCGGCGCCTACTGGCTGGTGCCGCCGACCCCCAACTGCGAGGCGGTCATCGCCTACCAGGGCGTGCTGGCCAGCGAAGCGATCACCGCGGCCGGCATGATCGGCGGCGAGCGCCGCAACGTCGCGGTGCTGGCCGTCACCTCGGCTGATCGGCTAAATGCCGGCTGGCATGGCGCGCAGCGGGCGCGCCTGCATGGCGACCGCGACGCCACCTGCCATATCGAGACGTTGCTGGCCGATGCGCCGGACACCGCGGCTCTGGTCACCGCCATCGACGGGCACCCGGCGACGCTGGGTTGGCTGGGCAGCGTGCGGGGCCATCGGGCCATCACGCTGGGGGTCGAGCACTTCGGCCAGACCGGCACGGTGACCGATCTCTACCGGCATTTCGGCATCGACGCGGCGGCCATCGCCAACGCGGCGCAGAGCCTGTTCGGGGGGCGCCGATGAGCGTGTTCGTCCCGCTGAACGGCGTCGCGGCAAAACTATGCCAACCTTGTCATGTGCGGGCCACAAACGGCTTGCCAAGCCAACATGGAGTTGTCAGACATATGTCATAAGGCCGATTGCGAGGGGAATTGCAGTCAGCCAGTGAACCGGTTCCGGGCGGGGCGTCTATGCCCGGAAACCGCTCATGCGAGGCCCGTTCGGATTGCGGTTCGCCGAGGTTCGGCCGGGGCACAGGGGACGTCAAGCAGTAGCTCTGCAACAAGGAGGGAGCTCTATGAACGCGTTGCTGAAATTTGTCGGCGCGGTCGCGCTGGCGGCGGGATTGACCGCCGTGCCAGCGTTGGCGCAGACAAAACTCACCGTACCGGGTGGATCCACCACCGGCACGTATATGGACTACATGAAGACGGTCTACGCGCGCGCTTCCGGCGCAGAGCTCCTGCAGGAGCCGCTGACCAGCTTCGACAACGAGTACCAGCTGACCCCGCTGGCCGCGACCAGTTGGGATCAGTCGGCCGATGGCCTGACCTGGACCTTCCACCTGCGTGACGGCATGACGTGGAGTGATGGGGCGCCGGTCACCGCGAACGACTACATCTTCGCCCTGCAGCGCGCCGCCACCACCGGCTACGATTTCGCCTGGTACTGGAGCTTCGCCTCAGGGATCAAGAACTGGGACGACGTCTCGGCCGGCAAGGCTGACGTGTCGACCCTCGGCCTCAAGGCCGTCGACGACAAGACCATCGAAGTGACGACCGCAGCACCCAAGCCGTACCTGCCGGGCGTGGTTTCGCTGTGGTACCCGGTGCCCAAGCACCAGTTCGACAAGTTCGGCGATGACTGGGCGAGCAGTGTCGCCAACGTTCTCTCCTCCGGGCCGTTCGTGCTCAAGTCCTGGGAGAAGTCGAACAACTCGGTCGTCCTGACCAAGAACCCGAACTACAATGGTCCGTGGGTTGCGCAGGTCGACGAGCTGACCGTCGATCCGTCGGTAGGCCTGCCGGAAGTCGGCATGCCGGCCTTCCTCGCCGGCGACCTCGCCTACACCACGCTCAATGCCGGCCAGATCCCGGTGGTGAAGCAGCGGTTCCCGGACTCGATCCGTACCGAGGCGGTGTTCGCCACGTCCTACCTCGCCTTCGATCTCGAAAAGGCGCCGTTCGACAATGCCGACGTCCGCAAGGCGCTCTACTACGCCGTCAACCGCGACGAGCTGACCGCCACCGTGCTCAAGGACATCGCCATCCCGGCGCACTCGATCCTGGCGCCCGGCTACCCTGGCTACAGCGACAAGATCGCGGCGCAGGCCGTGTTCGACCCGGCCAAGGCCAAGGAACTGCTGGCCAAGGCCGGCTACCCGAATGGCGAAGGCTTCCCGACCATCGAAGTCTGGTTCCGCGAGGAAGGCGGCTATAACGGCGCCATCCTGCCCCCCATGGCGCAGTACCTGCAGGCCCAGTTCAAGGACATTCTCGGAATCACCATGAATATCAAGGTGATGCCGGGTAAGGACTGGATGGAGGGCATGCTCGCCCGCAAGAACAACATCTACCTGGCGCCGTATGAGTACGACTATCTCGACCCGTCGAACTTCTACGGCCTGTTCTACAATGGTGGCCGTCACACCTACCACGTGCCGGAATACGACAAGCTCGTCGCCGAGGCCGACAAGAACCCGGTCTGGGAAGAGCGCGTGAAGCTCTACGAGCAGGCTGAACAGGTGATGATCGACCAGGGCCTCATCGTGCCGCTGGTGCACCCGGTCATCACGGCCGCCGTCAGCGAGGACATCACCGGGCCGGGCGTCACGCCCAACTCGCGTGGCTTCACCCCGCTCGGGCGTATCGGTAACTTCCTCTACTCGCACATCTCGGTGAAGTAGCAGAACTGGCGTTCCCCGGCCTCCGCCGGGGAACGTCCGGGGCCCCGTACCCGCGACGCGAGAGGACCTGTGACATCCCACAAAGGGAGCGCAGGGAGGACGTCGCAGCAAGCCAGTCCGAGGGCCGCCGCAAACGGGCGTGCACGCCTTGGCTCAGCGGATCCTGTGCACGAATATTTGAGGAGAGTGGATTGAACCTACTGCTGAAATTGGCAGGATCAATAGCGCTGGCGGCAAGTATGGCCGTGCCGGCGCTGGCCCAGACCGTGACTGTCCCCGGACAGTCCACGACGGCCACCTATATGGATTACATGAAGACCGTCTATGCCCGTGCCGCCGGCTCGGACATGATCCAGATCGGCCTGACCGCTTTCGACAAGGACTTCAACCTCACCCCGATCGCGGCGGAGAGCTGGTCGCAGTCGGCCGATGGCCTGACCTGGACGTTCAAGATCCGGCCCGAGCTCAACTGGAGCGACGGCGAACCGCTGACCGCTGAGGATTTCGTCTTCGCGCTGCAGCATGCGGCCACCACCGGCTATGATTTCGCCTGGTACTGGAGCTTTGCCGGCGGCATCAAGAACTGGGACGACGTAACGGCCGGCAAGGCCGACGTTTCGACCCTCGGCCTCAAGGCCGTCGACGACAAGACGCTCGAAGTCACCACCACAGCGCCAAAGCCCTACCTGCCGAGCGTCGTGTCGCTGTGGTACCCGGTACCCAAGCACCAGTTCGACAAGTTCGGCGAAGAGTGGTCGACCAATGTCGAGACCATCGTCTCGTCGGGTCCCTGGGTGGTCAAGGAGTGGGTGAAGTCCAACAACACCGTCACTCTCGCCAAGAACCCGGACTACAAGGGTCCGTGGACGCCCGAGATCGATGAAGTGGTGCTCGACTCCTCGCTCGGCCTGCCGGAAGTGGGCGTGCCCGCCTTCCTCGCCGGCGACGTCGACATGACCTCGCTGAATACCGGACAGGTGGCGATGATGCGGCAGCGCTATGCCGACCAGATCCACACCAACCCGGTGTTCTCGACCAACTATATCTCGTTCGATCTCGACAAGGCGCCGTTCGACAATGTCGATGTCCGCAAGGCGCTCTACTACGCCATCAACCGCGACGAGCTGACCTCGACCGTCCTTAAGGACATCGCCATCCCGGCCCACTCGATCTTGCCTCCGGGCTTCCCCGGCTACAGCGAGAATGTCGCCAAGCAAGCAGTGTTCAACCCCGAGAAGGCCAAGGAACTGCTGGCCAAGGCCGGCTACCCAGATGGCAAGGGCTTCCCGGACATCGAGATCTGGTTCCGCGAGGAAGGCGGCTATAACGGCGCCATCCTGCCGCCGATGGCGCAGTACCTGCAGTCGCAGTTCAAGCAGATCCTCGGGATCACCATGAACATCAAGGTGATGCCGGGCAAGGACTGGATGGAAGGCATGCTGGCGCGCAAGAACAACATCTACCTCGCGCCCTACGAGTACGACTATCTCGACCCGTCGAACTTCTATGGCCTTTTCTACAATGGCGGCCGGCACAGCTACCACATCGCGGCCTATGACGACCTGGTCAAACAGGCCGACTCCGCCCCGACCTGGGACGAGCGCGTGAAGCTCTACGAACAGGCCGAGCAGGTGATGATCGACCAGGGGCTGATCGTGCCGCTCACCCATCCGATCACCATGAACGTCGTGTCCGAAAAGCTCGGCGGCGATGCCATGACGCCCAACAAGCAGGGCTTCTACCCCAACTGGTCGGGTTACGTGTACACCCACCTGACCAAGAACTAGTCGCGAAAACCAGTGCTCCCGGCCGGTGGCCGGGGGCGCCAAGTTCGGAACAGCGCATGACTCTCGTAAATATCAAAGGCCTGAAGGTCAGCTTCCGTCAGCATGGCGGCCAGATCGACGCGGTACGCGGCGTCGACATCCAGCTCGCCGAGGGCGAAAGCCTGGGCATTGTGGGGGAGTCCGGCTCGGGTAAGTCCGTTTCGTGCCTGGCGCTGATGCGGCTGTTGCCCAACTCCGCGACGATCACCGCCGACCGGCTCGAGCTCGATGGTGTCGATGTGCTCAAGGCCAAGCCGCGGCAGATGGCGGCGCTGCGCGGCAAGGTTGCCGCGCTGATCTTCCAGGACCCGGCGACGACGTTCGACCCGGTGTTCACCATCGGCCATCAGATGGTCGAAACCATCCGCACGCACCGCGATGTCTCCAAGGAGACCGCACTGGGCGAGGCCGAGCAGTTGCTGCTCAAGGTCGAGATCAAGAACGCCAAGGATGTGCTGAGCTACTATCCGCACCAGCTTTCCGGCGGCATGCTGCAGCGCGCGATGATCGCCATGGCGCTCAGCTGTCGGCCCAAGGTGCTGATCGCGGACGAGCCGACCACGGCGCTCGACGTCACCATCCAGGCGCAGATCCTGCAGCTCATCAAGGACCTGCAGGCCGAGATGGGCATGGCGCTGATCATGATCACCCACGATCTCGGCGTCGTCGCCGAAACCGTCGATCGGGTCGTCGTGATGTATGGCGGCCGGGTGATGGAAGAAGGCACCGTCGACCAGATCTTCGACACGCCCAAGCACAGCTACACCCAGTCGCTGCTGGCGAGCCTCAGGGCCGGCGAGTCCCGGCGGGCCGAGCCCGGCACCGGCGAGCCGATCGCCCCTGCCCTCGAGCTGCGCAACCTCTCCAAGGTCTATGCGCTGCGCCGTCGCGGCCGGATCTTTTCCACCTATGTCGACTTCCCGGCGGTGCGCGGGGTCAACCTGGTGCTGCCGCGCAACAAGATCGTCGGGCTCGTCGGCGAGTCCGGTTCGGGCAAATCGACCACCGGCATGATGGCGATGCGCCTGCTCGAGCCGACGGCCGGACAGATCCTCGTTGACGGCACCGACATCTCCAAGCTCGACACCGGCGCCCTCAAGGTGTTTCGCCGGCGCATGCAGGTGGTGTTTCAGGACAGCTACTCGGCGCTCGATCCGATGATGACGCTGGCCCAGATCATCGCCGAGCCGCTCAACATCCACGGGGTGAAGACCCCGCGCGAGCAAACCGAGGAAGCGCTGAGCTGGCTGGAGCGCGTCGGCATGGACCGCAGCTTCGGCAACCGTTATCCGCACGAGCTGTCGGGTGGTCAGCGCCAGCGCGTCGCTATCGCCCGGGCACTGATCCTCGGGCCCTCGGTGCTGGTCGCCGACGAGCCGACCTCGGCGCTCGACGTTACCGTCAAGGCACAGATCATCGGGCTGCTCAAAAACCTGCAGAAGCAGATGGGGCTCTCGATGCTGTTCATCAGCCACGACCTCAGCGTGGTGCGCTCGCTGACCGACAGCGTGGTGGTGATGTACAAGGGCCGGGTGGTCGAACAGGCGCCGACGGCCAACATCTTCGCCAACCCCAGGCATCCCTATACGCGCTCGCTGCTCGATGCGATCCCGGTCACCAACCCCAGGGATCGGCGTGAGCGCTCGTTCATCACCGCCGAAGACATCACCGCCGGCACACCACGCCTGACGCGCTCAAGCCTCGCGGCTGAAGCGGCGGCCGGCGACATTCCACAGCTCGTCAGCGTGGCCCCCGGCCACCTCGTCGAAGCCATCGTCACCAACTGAAGGAGGTAAGGGCATGATTGTCTATCTCATCAAACGCCTGCTCTCGGTCGCGGTGACCTTCTTCATCGTTTCGCTGGTCATCTTCCTGATGATGCACGCGGTGCCGGGCGGTCCGTTCACTGAAAAGGACATGCCGCTCTCCGAGGCGGTCAAGGCCCAGCTCAATGCGAGGCTCGGCCTCGATCAGCCGCTCTGGGTGCAGTACACCAACTACATGGTCGGGGTGCTGCAGGGGAACTGGGGCGTGCCCTACCAATCCCCGGGCGAGACAGTGATCAGCCTGCTGCAGCAGGCCTGGATACCGAGCCTGATCCTCGGCGGTTCCGGCGTCATCATCGGCGCGGCGCTCGGTATCCTGATCGGCATGGCGGCGGCGCTGCGCCGCAACAGCTGGATCGACTACCTCGCCTCGACGCTCTCGGTGCTTGGCCTCACCATCCCGGTGTTCGTCATTTCGATGCTGCTGATCCTGATCTTTGCGGTCTGGCTCAACTGGCTGCCAGCCAGCGGCTGGGGCAAGCCGGAACGGTGGATCCTGCCGATTGCCGCCTACGCGGCGATCCCGCTCGCCACCTATGCCCGCTACACCCGCTCGGCGATGCTCGACACGCTCAACCGGCCGTTCGTCACGGCGTTGCGGGCGAAGGGGTTGAGCGAGAGGCGGATCATCTTCCAGCACGTGCTGCGCAACTCAGCCATCCCGATGGTCACGGTGTTCCTGCCGATGTTCATGGGCACGGCCACCGGCTCGATCTTCGTCGAGGCGATGTTCCGCATCCCCGGGCTCGGCAGCTATTTCGTCTCCTCGATCGAGAACCGCGACTATCCGCTGGAGATGGCGCTGGTGCTGATGTTCACCATCGGAATCTGTTTCGCCTACCTGATCTCCGATATCGCCTACGCGTGGCTCAATCCGCGCATCCGTCTCGGAGATGACGCGAAATGACCACCGACATTGAAACCGGCGCGCTCGCGGTACCGCCCGCGCACACCCAGCACAGCCCGGCCTACTTCGCCTGGCGGCGCTTCTCGGCCAATAAAGCGGCGGTGACCGGCGGCGTCGTCCTCGCGATCATCATGCTCGCCGCGATCTTTGCGCCGCTGTTCACCAAGAGCGCTCCGGATGCGCAGCTCTACCTGACCCAGTCACTGGCTTTTCCATCGGCCGAGTTCTGGTTCGGCGTCGACGACCTCGGGCGCGACTTCTTCACCCGCATCGTCTATGGCGCCCGGGTATCGCTGCTGATCGGCTTTGCCGCCGCCACCTGCAGCCTGTTGATCGGCATCCCGATCGGCGCCATTGCCGGCTATTTCGGCGGCCGGGTCGACTGGTTCATCATGCGCATCATCGAGATCTTCTCGGTGGTGCCGCCGCTCTTGGCAGCGATGCTGCTGGGGGCGCTGGCCGGCGGTGGCTTTTTCACCATCATCGTCGTCGCCTCGCTGTTCGGCTGGTTCGGCGTCTGCCTCCTGGTCCGCGCCCAGGTGAAGTCGTTCCGCGAGAAGGAGTTCGTGCGGGCGGCGCAGGCGCTGGGCGCCTCGCCCTGGTACATCCTCCGCCGTCACGTCATCCCCAACTCGCTGTCGCCGATCATCGTCGGGTTCGTGCTGTCGGTGCCGGGCGCCATGATGCTCGAAGCGAGCCTCAGCTTCCTCGGCATCGGCGTCGCGCCGCCGACCCCGAGCTGGGGCCAAATGATCAATGTCGGCATCAACTTCATGTTCTTTTACTGGCACATGGCCGTGTTCCCCACGGCAGCTCTCGCCATCACCGTGCTCGCCACGACGCTGTTCGGCGACGGCCTGCGCGATGCACTCGATCCCACACTGAAAGGCCGCTGACTTGTCCTCCAATCTCGCGCGACACTTCCTCCTCCGGGACGATGTCGTTTTCCTGAACCATGGCTCGTTCGGCGCCTGCCCGCGTCCGGTGTTCGAGACCTACCAGGCCTGGCAGCTCGAGCTGGAACGTCAGCCGGTGGCTTTCCTCGGCCGCGACCTCAGCGAGCGCACCAAGGTGCCGCGCGTGGCGCTCTCGGCGTTCCTCGGCACGACCTCGGAGAACCTCGTCGGCCTGGTGAATGCCACCGAGGGGCTCAACATCGTTGCCCAGTCGCTCGACCTCAAGGAGGGCGACGAGATCCTGACGACCGACCACGAATATTCGGCGCTGGAAAAGACCTGGGCCTATGTGGCGCGCCGCACCGGCGCCAGGATCGTTACGGTCAAGGTGCCGATGCCGCTGGTGTCCGAGGCGGCGTTCACCAACACGCTGGTCGAGGCGATGAACGAGCGCACCAAGGTGCTGTTCCTCAGCCACATCACCTCGCCGACGGCGCTGCGCTTCCCGATCGAGCGGCCGATCACCGAAGCGCGCAAGCGCGGCATCTGGACCGTCATCGACGGCGCCCACACGCCGGGCCATATCCCGCTGAACCTCGATGCCATGGGCGTCGATTTCTACTCGGGCAACTGCCACAAGTGGCTGATGACGCCCAAGGGCTCGGCGTTCCTCTATGTCCGCCCGGAGCTGCAGGGGCTGATCAATCCGCTGGTGATCAGCCACGGTTGGACCGCTGACTCAAAACTCCCCGACGCCAAGGGCGCTTTCGGCAACAGCCCGTTCATCGACGAGCTGGAGATGCAGGGCACCCGCGATCCGGCGGCTTGGCTGAGTGTGCCCGCCGCGATCAAGTTCCGTGAGGATCACGACTGGACCCGCGTCGCCGCCGATTGCCGCGAGCTGGCGCAGGAAACGGCGCGGCGCCTGCAGGCGCTGACGGGTCTGGAACCGCTCAGCAGCCCGGAGTTCTCCGCGCCGCAGATGGTGGCGATGCCGGTTCCCGAGTTCGAACCGGCGGAGTTCTCCAAAGAACTGATGGCGCGATACGCGATCGAGATCCCGGTGTTCAAGTGGCAGGACCACCACATCGTCCGGGTTTCGGTGCAGGGCTACAATTCGAAGGCGCAGATGGACATTCTCATCGGCGCGTTGACGGACATGTTGGATTTGCAGGGCAAGAAGGAGCTGGCACGTCAGCATGGCTGACAAAACCACCGAATTGTGATGGTGGTGCCGGCACGGCCATCTGGGCCGGGAGGAACAGGCGTGGCGCAGGACGGAGTACTGAGCTACCTCGAACCGCTGGAGACGCGAACGCGCGGCGTTGCCGTGCTGGATGCGCTCGCCGAAATGATCGAACGGGCCGGGCTGAGCGTCGGCGACCGGCTGCCGCCGGAAGTCTCGCTGGCGACCACGCTCGGCGTCGGCCGCTCCACCATCCGCGAGGCGCTGAACCGCTGGGAAGGCCTCGGCATTATCCGCCGCCGCCGCGGCGACGGCACCTATCTCGCCGCCAAGGTGCGCACGTCGCGTGGGCTCGCGCCGACCATGATCCGCTTCGAGGGCGAGGCCCTGCTCCGCCTGGTCGAAGTCCGCCGGGCGCTGGAGAACGAGGTGGTGCGCAAGGCCACGGTCAATGCCACCAAGGCGCAGCGGGCGGAAATCTCGCGGCTCTGCGATGTGCTGCTGGCCGATGTGGCGGCGCGCCGCAACTGGCACAAGGCTGACGCGGCCTTCCATGGGGCCATCTACGAGGCGTCAGGGAACCCGATGTTCGGCGAGATCCTGCACAAGCTCGACGAGGCGCTGGAGCGCTCCAACGAATCGCCGTTCGGCCGTGACGATTTCGGCCTCGACTCGTTCCCGCCGCATCGCGACCTCGCCGATGCGATCGTTGCTGCCGACCCGGCTCAGGCCGTCGCGGCGATCAACGACGTGCTCGACAAGGTGCGCGACGAGATCGAGATGATCATCACCACCGGAGCGTTTTCAGGAAAAGTTGCAGACTTTTCCGGTTCGAAAGCGCGACAAATCAATGGCTTGAAGCACATTACCGTTTCAACGAAACGGTAATGTGCTTCAGTCTTCTGCCGGCGGTCGAGGTGGCTCAACCTGGGCGGGTCGGGCGGCGCGGGTAAGTTACCCGCGGCGGCAGTTGGTGGTGCACCACCGCCACGCCAACGAGGCAGGCAGCGCCAGCGACGACCACGAGGAACAGCGTATCCATCGGCATATGGGTCGAGAGCGCTACCAACGGCACCGCCCCCGCCGGCGGATGCGTCACGCGCAGCAGCAGCATCGCCGCAATCACCAGGCCCACGGCGATGGTGGCGACCCACCAGGCTGACGGCGCCAGCGCGAAAATTGCTACGCTGATCGCGGCCGCCACCAGGTAGCCGCCGAAGATATTGGCCGGCTGCGCCAGCGGGCTCTCGGCCTGACCGAACAGCAGCACGGCCGTCGCCCCGAACGGCGCCAGCAGCATCGGTAGCCCGGTCCAGGCAGCCAGCCCGCCGACCAGGGTCATCGCTACCACAGCGCCAATGCCGGATTTCAGGTGCGCCAAAGTCTGGCCGCGCGGCTCGTGCCGGTGGATGAAATCGAGAAGGCGGCTCACGTGGAAGTACCCGGGCAGGAAAACAGTGCACGTTTGAAGCGCAGTTTGCTGCCCATTTCAAGGGCATACCGCCCAAACTTCAGGCGGATCGACGAATGTCTAGCATAGATGCGCTGATGGCACGCCGACGCCTGTCACAGGCGTTTGGCACGCTGCACCGCTGCGTCGAAGGCCTGGAGGAAGTTGGCGCGATCCTTGGCGGTGAAGCCGGCGTTGTAGCCCTTGCTCTCGCCGGTTTCGCGTAAGTGCTGGTTCAGTTCGCGCATTGCCAGCGCCATGCCGATCGACTGCTCGGTGAAGGGTTTGCCGGTCGGCCCGAGTACGACAGCGCCCTTCTTCAGGGCCCGGCTGGCCAGCGGAATGTCGGAGGTCACCACCAGATCGTTGGCACCAACCTGCTCGACGATCCAATCGTCGGCCGCGTCGGCGCCCTGCGGCACCATGATGTTGCGCACCATCGGATCGCGCGACGGCCGCAGCCCGAAATTGGCAACGAAGGTGGTGACCAGGCCGTGCCGCTCGGCGACCCGCAGCACCTCGTCCTTCACCGGACAGGCATCGGCATCCACAAAGATCTGCGCCACGGCCAAACTTGCTTACTCCGCTGCAATCGCGCCGCAATGACGGCGCACCCATGCCATGACAATAGCAACGACACCGGATTCGCCGATGCGCCTTTTGCCGCTCTCTTTCCTCCTCATCCTCCCCCTGTTGGCTGCCTGCAACAACGACAGCACGCCCAAGGCGCCGTCGGCTGAAGCGCCTGCCGCTGCCGCCACGCCCGCCAAGGCACCGGCCACTGGCAAGACGCCTGCCGCCCCGGCCGCAACGGCGAAACTGCCGCCCGGTGCCCGCCCGCTGATCGGCAGCTGGGCGGCGCTCGATTGCACCGACAAGACCGGCCTGACCGTGGTGTCGGCGAGCAAGTACTCCGCCGCCGGCAAGAGCTGCGATATCGCGCTCAACGACAACAAGGACGGCACGTTCAGCGCCACCTGCAACAAGCAGGAGCTGAAGCTGACGCCGATCTTCGGTCCATCAGGCGAAGGCATCCGGATCGCCGTGGGCGACGCGAAGTCGAGCACGGTGTTCCGCTGCTCGAAATAGCCTACATGCCCTGAACGAAGCCGAGGATGTTGCCCTCGCTGTCCTTGGCCCAGGCGTTCTTCACCGGGCCAAAGCTGGCGACGCCATTCTCGGTCTTCAGGTCCGGCAGGTCGTAATCGAGAAACGCGACGCCCTTGCCGCGCATGTCCCGCATGTCGGCGTCGAGGTCGGTGGTGTCGAACGACAGGATGGTGTGTTCGGCCGTGCCGGCGAAATCCGACTTGTAGAGGAAGGCCTGGACGCCGTTGAGTTCGTAGTTGGCGCCGTAGTCGTCCTGCTTGGCGGGGGCAATCCCCAGCTTGTCTCGGTACCAGGCCACTGCCCGTTCGACATTGTGGGCAGGGATCATCGCGGTGGCTCTGCTTTGCGCGTTCATTACGTCCTCCCTCGTTGTCTCAGTA
>NZ_LAJE02000154.1 GCF_000970465.2 Devosia insulae DS-56
GTCCACAGCCACCAGGTTAAGTGCCCGAGCGGCCCGAGACGGCCCCCCTTACAGCTTCAGTTCCCAGTACTCGCCGACCAGGTCCTTGCCGAAGCTGTGGTGCGGCTTGCTCTCGGTGAGCGTGAAACCGGCGGCGGCGTAGAGCTTTCGCGCGGCAACGAGGCTGGCCTGGGTCCACAGGCGGATCCTCGCATAGCGCTTGTCGCGGGCAAAGCGGACGACCTGGTCGACGAGCAGCTTGCCCACCCCGAGGCCGCGCGCCTCGGGCTCGACATAGAGCAGGCGCAGCTGCGCCACGCCCTGCCCGGCATCGACGACGAATACCGAGCCGATGACCTTGCCGTCACGCTCGGCGATCCAGCAGCCCTCGGTCGCGGCATCGAAATGCTGCAGGAACTTGCCGCCGATCTCCGCCGCCAGCGCTTCGTAGCTGCCATCCCAGCCGAACTCGCCGGCGTAGAGCTGCGATTGCCGGGCGACGACATGCGCGACGTCACCGATCCGATGCGGCCTGAGGATGATGGAGGCACCACTCTGCTCGGCATCGACGAGGCGGGCGATGGTCTGCATGGCTGAGACCAGCTCGCGCCGCTCGGTTTCGGACAAGGGCGCAACCAGATCGGCAATGGCGCCATTGGCTGCCGCCTCAACACTGGCGGCGGCCCTGTCGCCGTCAGGGGTGAGCGCCAGCTGATTTCGGCGCCGATCCGAGATGCTGGGTGAGACGGCCACCAGTCCCTCGGAGACGAACTTCTGCAGCATGCGGCTCAGATAGGCCGGGTCGACCCCCATGGACCGGGCCAGGTTGGCGCCGTTGGTGTGGCCGGCCGCAGCAAGCTCGTAGAACAGCCGGCTTTCGGCCGGGCTGTAGTCGGTCCTGGAGTAGTGCTCATCGAACAGCCCCAGCCAGCGCGCGAAGGCGCGGTTGAAGCGGCGAATCTCGGCAATCTGCTGGTCATCCATGATGGATGACATTGGCGCCGATATCGTTGATACTGTCAACTATATCGTTGCTTGAGGTAGCCATAGACGGCGCGGACGCCCTGGTCGGTGCCGCCGAAGGGCCGCCCTGGCTTGGCTTCCGGAGCCCAGCCATAAATATCGAGATGCACCCAGGCCTTGGCCCGTTTGACAAAGCGCTTGAGGAACAGGGCCGCGGTGATCGAGCCGGCAAAGGCGCTGGCGCCGGCATTGTTGACGTCGGCGATCTTGGACGAGAGCATCGCATCGTATGGCGCCCAGAGCGGCATCTGCCACAGCGGATCGTCGGACAGGGCGCCCGCTGCCATCAGCTCGCGCGCCAGTGCATCATCGGTCGAGTAGAGCGGCGGCAGGTCGGGGCCGAGCGCCGAACGGGCGGCGCCGGTCAGCGTCGCCATGTCGACGATCAGGTCCGGGCTCTCTTCATCGGCCAGCGCCAGGGCGTCGCCGAGGATCAGCCGGCCCTCAGCATCGGTATTGCCGATCTCGACGGTCGAGCCGTTGCGGGCGCGCAGGATATCGCCTGGGCGGAAGGCCGGGCCGGAGATGGCATTCTCGACAATGGGGATGAGGACACGCAGCCGGACGCGCAGCCCGGCATCGATGATGGCATGGGCGAGGCCGAGCACGTTGGCGGCGCCACCCATATCTTTCTTCATCAGCAGCATGCCGGCCGACGGCTTGATGTCGAGACCGCCCGTATCGAAGGTGACGCCCTTGCCGACCAGCGTGACCTTGGGATCCTTCGCCTTGCCCCAGCTGAACTCGACCAGCCGGGGCGCCTCGGCGGCGGCACGGCCGACGGCGTGGATCATCGGAAAATTCTGCTTCAGCAGCTCGTCGCCGGCGATCACTTTCACGTCCAGCTTGTGGCGCTTGCCGAAGGCCCGGATCTCCTGCTCCAAGGCATCGGGGCCGAGATCGTTGGCTGGGGTGTTGATCAGGTCGCGCGCCAGGTAGGCCGCCGCGGCGAGCCGGTTGACTTCCGCCGCATCGGCGCCTTCGACCGGCTCCAGCACCACGGGATCGCGTGGCTTGCGATAGCGGTCGAAGCGGTAAGCGCCGAGGCGGAAGGCCAGCGCCGCCAGCGTCGGATCGCCGAAGCTGCCGCTTAGCCGGTACTTGCCCGGCTCCAGCGCCGCGGCGGCCTGCCCGAGCAGCAAGGCGGGCCGATCGGTGGCCTGGCCGAGCCCGAACAGCTGGCCGGCAAGCGCACCGCCCTCCCCCGGTAACGCCAGCAAGCGCCCGCGCTGGCCGGTGAAACCGTTGGCCTTGGCCCATTGCAGCTCGGCCGGCGTCAGGGTCGCGGGCAGCGCATCCTGCTCAACGGCGATGAGTGGCAGCGACTTCGACTTGGCCATTTCGGGTGATCCACAGCAAGGGCGAGAGCCATTGCTTACGCCGCGGTGGCGGCCGTGGCAACGGCGAGGCGGCCACACCTTAACCCCCCATTAGGGTTAATCAATTATTGCTGCTTGTGGGCTCGGGAAATTGCCAGTCGCATTGCCCAAGGGAAGTGTTTCGTGTCGCTCCGCCTGATCCAGACCAAGCTGAAACCGCTGCGCGCCCTGCTGTTTGTCAGCGTTGCCGCGCTCGCGCTTTCCGCCTGTGCTTCGAACCCGATGACCACCGGCAGTATAGGCGGCGACCCGGCCGGCCAGCCGATGGACAGAAAGCAGCAGGCCCTGGCGCAGCTCGCCGCACACTACAAGAAATCGCCCGGCGACCGCGCGGCGATCATCTATTACGCTGCCGCGCTGCGGGCGAACGGCCAGAACGACCAGGCCGTAGCGGTGCTCGAAAGCGGCGTCGCCAAATTCCGCAACGACCCCGAGATCCTCGTCGGCTATGCCAAAGCACTGGTCGCAGCGGGACGCCTCGAGCAGGCGCTCAACGTCGTCGACCGGGCGATCAACCCCACCTCCCCCGACTGGAACGCGCTGATGGTGAAGGGGGCAATCCTCGACCAGAGCGGCCGTAACAAGGAGGCGCGCGTGGTTTACGGGCAAGCGCTGAAGATTGCGCCCGACCAGGCGTCGCTGCACGCCAATCTCGGCCTCTCCTACTCGATGACCAACGAGCTCGACAGAGCCGAGGCGGAACTGCGCATCGCGGTGAAGCTGCGGGGCGCCAACAGCCAGATCCGGCAGAACCTGGCGCTCGTGGTTGGGCTGCAGGGACGGTTCGACGAGAGCCGCGCGCTGTTCGCGGCGGAACTGCCGGCCGACCAGGTGGAGGCCAACATGGAGTATATCCGGGCGCTGCTGACGCAGCAGAACCGCTGGGATGCGGTGAAGAACTCCGGCTAAGCGAAGCGAATAGCGAGTAGCCAATAACGAATAGAAGCGGGGTGCCCATCGGCGCCCCATTTTCGCTACTCGCCAATCACAATTCGCTATTCGCTTCCCTTCAACCGCCGCCACCGATGAAACTGTTCGAGAACACCCGGATCATGGCGGGGGACAAGATAACGATGAACAGCACCGGCAGGAAGAATACGATCAGCGGCACGGTGAGCTTGGGCGGCAGGGCGGCGGCCTTCTTTTCGGCCTCCATCATGCGTTGCTCGCGGCCTTCTTCCGCCATGACGCGCAGGGCCGAGCCGACGGAGGTACCGTGGCGCTCGGCCTGGATCAGCGCCTGCATCACCGACTTGACGTTGTCGAGGCCGGTACGGCGACCGAGGTTCTCGTAAGCGCGAGTGCGATCCTCGAGGAAGGCAAGCTCGGCGGTGGTGAGCGTCATCTCCTCGGAGAGCTCGATGCTTTGGGCGCCGATCTCCTTGGCGACGCGCTTCAGCGCGTGCTCCACCGACATACCGGCCTCGACACAGAGCAGCACCAGATCGAGTGCATCGGGCCAGGAGCGCTTGATCGACTGCTGGCGTTTGATCGTCTGGTTCTTGAGCAGGATGGAAGGCAGATACGCACCGATCAGCCCGATACCCAGCGCGTACACTGCGTTCAGCCAGATTGGCTTGTCGTTGAAGATGACGAGGCTGAGATAGGCAAAGGCGATGACGAACAGCACGACCGGGGTAATGAAGCGCAGGAACAGGTAGGTGGTCATCGCCGCCTGCCCCCGATAGCCGGCGCGGGCCAGCTTCTCGGCCGTGCCGTCGTCCATGAAGGCCTTTTCGAGCGAGAAGCGCTCGACCACGTTCTTCATGTAGTCACGGCCGGCGGCCTGCCGGATGGTCCGGCTCTGCTGCTCGGCTCCGCCGCTGCCGCCGCGCAGGCGGGCCATTTCCTCGGCCCGCATCTTCTCGCGCTCGAGCGCCACACGCTTGATGCGCTGGCGCATCTGCGAGCCACCGGAGAAGAAGGTCGCGCCGATCGAGAACACCACTGCGGCGGCCGCCACCGCCGCGAGCACGGCCACGAGGAACTGCGTGTTGGTCAGCGTTGCGACGAGATTTTCCATCGCCGGCCCCTAGATATCGAACTGGATCATGCGGTTCATGATGAACCCGCCGAGGAACATCAGGATCGCGGCGATACCCAGCATCAGGTTGCCGATCGGCGTCTGGATCAGCGGCAGCAGGTAGCTGGGCGTGGTCAGCGACACCAGCACGGCAACGATGATCGGCAGCGACCCGATGATGCCAGCCGAAGCTTTGGCTTCCGAGGACATCGCCTTGACCTTGGCCTTCATCTTCTTGCGGTTACGCAGCACGCGCGCCAGGTTGCCCAGGGCTTCCGAGAGATTGCCGCCGGCCTGGGCCTGCACCGTGATGACGACGATGAAGAAGTTGACCTCGGGCAGCGGTACCCGGTCATAGAGGGTGGTCACGGCTTCCTGGATGGTCTTGCCGACCGCCTGCTGGTCGAGGACGCGCTGGAAATCCGACTTGATCGGCTCCTTGGCCTCCTTGGCGACCAGGCGCATCGAGTCGTTGAGCGGCAAACCGGATTTCACACCGCGGACGATCGCTTCGACGGCGTTGGGCAGTTCGTCAAGGAAGGCGTTCTGGTACTTCTTGCGACGGCGGCCGACATACATCCGCGGCAGCAGGTAGCCAGCGGCAATCGAGAAGATCAGGCAGTAGATCCATTCGAGCTGCAGCACGAAGCAGAGCACGAAAACCAGGACGCCGAAGATCACCGAGTTGCGGATGAAGGCGCCCTTCTTCAGCTTCATGCCCGCTTGGTACAGTCGGTCCTGCAGCGGGATGTTCTTCTTCTTGCGCTCCAGCGCCGCGGTCTGGCTGCGCAGCGTCTGCTGGATTTCCTTGCGGCGGGTATCGCGGGTGCGCGTTGCGTCGGCGTTGCGGCGGTTGGCCTGGATATCGCCCTGCATCGCTTTGATGCGCTTGTTGGCGCGATCGCCGCCCAGCAGTGCCGGCACCAGCGCGAAGCCGGCGGCTCCCACGGCGACGGCGGCGAGCAAGGCAAGGATCAGCGGGTTCATCGTTGGGCCTTATGCACCGAGGATCTCGCGCTGTTCGACGTTGGATTTCTCCAGCGCCTCGACGAGATTGGCTTCTTCGTTGAAGTAGCGGGCGCGCTCGGTGAAGTTCGGCTTGGTGATGCCGGTCGAGCGGTGGCGGCCGACCAGGTTGCCATTCGAGTCTTCGCCGAGGATGTCGTAGAGGAACACGTCCTGGGTGACGATGACGTCGCCTTCCATGCCCAGCACCTCGGAGATATGGGTGATGCGGCGCGAACCGTCACGCAGGCGGGCAGCCTGCACCACCACGTCGATCGAGGAGACGATCATTTCGCGGATGGTGCGGCTGGGCAGCGAGTAGCCACCCATGGTGATCATCGATTCGAGGCGCGACAGGGCCTCGCGCGGGCTGTTGGAGTGGAGCGTGCCCATCGAGCCGTCATGGCCGGTGTTCATCGCCTGCAGCAGGTCGAACGCCTCGGGACCACGCACCTCGCCGACGATGATGCGCTCGGGGCGCATGCGCAGGCAGTTCTTGACCAGATCACGCATGGTGATCTCGCCCTCACCCTCGAGGTTGGGCGGACGGGTTTCGAGCCGCACCACGTGCGGCTGCTGCAGCTGCAGTTCGGCCGAGTCCTCGCAGGTGATGACGCGCTCATCCTTCTCGATGAAGCCGGTGAGGCAGTTGAGCAAAGTGGTCTTGCCCGAGCCGGTACCGCCGGAGATCAGGATGTTGGCGCGGACGCGGCCAAGGATGCGCAGCACCTCGGCGCCTTCGGGCGAGATCGAGCCGTACTTGACCAGCTGCTGCAGGGTCAGCTTGTCCTTCTTGAATTTACGAATGGTGAGCGCGGCGCCGTCGATGGCGAGCGGTGGGGCGATGACGTTGACGCGCGAGCCGTCGGGCAGGCGGGCGTCGCAGATCGGTGAGCTTTCGTCGACGCGGCGACCGACCTGACTGACGATGCGCTGGCAGACGTTCATCAGATGCGCGTCGTCGCGGAAGCGCACATTGGTGAGCTTCACCTTGCCGCCGACCTCAATGTAGCACTTCTGGCTGCCGTTCACCATGATGTCGGCGATGTCGTCGCGGGCCAGCAGCGGTTCGAGCGGGCCGTAGCCGAGCACGTCGTTGCAGATGTCCTCGAGCAGGTCTTCCTGCTCGGAGATCGACATGATGATCGACTTGAGTGCGATGATTTCGGCGACGATGTCGCGGATTTCCTCGCGCGCCGCTTCCTGATCCATGGTCGCGAGCTGGCTGAGATCGATCGAGTCGATCAGCGCATTGAAAATCGCCGACTTGGTCTGGAAATACTCCTTGTCGCGCGCCACTGCCTCGGGGCTGCGCACATCGAGCACGCCGCCATCCTCGCCACTTCGTTTGTTGTCAGCCGCGCGCGCTACTTCCTGGCGAGGTGCGGCGGGCACCAGCGGAGCGGCGGCCGGGCGCGTCGATTGCGCGGCGCCGGGAGTGTTGCCACCGAAACTGGTACGCTTGCCGAACATCTAGGACTGGCCTTTCAGGCGCGCTTCTTGATGAAGGACGGGAGCTTGAGGCCACCCGGCTTCTTGGCGGCACTTTTCTCGGGAACACTGCGGCCGGTGACGTGCATGCCGATCAGGCGGAACACCTCGTTGGCGCGGTTGTTGGCGGCGACTTCGGCAATCATCTGGCCGTTATTGGCGGCCGTACCGAAGGTGGCGGCGTCGAAGCCGATCTGGCCGAGCAGCCGGCACTCGACGGAGGTGGCGAACTCGCCGGCGGCGATCTCGGGACGGCGCGGCATGCCGACCTTGTTGATGACCAGCAGCGGCTCACTCTCGGCAGGGCGCAGCGCCTTGATGGTGTCGGAGAGGTTCTTGGCGTTCCTGAGGTTGGCCAGGTCCGGCTCGGCGACGATGATCACCTCATCGATCGTCGCGATGGTGTGACGCACCCAGGCGCTCCACAGGTGCGGGATATCGAGAATCACCACCGGGGTGGACTTCTGGCTCAGCTCGACGATCTGCTCGAACTCGCGCTCCTCGAAATCGAAGGTGCGGTCGAGCACCACCGGGGCGGTGAGCAGGTTGACGTGGTTGGCGGCCTTGCTGGCCAGCCGGTCCAGCATGGTCTGGTCGAGCTTGGCGTTCGAGCCGATGGCGTCGGCGATGCCGTGCGGCGGATCCTGGTTGAAGTTCAGCCCCGCGGTGCCGAAGGCGAAGTCGAGGTCGAGGATCAGCGTATCCTGGCGCAAAGCCTGGCTGACGGCCCAGGCGACGTTATGCGCCACCGTCGAGCCGCCGGCGCCGCCCTTGGCGGAAACAAAGCCGATGGTCCGTCCGATAGGCGCCGCGCCCTCGGCGGCAAACAGCTCGCTGATGGCGGAGACGATCGACTGGGCCGAAGCCGGCAGCACGATGTACTCAGAAACGCCCGAGCGGATCAGCTCGCGATAGAGCAGCACATCGTTGACGTGACCGAGCACGATCAGCCGGGTCGAGGCGTCGCAGACTTCCGCGAGCCGCTCGAGCGCGGCCGGGATCTCCTCGGGCTGCAGCAAGGTTTCGACAATGATCAGGTTCGGCGTCGGGTTCGAGCGATAGGTCTCGATGGCGCCATCGAGGCCGCCGGCATGGGTGGTCAGCGCCACCTTCGACATGCGCCGGTCATGCACCGCCGACTCGACCAGTTGCGCCGTCTGCGAGTGTTCGCAGAAGGCCTGGATGGTGATGCGCGGGATCAGCCGCGCCCCGGCGGCGATCTCGAGCGCGGGTTCGTCAGCCTGCCTGGCGCTGTCGCGGGAGAGGAAACTCATGACTACTACACTCCATCAATCCAGCAGGAAACCGACTGCCCCGTCATAGCTGCCGCGGGTGCCCGCGGGGCCGACGCCGTACATGGTTTCGATGTGGCCCAGGAAGATTGCCTCGGCGTCGTTAGCAAACTGCATACGATCGGTTGGCAATTCAGGTTTCTTATTGGTCGGTTTGGCGAGATAGGGGGTGACAAGGATCACCAGTTCACTCTGCGAGCGGATATAGTCACGCGAGCGGAACAGCGCGCCCAGGATCGGGATGTCGCCCAGACCCGGCAGCCGATGGATCTGGGTGCGGGTTTTTTCCTCGATCAGGCCGCCGATGGCGAGGGTCTGGCCGGTACCGATCTCGACCGAAGTCTTGGCGGTACGCCGCTTGATGCCAAGCAAGGTCGAGTCGCCCACGGTGATGCTGCCCTCGGTGCTCAGTTCACTGCTGGTGGTATCGACGACGAGCCCGATATTGCCGTTCGACTTGATCGTTGGGGTGAAGTTGAGCTTGACGCCGAACTCCTTGTAGCCGACCGACACCTCGCCGTCCGAAACGCTGGTCGGAACCGGGAATTCGCCGCCGGCGAAGAAATCCGCGGTCTGTCCGGAGATCGCCGTCAGCAGCGGCTCAGCCAGGGTGCGGGCGGCGCCACGCTGCTCCATGGCGCGGATCTGCGCATCGATGCTGAGCGGTCCGATATCGAGGCCGACCTCGAGGCCATTGTTGCTGAACAGATTGGAAGCGCCACCAAGCGGCTGTGTGCTGATCAGCTGCGTGGTGAGCCCGCCATTGGTGTAGCTGCCGGTCAGGTCGATGCCGAACTGCTTGGCGAGACTGCGGTTTACCTCGGCAACGGTAACTTTCAGCATGACCTGCTGCGGGCCCGAAACGTTGATCACGCTGGTGACGTTTTCGGGAGCTCCGGCGAACTGGCCCGCAATGGCCAGCGCCTTGTCGGCATCGTCCGTGCTGCCGGCATCGCCCGACAGCACGATGCGGTTGGTGACGTTGCCCTCGCCGTCGGTCAGCGCCACCGCCTCCACCTGGATGTCGGAGTTGGGCATGATCCTCGAATAGGTATCGCGCAGCACCGCGGCGACGTTGGAGCCGCCGGTATTGGCGGCGCCGGTGGTGCTGACGTCGACGACGACGATGGTGCGGCCGGTACCGTCGAGAAAGAAGATGTTGGTGTCGCCCGAGCTCACCGCCTGGATGACGGCTCGGCGCTTGTTGCGCAGGATGGCGTTGGCGACGCCCGGCTGCGAGACGATCACTTCCTGCACATCGACCGGCAGATCGATGATCATCGACTTGTTGAGCCCGACGCTCACCGACTGGGTGGAGCCGAAGGCGCTGGCGCCGATGCGCAGGTGATTGGATTCCGCGCCGTGCGCCTGGCCGAGGCCGAGGGGGGCCAGCCCCAGTGCGCCGCCGATCACGGCGGCGGCTGCCATCAGACGCAAAGTGCTCGCCAGGAGACCGCGCTGCGGGCGGGCGGTGAGAGCCGGAGACATCACGTAATCCTCACGCATCATTGGGCCTGCTCTTCTGAGCTGGCGTCGTCGAAGGACGCCTGAGTGACGGTCGTACTGGTCCCGGGCATCACATCGCTGCCGACGCCGAAGCGGATCATGCGGATGGCGCGACTGGTCTCGTTGTTGACCGCTTCGCTCGGTGACGGCTTGAAATCGGCGATCGAACGCAGAACGACCGACAGGCTACCGACCTTGGCGGCGTTGATGATCGCCTCGCCCTGGGCCGGGGTCAGCTCGAGGGTGGCGATGGTGCCGCCCTGGAACACGTCGGCCTTGGGGTTTTCAGGATCGGCCTTTTCGCCGGTCGTGCCGGCTTCGCCGAGACGGGTGCCGATGGCCAGCACCTTGACGTTGGCGAGTATGGTCTGGCTGATGCCGCCGCGGCTGAGGACAACGTCGACCCGGTCGTTGGGGAGCACGAAGCCGCCGGCCGCAGCGTCAGCGCTGACCGGCACCGAGACGCCGCGCATGCCCTTGGTCAGGACCGCCGAGAGGTAGCCCTGGTCGGAGTGAACCAGCTTCTTGTCGAGGATCGGCTCACCTGGGAAGAACTCGAAGCGCGCAACCGCGTCGAGCATCTTGGTCGGGGCATCGGGCAGCACGGCTTCGCTGATATATTCGGGGCGGACGGCGAACTCGGGCCAATCCTGCCACTCAATGGTTTCCGCGGTGATGCGCTGGCCGACGCCGATCGGCGCCTTGGCCACCAGCACCTTGGCCTTCTTTTCTTTAATGACCTGGGTTGGACCTTCGACCACGACCTGTTGCGGAGCCGTGCCCCGGGTCGCCAGGAAGGCTGCGAGCCCGCCTGCCAGAAGCGCGACTACCAGCAGGATGATACGCGAGACTCCCATGGCCCCTAAACTCCACACATGGGGCCCGAAAGAGCCCGCTACTCTTGCGGTCGACTATCGCGGCAAAGGGTCAAAGTTTGGTTAATCGTTGCTTGCCGAAGACGGTTAACAAATAGTTTCGAAGTCTTCAGCCAACCAGGCGCTGGAAGATCAGGCTGCTGGGGTAGACAAGCAGGCCGGCGGCAGCCAGCGCGATACCGTAGGGGACGCCGGTTTTGCTGTCGTGCAGCCGATCGATCCACAGCACCTGCTTGAGTTGCAGCGGCAGGGGCCAGCGACGGACGGTCAGCAGCGACAGGGTCAGCGCCCCACCCAACAGCGAAGCGAAGACGAGATAGGCCAGCATGCCCTCGAAGCCGAGCCACAGCGTGGTGGCGGCGATCAGCTTGGCATCACCGCCGCCGATCCAGCCAAGGGCGAAGAAACTGAAAGATACCGCCAGCACCGCCACCGCGGCGACGATGTGCATGCCCACCAGCTCGAGCGGGAAGCCGGCGAGGAGTGCGATGGCAAGGAAGAAGCCTGCCACCAGCAACACCAGCCGGTTCGAGATCCGCATGGTCAACAGATCCGAGGAGGCCGCGAAGGCCATCAACAGCGGAAATACGAGCATCGCGGGGAAGGTGATGAATGAGGGCATCGAGGATCGGCGGTTGCGGGGTGTGCGCCGGACACCCGGGCCAGGCCAGTGTCGCCGAAACGTGGTTAAGAAAGCTGAAATGCAAAAAGGGGACCCCCGCGGGAGTCCCCTTCGATACTTGAGCCCCTGGCCGCTATCAGGCGTCCGGGATATCGACCGTGTCGAGACGGCTCGAGATGCCGTTGAACAGGCCAGACAGGCTACCGCCGAGGGCGGTTGCAGCAACGATGATACCGACGGCGATGAGCGCGGCAATCAGGCCGTATTCGATCGCGGTAGCGCCGGACTCGTCATTCACGAAACGAGCGACAGTGTTCATTTATTGGCTCCTTGCACACGTCATTCTGTGACTGCATCAGGTGATGCGTCAGCACCGTTCGATACGTCACACATCGAACATGGCTCTACGCTAGGCGGCACCGATTGAGATTGAGTTAATAGTTCAACGCCCAATCGCCCGGTTTACAAGGCTTTCCGGCATGCTAAGCAGATCGTTAAAGCAACCCGGAAAATTGTTTCAACGCCGGCGAAGTAATACGTGACCGGCGGACGCAGGCGGCACACACACCACTGTTGCCGGCTGACGCGCGAGGGGTGGTCATTTGCGAATTCTTCACCATTCCGCGCAACACTCCGTTTGCCATAGCGTACCTCCTGCCCAGGGCCTGTCATGCCGTTTCGCCCCAGTCTCGCTGCCCTCGCCGTCATCTCGATGCTTGCCACGCCCGTCGCTGCGCTGGCGGAAAGCGCCCCGGTGACGGTGAAGGTGAACATGGCGCGCATCCTGAGGATCAACGCCCCGGCATCAACGGTGATCATCGGCAACCCCGGTATCGCCGACGCCGCCATCCAGGACCCGCAGACCCTGGTGCTGACTGGCAAGAGCTATGGCCAGACCAACCTGATCGTGCTGGATGCGCAGGGCAACCCGATCGCCGACACCATGATCGAAGTGGTGCAGGAGCAGGCAGGTCTGGTGACCGTATATATGGGCGACAAGCGGACCAGTCTCGCCTGCGAGCCGGTGTGCCAGCCGATCATCATGCTCGGCGACGACCAGGGCTACACTGGTGAAACCATAGGATCGGCGAGCGCGGTCGCGGCGGCGGCGAACTAACCGGCGGTTAACCAAGCCGTCGCATCGCATGCAAATGCAGCGCGGCCACTAACCAATCCCTAGGTAGGAACCGTTAGTTTCCGTCCTCGAATGGAAACTCGGGGTCGCATGTCGCAACGCTCTTCATGGCTGAAAAGGCTGCTGTCGCCGGCGATCCGCCGCGCACGCGCCTTTGGCCGCGACGACAGCGGCGTGACAGTGATCGAGTTCGGCATCCTGGCGCTGCCGTTCTTCACCATCGTTACGGCGATCGTCGAAACGGCACTGGTCTTTCTCGCCGGACAGATCCTCGACAGCGCCGTAAACGACTCATCGCGACTGATCCGTACCGGCCAGGCGCAGACCGGCACGCCCGCCTACAACGCCGAGGCGTATCGCGAGGCGATCTGCGCCGGGCTCTACGGCATGTTCGATTGCACCCTTGCCGATGACAAATTGCGGGTCAGCGTGACGGTGATCAGCGACTTCGGCGCTGCCGCTCTCGGCTATCCACTGGAGACTGGCGAGGACTGCGAAGAGGACGAGTGCGACTGGACCCTCGCCGACGAATACAAGCCCGGCAAGGGCGGCGACGTGGTGCTGGTGCAGGCCTACTACAAGTGGCCCATTGTTGTGAACCTGCCTGGCTTCAACTTCCAGACGCTGCCCGACGGAACGCGACTGCTCGGCGCCTCGCGCGTGTTCCGTAACGAGCCGTTCGTTTGCGCGAGTTGCACATGATCCGCCGACTGCTGCAGTTTCGCGACGATGCCCGCGCCGTGGCCGCGGTGGAATTCGCCCTGATCCTGCCGCTGCTGCTCACGCTCTATCTCGGCACCATAGAAGCAGCGACGCTCTATTCCGTCGACCACAAGGTGGCGACGGTCGCAAGCACCATGGCGGACCTGGTGTCGCGCGAGAAGGGCGAGATTTCCACGGCCAATCTCGACAAGTATTTCGAGGCGGCCGAAACCATCATGCGGCCCTATACGACCACCGGACTGGTGCAGGTCGTGTCGCTGCTCAACATCGATGCGGACGGCGTCGCCACGGTCGCGTGGAGCGCGGCGCATGGCGCCGAGGAAGCCCGCGAAGCCGACAGCGAATACCCGCTGGCCGCGGATGCCAAGATCAATCTGCTGGCGCGTGGCGCCAGTGGCTGGCTCGTGGCCTCGGAGATCACCTATCCGCACCAGTCGATCTTCGGCATGCTGCTGCCGAGCACGATCAACCTGGCGCACACGCAGTATTTCCTGCCGCGCTACAATGGTGAGATCGAACTGGACTGATTGCGAGCCGCTTGTCGCACGACGCCGGGCGTGGCATAGGCCGGACCTGCGTTCCGCGGAGCGCTTCACCGCGTTTTTTTTGCGCCTTCGAGATGGAAAGACCGGCCCTCCGACAGGCCTTTCCCAAGGCGCCCTACAAGGCCAGCCCGATGCAAGATACCCTTATCCCAGTCTTCGACCTCGGCGGCGTGTTCGTCGACTGGAACCCGATGTACCTGTTCCGCAAGCTCTTCGAGACCGAAGAGGAAGCGCAGTGGTTCTGGGACAATATCTGCACCAAGGACTGGAACCTCGAGTTCGACGCCGGCGACATCTTCGCCGAGGGCGTGGCCAGGCTGACCACCCGTTACCCGCGCTATTGGCGCGAGATCCAGGCCTTCGACCTCAGGTGGAAAGAGACGGTCGGCGAATTCATCACCGGCACGATCGATATTCATAACGAGCTGATCGCCGAGGATACTCCGACCTTCGCCATCACCAACTTCTCGTGGGAGAAGTGGGTGAGCTGCCTGCCTGAATGGCCCTTCCTCGAAAAGTTCGACGGCGTCGTGGTGTCCGGGCTCGAAGGGCTGGTGAAGCCCGATCCGCGGCTCTACCGGGTGTTCTGCGAGCGCTATGGCCTCGCACCGGAGACCTGCGTGTTCATCGACGACAGCGAGCCGAACGTGATCTCGGCCCGCAAGTTCGGCATGCACGCGATCCACTTCACCGATCCCAAGTCGCTCCGCAAGGAGTTGATCGGGCTGGGGCTGCCGCTGAAGAAGTAGGCGAGTAGTGAGTAGTGAGTAGTGAGTAGCGAAAGGGGTTGCCCGGACCATGAGCCCGGCAACCCCTTCTTCTATTCGCTATTCGCTATTCGCTATTCGCTACTGGCTCACTTCGTCCCGTACATTCGATCCCCGGCGTCGCCGAGGCCGGGGATGATGTAGCCCTTCTCGTTGAGATGGCTGTCGATGGCGGCAGTGAAGATCGCCACATCCGGGTGAGCGGTCGAGAACTTCTCGATGCCCTCAGGCGCCGCGAGGAGGCAAAGGAAGCGGATATTGTTGGCGCCGCGCTCCTTAAGCTTGTCGATAGCGGCGATCGAGGAATTGGCGGTCGCCAGCATCGGATCGACGACGATGATCAGCCGGTTGTCGAGCTCGGATGGCGCCTTGAAATAGTATTCGACCGGCTGCAGCGTCTCGTGGTCGCGATAGATGCCGATATGGGCGACGCGAGCGGCCGGGACGAGGTCGAGCATGCCATCGAGCAGGCCGTTGCCGGCGCGCAGGATCGAAGCGAAGACCAGCTTCTTACCCTTGATGGTGGGGGCATCCATCCTGGTCATCGGCGTCTCGATCTCGATCATCTCGAGTTCGAGGTCGCGCGTCACCTCGTAGCACATCAGGTGCGCGATCTCGCGCAGGAGGCGGCGGAACCCCGCGATCGAGGTATCCTTGTCGCGCATGATGGTGAGCTTGTGCTGCACCATCGGGTGGTCGATCACCGTTACGCCGCGCATGGGAGACCTCGAGGGCTAGAGGAAGGATTTGCCGTGGCGGCCGGGCGCAAGGCCGAGCCAGCGGGCGATACTCTCTCCTATATCCGCAAAGCTCGGCCGGATGCCAATGCTTCCGGGCGTGAGGGCTGGGGAAAAGGCCATGATCGGGGTCTGTTCGCGGGTGTGATCGGAACCGCGCCAGGACGGATCGTTGCCGTGGTCGGCGGTCAGGACCACCAGATCGTCGGGGCGCAGCGCCGCAATCAGCTCGGGCAGGCGCGCATCGAAGGCCTCGAGCGCCTGGGCGTAGCCCGGGATATCGCGGCGGTGGCCGAAATCCTGATCGAAATCGACGAAGTTGGTCATGATGAAGGCGCCGTCGGCGGCCATCTCCATCGCTTCGAGCGTGCGATCGAACAGCGCCATGTTGCCGGTCGCCTTGATCTTGTGGGTGACGCCGTGGCCCGCATAGATGTCGGAAATCTTGCCGATGGCGTAGACCTGCCGCCCTGCCTCTTTCGCCCGATCGAGCAAAGTCGGCTCGGGCGGGGCGATGGCGAAGTCGCGGCGGTTGCCGGTGCGCTTGAAAGTGGCGGCGGTCTCGCCGACGAACGGCCGGGCGATGACGCGGCCGATATTGAGCGGCGCGGTGAGCTCGAAGGCGGTTTCGCAGAGCGTGTAGAGCCGCTCGAGGCCGAAATGGGTCTCGTGCGCGGCGATCTGGAAGACACTGTCGATCGAGGTGTAGCAGATCGGCTTGCCGGTCCGGATCGACTCCTCGCCGAGTTCAGCGATGACGGTGGTACCGGAGGCATGCTTGTTGCCGAGGATGCCGGGGATGCCGGATTTCTCGATCAGCTGCGCAATGAGGTCGGGCGGAAAGGTTGGCTCGCTCAGCGGGAAGTAGCCCCAGTCGAATGGCACCGGCACGCCGGCGATCTCCCAGTGGCCGGACGGGGTGTCCTTGCCTTTCGAAACCTCGCGGCCGACGCCCCAGCGTCCGCCCCTGGGTTGGTCGGTGAGGCCGCGGGGTACCTCGCCGGTGGAGAGCTTCGCCGCGGCGCCGAGACCGAGGGCGTCCAGGTTGGGTAGCGACAGCTGGTAGTTTGCCGCGATGTGGCCGAGCGTGTCGGCGCCGGTGTCGCCGTAATCGGCAGCATCGGGGGCACCGCCGATGCCAAAACTGTCGAGGATGCAGAGGATGGCGCGGGGCATTGATCAGGCCTCCGTGGGCGGGACGTAGTCAGCGATCAGCGGGTGGGGTGGCGCTGGGCCATCGCTGATGGTGTAGGCGGCCAGCAGCCGTTGCGTTGCATCTGCTGCCATCTCTTCGGTGCGCGCATGGACGCGACAGAGCACGGTCTGAGCGTCAGCTTTCGCCCCAAGCCCGAGGATCCGGTCGAAGCCGACGGCAAAATCGATGCTGTCGGTGGGGAGCCGGCGACCACCGCCAAGGGCGACGACGCCCATCCCGACCCCGCGTGTATCGATGCCGGTAACGGTGCCGGTAGCGGGCGCGAGAATATCGCGGACAATCGGTGCGGGAGACAGATGTGCGTCCATCCGCTCGACGAAGTCGGTAGGGCCGCCGAGCAAGGCAACCATCCGTGCGAAATGCTCGGTGGCCTTGCCGCTGCTGAGCGCGGTTTCGACGGCTGCGGCGGCGTCTCCAGCATAGCCGCTGAGCTGCAGAGCGGCAGCGCAGAGATCGAGCGTCACCTCACGCAGGCGCGGGTCCTGATGGCGGCCGGTGAGGAAATCGACAGCGTTGCGCACTTCGAGGGCGTTGCCGGCCGCCGAGGACAGCGGCTCGTTCATGTCGGTGATCAGCGCCGCGGTGCGGAGGCCGGCGCCGTTGGCCACCGAAACCAGGCTCTCGGCCAGGGCGCGGGATTTCTCCAGCGTCGGCATGAAGGCGCCGGAGCCGGTCTTCACATCGAGAATCAAGGTGCCGAGGCCGGCGGCGAGTTTCTTCGAAAGGATCGAGGCGGTGATGAGCGGGATGGATTCGACCGTGCCGGTGACATCGCGGATGGCATAGAGCACCTTGTCGGCCGGAGCGAGATCGGCGGTCTGGCCGATAATGGCGCAACCGGCCTCACGCACCACCTTACGAAATAGCGTGTTATCCGGGCTGGTGCTGTAGCCGGGGATGGCATCGAACTTGTCGAGCGTGCCGCCAGTGTGGCCGAGGCCGCGGCCCGAGATCATCGGCACGAAGACGCCGCAGGCGGCAAGGATCGGCGCCAGCATCAGCGAGGTGTTGTCCCCTACCCCGCCGGTCGAGTGCTTGTCGGCCACCGGGCCATCGAGATCGGACCAATCGAGCACGGTGCCGCTGTCGCGCATTGCCTCGGTGAGGGCAACGCGCTCGGGGGTCGACATATCGCGGAAGTACACGGCCATGGCGAAGGCGGCCGCCTGGGCTGGGCTGACAGAGCCGTCGGTCAGCCCGCCGATGAAGCCGGAGATTTCGCCTGACGTGAGGGCGAGACCGTCGCGCTTGCGGATGATGGTTTCTTGCGGGAGCAGGGTCATGCCGGTGTTTTGCGCTGCCCGCCGGGCGAAGGCAAGATGAGGCGGCGGCACGCTGACCCTCCCGGCATCCCGTCTCGGTACGGTTCCGCACAGAATGTCGAAATACAAACCGGCGCGGGCTGCGCCTTTGTTTCGGCATGAGAACTAAGTTCGCCCCTCATAACCGACTCTAGGTGCAGGAGATCGCGTTAGCTAAAGACTCGATGGCACTTGCTCTTGTCGCACCTCGCAAGCTGATGTTCACATGCGACGCGGCAACGACGATTTTCGCTCGGCATTACCAGTCGACCGCCAGCTGCCCCGCTTGGAGGATTTATCGTGCTTCGCCATCTTGGTTTCGGACTGGCCGCTTTCCTTGTCGCCGCGACCGGCGTCGCGCTTGCCGCCGAGCGCGAGCCGCTGCCACCGGCGCAGTTGCAGAAGGCGCTCGATACGCTCGCGACGGAGGCGAAACAGGCGATTGCCGACGACCGGACGCCCGGTATCGCCATCGCGGTCGTCCATGGCGACGCGGTGATCTTCGCGGAAGGGTTCGGGGTCCGCAATGTCTTAACCGGCGAGCCGGTCGACCCGGACACGGTGTTCCAGCTCGCCTCGGTCTCGAAGCCGATCGGCTCGACGGTGATCTCGGGCCTTGTCGGCGACGGCAAGCTCACCTGGGATACGCGGCTGATGGACCTGACGCCCGGTTTCGCCATGCAGGAGCCGTGGGTAACCAGCCAGGTGACGCTGCGCGACCTTTACGCGCATCGCTCGGGGCTGCCCGACCATGCCGGCGACCTCCTGGAAGACTATGGCTACGATCGCGAGGCGGTGCTGCGCCGGCTGCGCTTCCAGCCGCCGCTGACCAGCTTCCGCTCTGGCTACGCCTACACCAATTTCGGCATCACTGCTGCGGCCGTGGCGGCGGCGTCGACAACCGGCATGGACTGGGAGGCGCTGTCGGAAAAGCGGCTCTACGAGCCGCTGGGCATGACGTCGACCAGCTCGCGCTATGCCGATTTCATGGCCGAGCCCAACCGTGCCGCCGGCCATATCCGGGTCGACGGCAAATGGGCATTCGTCGAGCAGCGCCAGCCCGACGCCCAATCGCCAGCCGGCGGCGTCTCCTCGTCGGTGAACGACCTGACCAGGTGGGTGCGGCTGCTGGTGAACGATGGCATGTTCGAGGGCAAGCAGGTGATCGCCGCGGCGCCGCTCGACGAAGCGCACCTGCCGGTGATGATCACCGGCTACGCCCCCAATGGGACGCCATCGTTCTACGGGCTGGGCTGGAATGTCGGCTATGGCGGCGACGCGCGGCACTCGATCTCGCACTCGGGCGCCTTCGCCATGGGCGCAGGAACAACGGTCAACATCTCGCTCGACGACAGGCTGGGGGTGATCGTCCTCACCAACGGCGCGCCGGTGGGCGTGTCCGAAGCGCTGGCCAACGCCTTCATGGACAACGCCATTCTCGGCGCGCCACGCTACCCATGGCGGGAGGTATTCACCGGTATTTTCGCGCAGATGGCGGCAGACGGGATCTCGCACAAGTTCGACACCCCACCGGCCGACGCTGGTCCCGCAGCGGCCGACATGGCCTATGCGGGCAACTTCGCCAACGAGTTCTACGGTCCGATCGAGGTGGTTGCCGGCGCCGACGGGCTCGAGCTGCTGATCGGGCCGAACCGGCGCTCGTTCCGGCTTGCGCATTTCGACCGCGACACTTTCACCTTCGCGACCATCGGCGAGAATGCTTCCGGCCTCAGCGGGGTGAGCTTCGCGCTCGATGGCGCGGGTAAGGCGCGCTCGGTGTGGATCGAAGCGTTCGACAAGTCCGGGCTCGGGACCTTCGCCCGTACGCCGTGAGGCGCTAGCGGGTCAGGCCCTTGTGGTACCGCACCGGCGTGGCACCCAGTACGGTGCGGAAGTCGGTGATGAAATGCTGCTGGCTGCTGTAGCCGAGGTCGTAGGCGATGCCGACCCAGTCGGGCTCATCGCTCGAGCGGATTTCGGCGGCGGCAGCGAGCAGGCGCTTGCGCTGCAGCAGCCACTTCAGGCCGATACCCAGATAGTCGCGAAACGCCTGCTGCAGCCAGCGCTCGCTGCGCCCGAAAGCCTCGCCGACCGCGGCGACGGTGGTCAGGTCCTCCTGAGTTTCGACGGCGGCGATGATGGCGTTGATCTCCTCGAGCGTGCCATCCGCCGCGGGTGAGGCGGCGCGAATGCGCTCCAGCAGCATGGCGATCACCGCGTCGTCATCGTGCGCGAGAATGGCGGCGATGCCCTTGGCGTCGGCCCAGGGAAACACCGCTGTCAGCGGCACCACCTTGTCCTGCAGGTCGGCCATCTCGCCGGTCCAGAACGCGTGGAAGGCGCCGGGGCGAAAGCGCACCCCGATAATGCGGCCGCTGCCGGCGGCGGAGTAGGTGCGCTTGCCACGGAAGGTGCCCTGGATGCCGGACTCCTGGGCCGACAGGAAGATATCGACGTAAGGGCGGTGCATCACCTGGTCGGAGTCGTAGGGGCCCTGCGAACTGTCCCAGCGAATGACCCAGAAATGCTCAATGAAGCGCTCGAGATCGGCTGGCGGTGGCGCGGTGCGGAACTGCACGTGACGGTCGAAACCCAGGGGATCGAGCCGCCCGCGCGCCTCATAGGGCTCGCGTGGCTCCCCGGGCTCGCGCGGCTCCCCGGGCTCGCCGGGTGCGCCGGGTGCGCCGGGCTCATGCGACGCGCCGGGCCCACCGCCTTCTGCGGGTTTCTGAAATACAGGGGTCGGAGCATCGGTCATTGTCTGGACATCAGCTTAACGATGAAAGGAAATTCCAAATGAGCAACAAGCACTTCCTGCGCGGCATGGCCACTGTCAACTTCTTCGCCGACGACATGATCGCAGCCCGTGACTGGTATGCCGAACTGTTCGGTGTCGAGGCTTATTTCCAGATGCCGAGCCGCGAAAAGCCGGCCTATATCGAGTTCCGCATCGGCGACAGCGAGGACGAGTTCGGCATCATCGATCGCCGCTATGCGCCCGAAGCGATGCAGCCCGGCCCGGGCGGCGCGATCCTGCTCTGGCACGTCGACGACATCGAGGCGGCGTTCGCCCGGCTGAAGGAACTGGGGGCCAAGGAATACGACCCGATCACCAAGCGCGGCGAGACCGGGTTCGTCACCGCGTCGGTGGTCGACCCGTTCGGCAACGTGTTGGGGATCATGTACAACCCGCACTATGTGGAGACGGTGGCCGGTCACGCCGCCTGAGCGCGGGTTGCGTCAGCTGCGGAGGCTGCCTGTTCGCTTCGGCGCAGGCGGCCTTCCGCTACGAGGCGTCAACGCGTCATTCACGCTGGGTGGGTTACGGTACGTCCCGCCCGTGAGGCGGCAACGGTAGACGCCATGCTCGAGCCCCACCCAATTGAGACCTCTATCGATAAGCCGGTGACCGAGGTCTATCGCTTCCTGGCCTCGCCATGGAACTATCCGCGCTGGGCAGCAATCAATTCCGCGACGTTTAGGCAGATCGGGCCGCTCGAATGGGCCGGCGATACCGAGTTCGGGCCGCGCATCGTGCGGTTCAGCCCACCCAATGGCGAGGGCATCCTCGATCACGCGGTCTACAAAGCAGGCGAGGAGCCGGTGATGATGCCGCTGCGCGTCACCGCCGATGGCAATCGCACGCTGGTGACCTTCGTGTTCTACCGCCGACCGGGGATGGACGACGAGCAGCTGGCCTCGGCGCTCGAATGGATCCGCAGCGATTTCACCGCACTGAAATCTCTGCTCGAGGTCTGAGGCCAGCGGGCCTCATGTTCCTGGTTTGCTGGAAGCGGCAACCCACGGAGTCATTCCCGCGACAGCGGGAACCTCTGTTTTCTGGCCTGCCGCACGAGAGATCCCCGCTTCCGCGGGGATGGCCCAGTGGGTGGGCGTCGAGGAGCGAACACCTACTCGCCCGCGGGCGCCGGAGCGGCTTTGTCGAGGCGGGTCTTGCGCAGCGTGTCGCGGGTATTGGCCAGCATGTCGCCGATGAAGCGGCGGACGATCGCCAGTTCGGCCTCGGAATATGAGGCGATCACCGGCTGGTTCATGCGCAGCACATAGTCGCGCAGCTGCAACAGACCCGATTCCTCGGTGGCGGGGCCGAGCATGATCAGCACGCCGCGCCGGTCGGTGGGGTGCGGATGGCGCTCGATGAAGCGCGCGGCCTCGAGCCGGTTGAGCATGATGGCGGTGGCGCCGGTGGTGAGCCCCAGATGCTGCGAGATCGCCTTGGGCGTCGCCTGGCCGCCCGACGAGCGCACGAAGAACAGGCACATCAGATCGGTGTGATTGATGCCGGCCTGCTCAGCCAGCCAGCGATAGACGTGCGTCACCTCGGCGGTCAGGTCCCGCAGCAGCTCATCCATCTCGGGCTTTCGTTCCAACGTCTCATTCCTCACGCGCAATATAGCTATGCAACATAGTATCTTTGTTGCAAAGTTAAATCAGCTGCCCTAGATGGGGATCAGACGAATGCAGCCGACGGAGCGGATTATGGCACAGGCACAGGCGACGATGGACCACAAAGACACTGTGAACGCCGACAAGGCGGGGCTTCCCGCCATCGGGCGCGCAGCGAACGAGTCCAAGGTAGTGAACATTCCGGTGGAGCGGGCCGAACCGGCGCCGGCTCCCCTGCCCCCAGCCGTTGTGGCCCAGGCCGCGGCAGCACCGACCGAGGCGCCGAACCGAAGCCGCAGGAAGGCAAAGCTGTTCGGCATGGGCCTGTTGGTAACACTGGGCGCGGTCGTCGCCTGGTATCCGCTGGCCGATCACTATGCGCCATTCGCCTCGGGCGCCTCGATCACCGCCGAGGTGACCCAGGTGGCGCCGCGCGTCGCCGGTCCGGTCAAGCACGTGTTGATATCAGACAATGCCGAGGTGAAAGCCGGCCAGCCGCTGTTCGAGATCGACGACACGACGTTCCTGATGGACGTGGCGCAGGCCAGGGGCCAGCTCGACCAGGCGATGAACAACGTGACGTCGGGTGTCGCGGCGGTGCCCGCGGCAAAGGCCAAGCTGGCGCAGACCGAGGTGGCGCTGACCATCGCGCAGCAGGAACTGGAGCGCGCGACGCAGCTCCACGACAAGGGCTTGCTGTCACAGGCGAAGTTCAACACGGCGGACGCCAATGCCAGGACGGCGCTGCTCAACGTCGAGGCGGCAAAGGCCGATCTCGAGCGGATCAAAGCCTCGGCCAGCACGGCTGACGCCAGCAATCCCAACGTGCGGGCGGCGCAGGCAGCCCTCGACAAGGCCGAATTCGCGCTCCGCAACACCACGGTGCTGGCGCCGGCGGACGGCTATGTCTCGAACCTGTCGCTGGCCGAGGGGCAGTTCGTTGCCGCCGGCACGCCGGCGCTGACCTTCATCAACCCCAAGACGCAGATGGTGATCGCCGACCTGCGCGAAAATCAGCTCGTCAACGTACAACCGGGCGACAAGGCCGTGGTGATGTTCGAGGCCGCGCCGGGCAAGCAATTCGAAGCCACGGTCGACAGCATTGCCTGGGGCATCAATAGCGGCCGCACCACGACCAATGGCCTGGCGCAATCGTCGAACGATACCCGCTGGTTCCCGCCGGCGCGCAAAATCCCGGTGCGCGTCAGCATCGACGACATGAGCGCGCTCCCCGCCAATGTGCGGCTCGGCTCGGAGGCCAGCGTCCTGATCGTGCCGGAAGACGGCGTGGTGCCGGCCATCGCCCGCGGGCTGATGGGCTTCAGCGGTCTGCTGTCGGGCCTCAACTAGGAAACGTCACGCCGAGGAGGCGAAAATGGAAGAGCTGACCCGCGTCGACCCCAACGAAGACCCCTACCTGGCACTTCGCACCGCGTTCAGCGTCTCGATCTGCGTGATCCTCGCCGACCCGCTCGGCGTCACGCAGCCGATGATGCCGGTGGTGCTGGGGATGAGCCTGATGTCGAACCAGCGCGGCGCGCTCAACCCGCGCTCGTTCATGGGCCCGGTGATGCTGCCGGTGATGGCGTTCGTCTTCAGCTGGCTGGCGGCGGCGACGGTGAGCGAGCCGATGCTGTTCGTCCTGGTCAACATCGCGCTGGCCGGCGCCGGCATCGGGCTGATGCTGTTCAAGGGTTCGCGGCTGGGGGTGGTGCTGACGGTGTTCCCGGCGATGATGTCGATGTCGGTGCTCTATAGCGACCAGGCGCTGGTGGCGATCCGCGACTCGATGGCGACCGGCGGGCTGATCGTCGGGGTGACCGCGGTGGTGCTCAACATCCTGTTCCCGCCGCAGACTGCCCGGGTGCATATCGAGCAGCCCAAGCCGTTCGCGACCGAGAACCCGGCTGCCGAGCTGCTGATCCGCATGGCAGTCTATGTGCCGATCATGCTGATGACCTATGCGACCGGCGACATGAACCTCCTGATCGTGCCGATCATGCTGGCTTTCATCTGCGCCGAACCCGATCGCGGCGGGCGCCTGCAACAGCTGATCGACCGCGGCGGCGGCACCATCGTCGGCGCCGTCGTGGCGGTCGGGGCGATGGCGATCTACTACGTGGTGCCGCAGTTCCCGGTGCTGGTGGCACTGATCGCCAGCATCACCTTCTTCCTCATCGACAAGATGACCACCGGAGCGAGCCGGCCGCTCTACTACCAGTACATCTGCTCGGTGGCGCTGGTAATGCTGCTGTCGTCAACCTTCGGCGCCCGCGACGCCTTCGAGGTGGTGGTGCAGCGCGTGGTGCTGACGAGTGGGGCGATGGTCGGCGCGATCGCGCTGCTCTCGCTGCTGGAAGCGGTGTTCTTGCCGCGGAAGGGGATGGCTGGTTCTCCCTCAGCCGCCGGTGCGGCCTGACCCCTGCCCCCAACAATGGGGAGGGAGACGTTAACTGCCGTCACCGGTACGGGCGGCGAGGTCGCGCAGAGCCTTGCGGCTCTTGCGTCTCCCTCCCCCTTGCGGGGCTGTCTCTTTTTCACATCTGCCGCTGCCGGCAATGGTTGTTGTTGTGGTCTCGT
>NZ_LAJE02000155.1 GCF_000970465.2 Devosia insulae DS-56
CCACTCACCCCACCACCCGCCCGACCCGCCGATCGATCAGCATCACCGCCGTGATCACCACGAACGCGAACAGCACCATGCCGCCGGCGAGGATATGCGCCTTGTCCCATTCCAACCGCTCGACGAAATCGTAGATCGCCATCGACACCAGCTTGGTCTTGCCGGGGATATTGCCGCCGATCATCAGCACCACGCCGAACTCGCCGACCGTATGCGCGAAGGTGAGGATGGCGCCGGTGAGGTAGCCGGTGCGCGACAGCGGGATCACCACCCTGGAGAACGTCGTCCACCGCCCGGCCCCGAGCGTTGCCGCCGCTTCCAGCGGTTCCTCGCCCAGCGCCTCGAAGGCGGTGCGGAGCGGCTGCACCATGAAGGGCAGCGAGTAGAGCACCGAGGCGATGACCAGCCCCTCGAACGAGAAGGCCAGCGTCCGCGCCCCCCACAGCGGCGCCAAGAGGCCGCCCGGACCATTCGGCCCGAACGCCAGCAGCAGATAGAACCCGAGCACGGTCGGCGGCAGCACCAGCGGCAGCGACACCACCGCGGCGATCGGCGCCTGCAGCGGCGAGCGCGTGCGGCAGAGCCACCAGGCGATCGGCGTGCCGATGACCAGCAGGATCAGGGTGACGATGAGTGCCAGCGTCAGCGTCAGCCCGACAGGCTGGACGATCTCACTGGCATCAAGCATCCGAAAGCCCTCACTGACCCGAGCCGACCTCGTAGCCGTATTTCTCGATGATGGCGCGCGCTTCGTCGCCCTTCAAGAACTCGAGGAAGGCGGCAGCCGCGGGATCGGCCTCACCGGGCTTCAGCAGCACTGCATCCTGGAGGATCGGCGAATAGTCCTCGGCCGGGACGCGCCACACCTGCGAGGCCGGCTTGTCGATCACCTGGCTGAGCGCCACGAAGCCGAGCTCGGCATTGCCTGAGTCGATGAACTGCAGCGCCTGGCTGATGTTCTCGCCGGTAACGATCTTGGGGGTCACCGCTGCGGTCAGCCCGAGCTTTTCCAGCGTTTCCATCGCTGCGGCGCCGTAGGGCGCGGTCTTGGGGTCGGCGACCGACAGGTGCTGGAACGCGTTAGCCTTCAGTACCGCCGCCCCGTCGGTGAGATCGAGCGAGGGCGAATAGAGCACGACCTTGCCCACCGCATAGGTGAACACCGTGCCGTCGACCGCAAACCCATCCTTGACCGCCTGCGCCGGCCGCTTGTTGTCGGCCGCAAAGAACACCTCGAACGGCGCGCCCTGGCTGATCTGCGTGTAGAGCGCGCCCGTCGCGCCGAAGCTGAAGGTCACCGTGTCGCCAGTCTTCGCCGTGAACGCCGCACCGATCTCTTCGGCCGGTTTGGTGAAGTTGGCGGCCACCGCCGCGCTGACATCGGCCGCAACGGCCGGCGCGCTCGTCAGCGCGAGCAGGCTGATGCCAACGAGAAGGGTGGTCCGATGCATAGGATCCTCGATATGTCCGAATGGGAATATCGATGGTTGTGCCAATGCCAGACGCGGGCAGCAAGCGTTATTTTCCTTGGGACATATCGTGTAGCGCCAGCAGCGCCTCGACATCCCGGGCGATCGCCTTGCGTGTCGCCTCCTGCATACCGCGATAGCGCTCCAGCACCTCGCAGCCCGCTGCGGTAAGCGACGCTCCCTGCGCGTTGCCGCCGCGCGACGCCTCCACCAGCGGCGCCCCGAACCCCTCGTTCAACGCCTGCACCAGCCCCCAGGCCCGCTTGTACGACATCCCCATCCGCTTGGCGGCTTCGGAGATCGAGCCGGTCTCGGCGATCAGTTCCATCAGGTCGGCGCGGCCCGGCCCGATATAGAAGCTTTCGCTGAGCGTGACGCGGAGGTGCGAGAGGCCGATGACCGCACTAGTCTTTTTCACCGCACTCTCCGGCTCTTCCTTCTCCCCTTGAGGGAGAAGGTGGCGAGCGAAGCGAGACGGATGAGGGGACGGATATCGCTACTTCCCCTCACCCGCCCCGCTTCGCGGGGCACCCTCTCCCTCAAGGGGAGAGGGAAGAAAGTCTCAGCCCTTCAACGCCGCCGCTTCCCGTGCCAGCGTCTCGATCCGCTTCCAGTCCCTGTTGGCGATGGCATCGGCCGGCATGATCCACGAGCCGCCGACGCAGATCACGTTGGGCAGCGCCAGGTATTCCCTGGCCTTTGCCATGTCGATGCCGCCGGTCGGGCAGAAGGTGATGTCGGCGAGGGGGCTGGCATAGGCTTTCAGCACCTTCACCCCACCCAGCGCCTCGGCCGGGAAAAACTTAAGAAACGAGTAACCATGTTCCGACGCGGTCATCGCCTCGGTCGGCGTGCCGATGCCAGGCAGCAGCGGGATCTTGTGCTCTTCGGCCGCCTCGAGCAGCCGCGGTGACGCACCGGGCGACACCATGAACTGGCAGCCGGCATCGACCGAGTGGCCCATCTGCAGCGGCGAACGCACCGTGCCTGAGCCGACCACGGCGCCCGACACCTTGGCCATTTCCTCGATGATCTGCAGCGCGTGCGGCGTCCTCAGCGTCACTTCCAGCACCGGCAGGCCGCCGGCCACCAGCGCTTCGGCCAACGGCCGCGCCGCCGACACATCATCGAGGACGATGACCGGAATCACCGGCGCAAGCGAGAGAGTCTGGCGAAGGGCGGCGGCGTCTTGCGGCATGGCGATCCTCGAGGGGCTGTCGTTCGGCGAGAGCGTTAGGCACTTGCCGCATGCCGATCAAGCCAAATCGCGACATTGAAATGGCGGCCAATCGACCTTAAGTCTCCCACCTGTCTGGAGGGACGGTCCGGTGCAGCTTATCAACGCTCTGACCCCGCTCGAGGAGGCTCGCGCCATCCTCGCGGAGAGTTTCGATCTCAAGTTCACCAAGGCGGTCGAACGCGTCACGTCGCGCGTCTACGATCGGGTGAAGGACCGCATCCCCGAGATCGAATGGCCCTTCTATGCGCCGCTGATCCTGCAGATCAACCGGCTGAAGAAGGAGAAGGATGCGGTCATCCTTGCCCATAACTACCAGTCGCCGCAGATCTATCACGGCGTCGCCGATATAGTCGGCGACAGCCTGCAGCTCGCCATCGAGGCCACCAAGGTCAAGCAGTCGATCATCGTGCAGTGCGGCGTGCACTTCATGGCCGAGACCTCGAAACTGCTGAACCCCAAAAAGACCGTGCTGATCCCCGACAGCCGCGCCGGCTGCTCGCTCGCTTCCTCGATCACCCCCGAGGACGTCATCGCCATGCGCGCCCAGTATCCCGGCGTGCCGGTCATCACCTACGTAAACACCTCCGCCGCGGTGAAGGCAGTGACCGACGTCTGCTGCACCTCGTCGAACGCCGCCGATATCGTCAACGGCGTCGCCGGCGACACGGTGATCATGATCCCCGACCAGTACCTGGCGCGCAACACCGCCAAGAAGACGCAAAAGAAGGTCATCACCTGGGCCGGCTCGTGCGAGGTGCACGAAACCTTCACCGCCGCCGACATCGCCGAGCTGCGCCACGCCTACCCGACGGCCAAGATCATCGCCCACCCCGAGTGCCCGCCCGAGGTGATCGACGCGGTGGATTTCGCCGGCTCGACCGCCGCGATGATCGACTACGTCAAGACCCAGAAGCCACCACGCGTGGTGATGGTCACCGAGTGCTCGATGTCCGACAATGTCGCCTCCGAAGCGACCGGTGTCGATTTCCTCCGCGGCTGCAACATCTGCCCGCACATGAAGCGCATCAACCTCGAGAACGTCCTGTGGTCGCTCCACACCATGACCGAGGAAGTCACCGTCGCCGACGAACTGCTCGAACCCGCCCGCGCCGCCGTGCAGCGCATGATCGACTTCTCCAAGAAGCGCGACTGACCCCGTTTCGACCCCTGCGCAATGGCGCGCGCTGTATCGGCGGACATGGACTTTCGTCTGCGTCTGGCTTCGATCAGTAGGTAGCCCTTGCCGCCCAAGCTCAATCAAATCAAGCGCGTGCTTGACTTTGAGGGTTGCGCGACTCTGGCACCGCGCTAGATTTGCCGGATCGGGCCACGACTTCCCGGCCCGCAACCGAGGGGTAAAAGCGTCGTGCCACATTCCTTCAAGATCACCTCCGCCAAGGGCGGGCAGTTCGTTGCCAAATATGTCTACAACGCTGAGACCATCTTCTGGTCGGAGAACTATGCGGGCAAGGACAGCGCCAAAAACGCCATTGCCTCGCTGAAGAAGAACGCTCCCGGCGCATCTGTGGTGGATACGGCCAAGGGCGAGACCGGCAAGGGCTACCGCTTTGAGCTGGCGGCCTCCAAGGACGGCCAGACCTTCGTCCGCTTCGTCGCCGCGAACGGCGAGACCATGGTCCGGACCGAAACCTACAAGTCGAAGTCGAGCGCCAAAAACGCCATAGAATCGCTTAAGAAGCGGGCCGCAGAAACTCCGGTGGTCGACGAGGCCTGATCCGGGCGTTTCGCCCGGGGGAGTCCAATGACCTTTACTGATAACGTCCTCAACGCCGACGGTGCTCTCATCGTCGGCGCTGGTTTGGCCGGCTTGTTCTGCGCGCTGAAGCTCGCCCCCCGCCCCGTCACCGTCATTTCTCCCGTGCCGCTCGGCAATGGTGCCTCGTCCGCCTGGGCGCAGGGCGGCGTCGCTGCGGCGGTCGGCCCCGGTGACACCTCGCATGCCCATGCCGTCGACACCGAGATCGCCGGCGCCGGCATCGTCGATGAGGACGAAGCGGAATCGGTCACCGCTGAAGCCGCGGCGCGCATCGAGGACCTCGCCCGCTGGGGCACCCCGTTCGATCGCGACGAGCTCGGCCACTACGTGCTGAGCAAGGAAGCTGCCCACTCGCGCAACCGTGTGGTACGCGTCGAAGGCGACCGCGCCGGTTACGCCATCATGCAGGCTATCATTGCCGAGGTGCGCAAGACCCCGTCGATCCGCATCGTCGAGGGTTTGACCGTCGTCGATCTCGCCCGCGCCGATGGCCGCATCATCGGCGTCTATGCGCGCAAGCTTGGTGATCGCTATGCCGAGCCGGTGCTGATCCGGGCCCGCGCCACCGTGCTCGCCGCGGGTGGGCTCGGCGGGCTCTATGCCGTCACCACCAACCCCTCCGGGGTGCGCGGCCATGCCATGGGCATGGCGGCCCGCGCCGGGGCGCTGATCGCCGACCCTGAATTCGTGCAGTTCCACCCCACCGCCATCGCTACGGGCGCCGACCCTGCGCCGCTCGCCACCGAGGCGCTGCGCGGCGAAGGCGCCATCCTCGTCAACGATCTCGGCGAGCGCTTCATGCCGGCGATCCATCCCGATGCCGAGCTGGCGCCGCGCGATATCGTCGCCCGCGCCAATTATCGGCAGATCAAAGCCGGCCGGAAAGTGTTCCTCGATACCCGCGAGGCGATCGGCGCGCGCATCCTCACCGCCTTCCCCACCGTCGCCAAATACTGCACCGATTTCGGCATCGACCCGGTGACCCAGCTGATCCCGGTCACCCCGGCGGCACATTACCACATGGGCGGCGTCAAGGTCGAAGCCAATGGCCGCTCCTCGCTGCCCGGCCTGTGGGCCGCCGGCGAGTGCTCATCGACGGGCCTGCATGGCGCCAACCGCCTCGCCTCGAACTCGCTGCTCGAGGCCGTGGTCTATGGCGCGCGCATCGCCGCCGATATCTCCGGCCTCGAGCCGCTGCGGAGCCCCCTCGCCCCCTTCCCCGGCATCGGCTGGGATCCGGTCGAGGGCGAGGCGGTGGAGGAGCGCCTGCGCAACCACGTGTCGGTGAAGGAATTGCGCCGCACCATGACCGACCTGGTCGGGGTCGAGCGCAACGCCACGGACCTGCGCACCGCGTTGCGCCGCATTGCCGAGATCGAGGTCACCGCGCAGGGCGTCACCCGCTCGTTCCTCAACATGACCACCTCCGCGACCATGGTCGCGGCCGGTGCGTTGCAGCGTGAAGAAAGCCGCGGCGGCCACTTCCGCACCGATTTCCCAGAACCGCGCCCCGAATGGGAGCACCACACCGAGATGACCCTCGAAGACGCCCTCGCTATCCGCGCCGGGGCCTGATGGCAAAACTATCATAAAGTGATAGTCTGCTCCCTGAAGGAGACCAGCCATGCCATCCAGCTACACCCTCGGGGAACACTACGAGAAGTTCGTCCGCGAGCTCGTCGAAAGCGGCCGCTACAACAGCGCCAGCGAAGTGCTGCGTGACGGGCTGCGGCTGATGGAAGAGCGAGAAATCACGCGGCAGGCCAAGCTGGACTGGCTGCGTGCCGAAATCGCCAAGGGCTACGAAGGCGAGCCTGAGCCGTGGGATGTCGAGGACATCAAGCGCGAAGGCCGCCGCATTCTGGCTGAGCGCAAGAAGAGCAATGCCGCTTAGAGTTCGCCGCTGGCCACAGGCCAAGCTTGATCAGTCCGACATCTGGCTTTCAATCGCCGAAGATAGCGTCAGGGCCGCCGATGCGGTTCTGACGGACCTCGACCACATCGCGAACCTGCTTGCCGATTACCCTGAAGCCGGTCCACAGCGCACAGAACTCGGTCCGGGGATCCGATACTATCCGTCGGGCAGCTACCTGGTCTTCTACTCGATCTCGGACCACTTCATCGAGATTCGCCGCATCATGCACGGCGCACGCGAGATCACAGCAAGCCTGTTCGACGACTAACCTACTCCTCTCCGAGCAGATACGCCCCCACCGCTTCGCGGTCCGCCTCGGTCCAGAACGAGGTGCCGTCGGTGATCACCTCGCCCATGGCGCTGCCGAGCACGTTGAACTCCGGGGTAAATCCGTCGCTTAGCGCGCTGGCGATCGAAGCGACGTCATAGCCTTCGGCCTTCAGCCGTTCGGCTGTGAGTGCCGGGGCCTTGCCGCCGGTGCCGCCGGCCGGGTTGCCGGTCAGTTCCTTGCCCTTCTCCACCGCACCGAGGAGGTTCCGCGGCGAGTGGCACATCACGCAGTGCCCCGGCCCCTCGACCAGATAGCGCCCGCGGTTCCAGCGTTCCGAGTGGCTCGGATCGGCCTCGTAGCGGCGCGGCGTGAAGAACAGGTTCTTCCAGCCGGCCACCAGCGGCCGCATGTCGAACGGGAAGGCCACCTCGTGCGGCTTGGCCGAAGTGCTGACCGGCGGCACCTGCTGCAGCGCGGCATAGAGATCGGCGACATCCTGGTCGCTCATCAGCGTGTAGTTTTCATAGGGGAACGCCGGATAAAGATGCCCCGCCGGCCCTTCGCCATCGCTGATCGCTTTCGAGAACTGCGCCAGCGTCCAGCCGCCAATGCCCGCCTTGGGGTCGGAGGTGATGTTGGGCGCATAGAACGTGCCGAACGGTGTCACCAGCCCGGGGCCGCCGCCCAGCTCGGCGACGCCGCTCTTCTTGTCGGTGTGGCAGGTGATGCAATCGCCAAGCCGCAGCAAATACTGCCCACGCGTCACGTCGCCGGCGAGCGTCAGATCGCGCGCCGCGCCCTGCACCGGCTTCAGCATATAGACGGCAATGCCGGCTCCCAGCAGCACTGCTACCAGGAGCATCCAAACCCAGTGACGCAATGTAACAGGCCTCCGCCAGCAACTCGGGCGGCAATTGACCAGCGCTGCCAATTAACCGCAACTGACGAGCCTGTGAGCAGCGGAATCAGCTAGCCTCGACGCCAGGCCGCTAGGGGGCGGCCCCCACTATGGCTCAAATCATCGAGGCACGAGCCGTTTCCAAGCGGTTCCGGCAGCATCGCCGGTTCCCCGGCTTTCTGGGCGCGCTGAAGACTCTGGTTACCGCCGAATACACCGAGATCGAGGCGGTGACCGACGTGAGCTTTGCCATCGCCCAGGGCGAGGCGGTCGGCTATCTCGGCCCGAACGGCGCCGGCAAATCGACGATGATCAAGATGATGACCGGCATTCTCGTGCCGTCGGCCGGTGACCTCACCGTGTTGGGGCGCGTGCCGCACCGCGAGCGCCAGGCCAATGCTCGTGAGATCGGCGTGGTCTTCGGCCAGCGCAGCCAGCTCTGGTGGGACCTGCCGGTGCGCGACTCGTTCGAACTGCACCGCGAGATTTATGGCATCCCGCGCCCTCGCTTCGACGAGAACCTGAAATCGCTCAGCAGCCTGCTAGACTTGGAGCCCTTCCTCGAGCGCGCCGTCCGGCAGTTGAGTCTGGGGCAGCGCATGCGCGCCGAGATCGTCATGGCGCTGCTGCATGATCCCAAAATCCTGTTCCTCGACGAGCCGACCATCGGCCTCGACGTCGTTGCCAAGGATGCGGTGCGCAAGTTCCTGTCGCGCGTCAACCGCGAACGTGGCACCACCATCATCCTCACCACGCACGACCTGCAGGATATCGAGGAGATCTGCCCACGCCTGATCATGGTCGATCACAGCCGCCTGATCTTCGACGGCGAAACGGCAAAGCTCCGCACCGCCCTCGGCTCGGCCCGCCGGCTGATGCTGGAATTCGCCGCCGATCCCGGGCCGCTCGAACTCAAAAGCGCGCGGCTCACGTCCGACGATGGCCTGCGCAAGCACTACCTGCTGGAGCGCGACGACATCTCGTTGGTGCATGTGCTCGACGAGATCGGCGACACCACCGCGCTCAAGGACATCTCAATCGAGGAGCCCAATATCGAGGAGGTGATCCGGACCTTCTACCAGCGCCGCAACGCCGAGTTGCCGCCCAGATGAGCGTCTACTTCGCCTTCGCCCGCAGCGCCTTTCTGACCCAGCTCGCCTATCGCCACGAGGTCTGGGCCAACATGATCGGCAAGCTGGTGCAGGTGTTTGCCCGCGTCGCCATCTGGGTCGCCATCTATGGCGGCACTGCCAGCATTGCCGGCGTCAGCCTCGAGCAGATGGTGACCTACGCGCTGCTCGGCGGCGCGGTGACCGGCGCCATCCGCTACGAATCGATCATCAGCGGCATCGGCCAGGCGCTGCGTACGGGCGACGTGGCCGTGTGGCTGCTGAAGCCCGCCAGCTTCCCGCTCTATGTGCTCGCCACCGAACTCGGCCGCGCCGCTTTTCGCTTCGTCATCCTCGTCGTGCCGACAGTGGCAGTCGTTGCCGCCGTCTACGGCATGCTGCCCCCGGCGAGCCCGTTCCACGGCGTGATGTTCGTCGCCTATGGCCTCCTCGCCTACACCATCATCGCCCTGCTCTCGGCGCTGTTCGGCCTCGTCGCCTTCTGGCTCCTCACCTCGTTCTCGCTCGAATGGATGATGCAGGCGATCCTCAACCTGCTTTCCGGCCAGTTGATCCCGTTCTGGTTCTTCCCCGCCCCGGTCGCCGTCATCGCCGCGCACCTGCCCTTCGCCTGGATCGTCTACTACCCCTCGGCCGTCTGGCTGGGTCGGCTCGACGTCACGGCGACCCTTTCTTATTTCGGCCTCGGCCTCGGCTGGGCGGCATTGCTCGCGGTCGGCGTGGTACTGCTCTGGCGCCAGGCCTCCACCCGCATCGTGGTGCAGGGAGGCTGAGATGCTGCGCACCCTCCGCATCCTGCCGCGCCTCGCGCTGATGTACCTGCGCTCGCAGCTGGAATATCGCGGCGCCTTCTGGATCGACCGCGTCGCCCAGGTCATCACCTATGCGAGCTCATTCGCGGTGATCTGGATCCTCGCCGACCGCTTCGGCACCATTGCCGGCTGGAACTGGTCGGAGCTCGCGTTGCTGTTCTCGTTCCACCTGCTTGGCTACTCGCTCGGCGCCTGCATGAGCTTCACCCAGATGCGCCAGCTCGAGGAAGCGGTGCGGCTCGGCACCCTCGATACGCTCTTGACCAAGCCGATCAGCCCCTGGGCCTATATGGTGTTTTCCGGCCTCAACCCCGGTTACACCGGCCACGCCCTGCTCGGCATCGTCATGATGGGCTGGGCCCTCTCGATCGTCGCCGTACCCTGGTCGATCGGCTGGGTCGCCTACTTCCTCGCCTCACTGATCAGCGCCGCCATGGTCACCGGCGCAGTCCTCACCATGATCGGCGCCACGGCGCTGATCTGGACCCGCTCCAACCACCTCTATTCGCTGTTCTTCGGCTTCTGGGAGCTGTCGCGTTACCCGATCAACATCTTCCCCACCGCCATCCAGGCGACCATGCTGAGCTTCGTGCCACTCGGCTTCATGGCCGCCGTGCCGGTCGCGGTACTGCTGGGTAAGCCCGTGCCGATCCTGGGCGATTGGGCCGGCCCGGCAGCCTTGCTCGCCGGACCGTTCTTCGTCGCGCTCGCCATGTGGCAGTGGCGCTATGCGCTCGATCGCTATCAGGGGGCTGGGGGCTGAATGTTATCTGAGGGCCAGTGGCCTCGCGGCGAACTCGACCCCGCACCACCCACCGGCGTCATCCCCGCGAAGGCGGGGACCCAGTGGGATTTCTCAGCTTCAGCGGGTGCCGCAGCATCCCACTAGGTTCCCGCCTGCGCGGGAATGACGTCGGTGTGGGTTGAACCATGACGGCCCCACCCATCCGCGCGTCGCGCCAATTACGCCTTGGCCAGCACCGCGTCGACTTCGCCGCGGGTCGGCGGGTGGCAGCCGACGAACTGGCAGTTGAGCCCTGCCGCCACGGCGCCGAAACGCAGCATCGTCGCGAGCGCCGCATCATCCATGGCGCCGAGCTTGCCGGGCTTGAGGTTGCCCTGCTCGTTGAGCAGCGTCAGCACCGCCGCCATCAGCGTGTCGCCGGCGCCCACCGTGTCGCCGAACGGCACGGCCGGGTAAACGCCCTGTCTCGCCGAACCTGACTTGGTGAAGGCCCGGCTGCCCTCGTCGCCGAAGGTGACGATCACCAACTCGCAATTTGGCCGGCCGAGGAAATCGGCGGTGTACTTTTTCACCAGCGCTTCGACCTCGGCCGCTGTCAGCTCGGTGGCGCGCACTGCGCGGCTCTGCTCCAGCGAGGCGAGGTCCTCGATCGACACCTTCACCAGGTTGACGAGGTCGAGAAAGCTCGAGAGCCGCGCCTTGTAGCCGGCAAAGTCGGGCACCAGCGACGGCCGCACATTGGGGTCCATGGTCAGCGTCGCGCCCCGCCGCGCCGCTTCTTTGGCCACATCCAGCCAGATCGCCGCATCCTCAGGCTCGATCGGGCAGAAGCCGCCGACCTGGAACGCCTCGAGCTTGGCTGGCAGCGCCGCGATCAGCCCCTCACGGGTGAAGGCGCGGTCGGCATTGCGATAAAAGCCGTACTGCGCACTCTTTTTGGCATCGAACGTCACCACCGCCAGCGTGGTGTAAGCCTCCACCCGCTCGGCGAGCAGCGGCTTCGCCCCGGCTTCCGCCAGCGGCGCCAAGAGGTAGGTACCGAGGCCGTCGGTGCTGATCGGGCAGAGGAAGCCGGTGTCGTTGCCGAGCTTCGAAAGCGCGATGGCGCAGTTGTAGGGCGACCCACCCTGGTGCGCGACGAGGCGGATCACCCCATCGGCCCCGACCGGCTCCGAGATCAGGTCGATCAGGCTTTCGCCACCCACTACGAACATCGCGTATTCCCTCGCCAAAACTGCTGCATCGTTACAATGCCGACGCGCAAAAATTCAAGCTCAGGAGGCGAGCGCTCCGGGGATGAAGGCGTCGCGCCGGAAATCCGAGGGCGACATGCCGGCGATCTTGCGGAACGACTTGTTGAAGGCGCTGAGCGAGCCGAACCCCGACTCCATGGCAACGCGCAGCACATTGGCGTCGTCACGCAGCAACAGCGCCTGCGCATAGCTCAATCGCAACAGGCTGACATACTCGTTGAGCGTCATGCCGGTGGAGCGCTTGAAGATGCTCATGGCGTATTTCGGATGGAGGTTCGCCGCCCGCGCGATATCGACCGAGTCGATCTCGTGCAGGAAATTTTCGGCGATGTAATCGCACATCTTGCCGACATTGCGCGACGACTGCACTTCGGCGGTTTCGACCGCATGGCCGGCCGCCTTGCTGTCACCCACCAGCTCGTAGGGTTCGAACCGCACCCGCTCCAGCCGCAGCAGCAACTCGTCCACCGCGTGCTGCGCCTTCACCGCATCGCCCGAGCGGGCATAGCGGTTCCAGCGCACGAAATTGTGTGCGTCGGAATCATCGGGCGTGCAGCTGAGCAGCGTCGTGCCCTGCATTAACCGATGCGGCACATCCTCGGGCAGTCGCAAGCGGAAGAAATGCATCAGCGGCAGGTGCGCCCCGGCATAAACGGCATCGTCGCTCAGGTCGTACAACTGGTGCGGCAGGCCGCCCCAGAACAGCACCATCTGGCCCGCCGAGAGCTTCAACTCGTGCGTGTGCATGCGATAGTGCAAGGTCCCCGAGACAACGAAGTTGACTTCGACCTGCGCGTGCCAGTGCGGTTTCAGCATCACCAGCGGGTGGTTGTGGAACGTCGACAGGATCGTCGGATGGGCTTCGACGCTCCCGGCGTGCGGCTGATAAAACCCGCGCTCATGCACCTTACTTTCCGCCAAGTCGAGTTTCCCTTTGTCGCGGACATGCGCCTTTGGTCGCATATTCTAACCACGCTTGCCCAAGGTGAGCCAAATGAAAACGGGAGGAACTGTATGACCACCACCGCATCGCGCTGGCGCCACGCGCTCGCCATTGCCGCAGCCGCCGGCGTCTCCGTGCTCACCATGACCGCCGCCATGGCCGTCGATGTCACCGTCTGGGCCTGGGATACCAACTTCAACGGCGCCGCCATGAAGGAAGCCGCGTCGCGCTATGCCCCCACGCATCCGGACGTGAACATCAAGATCGACGACAGCATGCAGCAGGAGGATATCCGCCAGAAGCTGCAGACCCAATTGCTCGCCGGCGACACCACCGGCCTGCCCGACATCGTGCTGATCCAGGACGACGTGGCGCAGAAGTATCTGCAGTCGTTCCCGGGCGCCTTCGTGCCGCTGTCCGACTCGATCGATATGACCGCTTTCGCGCCTTACAAGGTCGCTGCCGCCACCCATGACGGCAAATCCTACTCGCTGCCCTTCGACTCGGGCGTCACCGGGCTGTTCTATCGCGCCGACTACCTCAAGGAAGCCGGCTACGAAGCCGACGCTCTCAAGGACCTGACCTGGGACAAGTTCATCCAGATCGGCAAGGACGTGAAGGCCAAGACCGGCCACAACCTGATTGCCCTGGACCTCAATGGCAGCGGCCTCATCCGCATCATGATGCAGTCGGCCGGCGTCTGGTACTTCAACGCCGATGGCAGCCTCAACATCGTCGACAACAAGCCGCTCAAGGCCGCGCTCGAGACCTACGCCAAGATCTGGCAGGCCGATATCGTGAAGCCCGCCTCCGGCTGGACCGAGTTCACCAGCGCCTTCACCTCGGGTGAAACCACCGTCGCGCTCAACGGCGTGTGGATGACCGGCACCATCAAGTCGCAGCCCGACCAGTCCGGCAAGTGGGGCGTGGCGCCCATTCCCAAGCTCGAAGGCGTCGAGGGCGCGACCGGCTATTCGAACGAAGGCGGCTCGAGCTGGTACGTGCTGTCGTCGGGTCCCGGCAAGGACGCAGCCGTCGACTTCCTCAAGTCCATCTGGGCGACCGACGTCGACTTCTACCAGAAGATCCTCGTCGGCCAGGGTGCATTCAGCACCTGGCTGCCGGCTTCGGCGGGCGACGCCTACAAGGCCTCGGACGATTTCTTCGGTGGCCAGCCGGTGTGGGCGAACTTCTCCGAGTGGCAGGCCAAGATCCCGAGCATCGACTACGGCATCTACACCGCTGAAGTCGACGCCGCGGTGGTTGCCCAGCTCCCGACCATCACCCAGGGCGGCAGCGTTGACGACGCGCTGAAGGCCATCAACGACCAGGCCAGCCAGCAGATGCAGTAACGGGTTCGGAGGCGGGGCCAACGGGCACCGCCTCCCACTCCCATGTTGCGGTCGCACGCCTTGCCGCGTGCGACCGGCACTGTTGTGAAGTCGCCTGTCGGGGGAGTTGGCATGGCAAACGCTAGACTTGGTCGTACCGAGCAGATCACCGGCTGGACGTTCATCGCGCCCGCCCTCGTGCTGCTCGGCATCTTCATGCTCTATCCGATCCTGTGGTCGCTCTGGATGAGCTTCCAGGTCGGCAAGGGGATGAACTTCAATTTCGGCGGTTTCGCCAACATCGTCCGCCTCACCAAGGATCCGGTCTTCATCCGCGCGCTGGTCAACACCCTGACGTTCCTCGTCGTGCAGGTGCCGATCATGATCATGCTGGCGCTGCTCGCGGCAGTGGCGCTGAACGATCCGAAGTTGCGCTTCCGCGGCTTCTTTCGCACCGCCATCTTCCTGCCCTGCGTGACCTCGCTGATCGCCTACTCGACCCTGTTCAAGTCGATGTTCGCCACCGACGGCATCGTCAACAAGATGCTGATGGCGGTCTGGATCATCCAGGAGCCGATCCACTGGCTGCAGGATCCGTTCTGGGCCAAGATCCTGATCATCATCGCCATCACCTGGCGCTGGACCGGCTACAACATGGTGTTCTACCTGGCGGCGCTGCAGAACGTCGACCGCTCCATCTACGAAGCGGCCCGCATCGATGGCGCTTCGGGATGGCAGCAGTTCTGGCAGATTACCGTGCCGATGCTGAAGCCGGTGATCCTGTTCACCACCATCATTTCGACCATCGGCACGCTGCAGCTGTTCGACGAGGTCAACAACATCACTCAGGGCGGCCCCTCGGACTCGACGCTGACGCTCTCGCTCTACATCTACAACCTGACCTTCAAGTTCATGCCCAGCTTCGGCTACTCGGCCACTGTCTCCTGGGTCATCGTGCTGCTCGTTGCCGTACTCAGCTTCCTGCAGTTCGTCATCGCACGGGATCGCAGCAAATGACCGATCAGGCCCTTCCCCTCGCCACCTCCCGAGCCGAGCGCCGCACGCGGTCGTTCAACCTGCCGGGCTTTGTCGCCCGCACCATCAAGTACCTGCTGCTGAGCCTTGCGGCCTTCGTCTCGATCTTCCCGTTCTTCTGGATGGTCGTGGGCGCCACCAACCGCTCGGTCGATATCGGCATCGGCAAGGCCACCTTCGGCGACCAGCTGTTCATCAACGCCGCCAACTTCTTCGCCACAGTGGATGCCCCGCGCATCTTCTGGAACTCGGCCTTCATCGCACTGGTCGGGACCGTGCTGACGCTCGCCATCTCATCGCTTGCCGGCTACGGCTTCGAGATGTTCCGATCGAAGTTCCGCGAACGCATCTTCACCCTGATGCTGCTGCTGCTTTCGATCCCGTTCGCGGCGCTGATGGTGCCGCTGTTCGTGATGATCTCGTCGTTCAAGCTCGTCGGCACCGTGGCGGCCGTGGTGCTGCCTGGCATCGCCTCGATCTTCATCATCTTCTACTTCCGCCAGGCGACCAAGGCGTTCCCGGGCGAGCTGCGCGACGCGGCACGGGTAGACGGGCTCAACGAGTGGCAGATCTTCTTCTATATCTACCTGCCCACGATGCGCTCGACCTACGCTGCCGCGATCATCATCGTGTTCATGGCCAACTGGAACAACTACCTGTGGCCACTGATCGTGCTCAACAAGCCCGAGCAGAAAACCGCGACACTCGTCATCTCGTCGCTGACCTCGTCCTATACCCCCGACTTCGGCATGATCCTGTTCGGCACGATCCTCGCCACGCTGCCGACGCTCATCATCTTCTTCCTGCTCCAGCGCCGCTTCGTCGAAGGCATGCTGGGCGCGGTGAAATAGCGACCAACCGCCAATTGCCCCAACGGCAGGAATCGCTGCCGTTGGGCCCGATTTCTTGAGGAGAGTATCATGACCATTCAGGCCCCCATCCGCTGGGGGATCATCGGCCCGGGCGCCATCGCCAAGGACTTTACCCGCGGCCTCAAGGACTCGCGGCTGGGCAAGCTCGAAGCGATCGCTACCCGCAACCCGAACAAGCCCGGCCTCGCCGACGACTTCCCGGGCGCCCGCGTCATCCACGGCTATGACGCCTTGCTCGCCGACCCCAACGTCGATGCGGTCTATCTCGCTTTGCCCCATACCGGCCACGCCGAGTGGGCGATCAAGGCGGCCGAAGCCGGCAAGCACGTGCTGGTCGAAAAGCCGATGGCGCTTACCGCCTTCGAAGTCGATGCGGTGATCCACGCGCACAGGAAGGCCGGCACCTTCGTCGGCGAAGCCTTCATGTACCGGCTGCACCCGCAGACCCAGAAGCTCTGGGAGCTGGTGAATTCCGGCACCATCGGCGAAGTGCGCGCCATCAAGTCGAGCTTCGGCTTCCAGATGGGCAAGTTCATCCCCGACCACCGCATCTTCGCCTCGGAACTCGCCGGGGGCGGCATCCTCGATGTCGGCGGCTATCCAGTCTCGATGTCGCGCTTCATCGCCGGCGCTTCGCTGGGTCGGCCGTTCGCCGATCCGGTGAAGGTGTCGGGCATGGCCCGTCTCAATGCCGAAGGCACCGATGACTGGGCCGCGGCGCTGCTGCAGTTCGAGAACGGCATCATCGCCGAAGTCAGTTGCTCGGTGTTCGTCAACCAGGACAACATGCTGCGCATCCTCGGCTCGGACGGCCGCATCGAAGTGCCGAACTTCTGGTTCGCCGATGGCGGCCGTGAAGGCGGCGACGGCAAGATCGACATCATCCGCAATGACGGCAGCCGCGAGACGATCAGCGTCGGCAAGCAGAAGCACCTGTTCTCGTTCGAGGCCGATGCGGCTGCCGAAGCCATCCTCGCCGGCCGGCAGGAGCTGACCGCGCCGGGCATGACCTGGGCCGACAGCCTCGGCCAGGCCCGTGCGCTCGACAAGTGGCGCGCCGATGCCGGCATCGAGTTCAGCATCGAAAAGTCGACCCGCCGCATCAACACGCTGTCGGGCCGCCCGCTCAAATCCGGCGGCACGGTGATCCCCAAGCGCACTATTCCGGGCGTCAAGAAGGCCGCCTCCGCCGCTGCGCTGGGCTTTGAAGATTTCCGCACCTTCGCTTCCGGCGCCATCCTGCTCGATGCGTTCTGGGAAAAGGGCGGCAACATCTTCGACACCGCCTTCATCTACGCCGGCGGCTATACCGAAAAGCTGTTCGGCGAGTGGCAGAAGTCGCGCGGCGTGCGCGAAGAGGCCGTGGTGATCGGCAAGGGCGCCCATAGCCCGCTGGTCTACCCGGACGTGATCTCCAAACAGTTGACCCAGTCGCTCGATCGGCTGCAGACCGACTATGTCGATGTCTACTTCATGCACCGCGACAACCTCGACGTGCCGGTCGGTGAATTCGTCGACGCCATGGATGCCGAGGTGAAGAAGGGCCGCATCCGCGGACCGTTCGGCGGTTCGAACTGGACCCGCGAGCGCTTCGACGAGGCCATTGCCTATGCCGACAAGCACGGCAAGCAGCGGCCGGGCGCGCTCTCCAACAACTTCGCCCTCGCCGAGATGCTCGATCCGATCTGGGCCGGCTGCGTCACCTCGTCGACATCAGAGTGGAAGCAGTGGCTCAGGGATCGCCAGATCCCGAACTTCTCCTGGTCGAGCCAGGCCCGTGGCTTCTTCACTGACCTCGCCGGCCGCGATAAGCGCGACAACGAGGAAATGGTCCGCGTCTGGTACAACGAGCAGAACTTTGTGCGTCGCGACCGGGCGATCGAACTGGCCACCAAGCTCGGCAAGAGCCCGATCCACGTGGCGCTTGCCTACGTGCTGGCCCAGGACTTCCCGTCCATCCCGCTGATCGGCCCGCGCAAGCTCGGCGAACTGGACGACAGCATGAACGCCTTCGACATCAAGCTGACGGCTGAGCAGGTGCAGTGGCTGGAGGGGTAATAGCCCCTTCAAACTGAAGCAGACGGCCCCCTCCCGGCCTCCCCCATAAAGGGGGAGGTGAAGAGGAGTTTGTGGCTCGATCGAGCCCTTCTCACCGGCGGGCACCTCCCCCTTCATGGGGGAGGATGGGAGGGGGCCGTCTCTCTCAGTCAGCGCGCCTGCAAAACCCGGTCAGCTCGCCTTCACGAACCGCTCCCGCCACCACGCCGTCCAGCGCTGCTCCAGCGCGACAAACTCTGCGTCCGACAGCCCGAACGTCGTCAGCACCGCGGTGCCGCCGCCATTCGGCCCGCCATTCGGCGCCGGCTGGTCGGTGATCACCATGAGCCCATCACCCCAGCCATCGACACTCATCCCGACCTGGTGCTGCGAGTGGTGCCACACCGTACCGGCCACCTGCTCACCAACCGGCAGCTCGAAGGCCGCCTTGCTGCCCGCAGCGGCGCTCCACAGCGCATCGAGCCCCAGCGCTTCGACCGGCAGCGCTCCCGGCGCCTGCAGCTTGCCCGAGAGGAACAGCGTCCGCCGCTTCGCCCCCGGATGCCGCTCGATATAGTGCCGCAGCTGCTGGAAGAACGTCGTCCAACCCTCCCAGGTATCCTCGTAGAACGCATTCCAGTCGCCGGTCACCGCGCTGCTGCGCACCACCCGCAGGATCGTACCGCCGGGCGTCGCCCTGAGCTCCATGCGGTCGGCAATCCCTTCGTGCTCGTGAATGGCCAGCACCTTGTTGGCCTCATCCGCCGTGGCGTGGTCGAAGAAGATGAACTGGATCTCGTCCTTCAGCGTATCGGCGTCCCAGCCGAACCAGTTGAGCATCTGCGCGGGGTCACGCAGCGCCGCCCACACCGTCTCGATCGGCGCCGCGATGGTCATCTCGACGATAACGCGATCCTGTTTCTCGGCCATTTCGTACTCCTCAGTTGATCCTGCCGGTCGGCTTGCCCTTGATCGCCGGGTGCCCGCCGATCATCACGCGGTAGCGCCGCCCCTCGCCTTTCGGCGCGAACTCTTCGGCGAGCCCGGCGACCATCGCCGTCAGTCGCTCGGCAAAGGCCTCGATATCCTGCGGCGCGGCAAAGCCGATATCCGCCTCGATGGTGAAGGTCAGCAGCCGGACGCCCTCGTCGGCCGCGGCCGCCTGCATCCGCGTCACCTCGCGCACCGTCTCGGCCGAGCGCGCCACCAGGTGCTCGGCGGCGAAGCGATCCTGCTTTTCCACCGCCGGCGGGACGCCGAAGATCGAGGGATCGACGACGAACGAGCCGGCCCTGGCGACGAACAGCCGCTCGGTGAAGCCGCGCCGCTGCCGCGTGCCGGCCGGCATCACCAGCCCGGCCTTTTCCAGCGCATGCAGGTGATAGCCCACCTTCTGTCGCGGCAGCTCCAGCGCCACCGCCAGCGTCGCCGCCGAACCCGGCTCGCGCAGCAGCACCAGCAGCTTCAGCCGCAGCGGCGTCATCGCCTGCCGCGCCTTCGTTGCATCCTCAATCAGGGCCGGCGTCAGCTTGTCCATGTCCGCAGACTACAATAGGCAAATTAATTTGTCTATTAGGCAATGAATGCAGCAGCCTGGCCACAAGGCGTTGACGGAGCGGTGCGACGCGTGTTCCCTGCCAGGAAAGACAAAAACTGTTCGCGCCTGAACGCGAAGCGCATCGGGGAACTGGGAGGACGGGTGCAGATACTGGTCGGGTATGTCCGGGCGGTCGGCGCGATAAATCGCTGGCTGGGCCTGGCGCTGAGTTGGCTGTCGCTGGCCGTGGTCCTGGTGTGCTTCGCGGTGGTGGTGCAGCGCTACTTCTTCCACACCACGCAATTGTGGATGCAGGACCTCTATGTCTGGCTGTCGGGGGCCATGTTTACCGGCGTCGCCGGCTTCGCGCTGCTGCGCGACGATCACGTGCGGGTCGATATTTTCTACCGGTCGTGGTCAACCCGCGGCAAGGCGATCGCCGACCTGATCGGCGTCGTGCTCTTTCTGATCCCCTACGTGCTCGTGGTGGGCATCTACGCCTGGCCCTTCGTCATGCGATCCTGGCGCATCTACGAGGGCTCCGCCAATGTCGGCGGCATGCCCGGGCTCTTTGTCCTCAAATCCTTCATCATCGTATTCGTCGTCGTCGTCGGGTTGCAGGGCCTCGCCATGGCCTGCCGTTCCATCCTCGTGCTCGCCGGTTGCGAAGACCAATTGCCCGAACCGCTACGCTATCGCGACGAGTCTGCCTCATGAGTTCGGTACTGCTGGGCGAGATCCTCGCCGCCACTATGTTCCTCGGCGTGATCGGCGTCCTGCTGCTCGGCTTCCCGGTGGCCTTCTCGCTCGCCGGCACAGCTCTGCTGTTCGGCACTGCCGGCATGTTCCTCGGCATCTTCGACCCCTCGAACTTCGGCTCGCTCGCCAACCGCTACATCGGCACCATGTCGAACGAAGTGCTGGTCGCAGTTCCGCTCTTCGTCTTCATGGGCGTGATGCTCGAGCGCACAGGCATCGCAGAGGCGCTGCTCACCACCATGGGCAAGTTGTTCGGCAACCTGCGTGGCGGCCTTGGCATCTCGGTGATCCTGGTAGGCGCCCTGCTCGCGGCCTCGACCGGCGTCGTCGGAGCGACCGTCGTGACCATGGGGCTGATCTCCCTGCCCGCCATGCTGCGCGCCGGCTACGACCCCAAGCTCGCCTCAGGCGTCATTTGCGCCTCCGGCACCCTGGGCCAGATCATACCGCCTTCGACGGTGCTGATCTTCATGGGCGACATGCTGAGCGGCATCAACGCCCAGGTCCAGATGGCCAAGGGCAACTTTGCACCCGAACCAGTATCGGTCGGCGCGCTGTTCGCCGGCGCATTCATCCCCGGGCTGGTGCTGGTGACGCTCTATATCGGCTGGATGATCTTCAAGGCCATTACCAACCCCCAATCCTGCCCGGCAACACCCGTGCCGGCCGAGGAGAAGCGTCATCTGTGGCGTGAAGTTCTGGTGGCGCTGGTGCCCGCCCTTGCACTCATCGTCGCCGTACTGGGCTCGATACTTGGCGGCATCGCCACGCCGACCGAGGCGGCGTCGGTTGGCTCGGTTGGCGCTATCGCCCTCGCCGCAGCAAAGCGGCGCTTCACCTTCAGCGTGCTCAAGCAGGCCGTCGTCGCAACCGCGACGATGACTTCGATGATCTTCATTATTCTATTCGGCGCCGCGGTGTTCTCGATCGTCTTCCGTCTTATGGGTGGCGACAACCTCGTGCATGCCTTCCTTTCGAACATGCCGGGCGGCGCCATCGGCGCCACCATCATCGTCGTGCTGATCATGTTCGTGCTCGGTTTCATCCTCGACACTTTCGAGATCATCTTCATCGTGATCCCGATCACCGCGCCGATCCTGCTGACGCTCGGTGTGGATCCGATCTGGCTGGGCGTCGCAGTGGGCGTCACCCTGCAGACCAGTTTCCTCACGCCGCCATTTGGGTTCTCGCTCTTTTATCTGCGCGGTGTGGCGCCTTCCCGCGTCACCACGATGATGATCTATCGGGGCGTCGGACCATTCGTCGCGCTGCAGTTGATGGCCATCGGCGTGCTGTTCCTCTGGCCCGATCTCGCCACTTGGCTGCCGCGGCTGTTGTACCGCTGAACCAACAAAAAACGGCCCAGGCTAAATCCCGGGCCGTCATCTGTTGCCGGAGCTGCCTCAGCTGAAGCTGAAATACTTCTGCCGCGCAGCGAGGAACGGCATATCGGTCCCCTCGGTACGGGTCCGCAGCAGATTGAAGGCCGACACATAGCTCTCGGCCACCTTCTTGGTCAGCGCGTCGCCATTGCTGCGAATATCGGCGATGATCTCCGAGGCCGCCTTGGCGCCCGCCTCGAGGATCTCCTCGGGGAACTGCCTGACCTGCACGCCGTGCTCGCTCACCAGCGCCTGCAGCGCCCGCGGGTCGTTGGCGTACATGTCGGAGGCGACATCGTCGTAGGCCGCCTGGGTGACAGCCTTGACGATAGCCTGAAGATCCTCAGGCAGCGCCTGGAACTTCGCCTTCGAAACCACCAGTTCGGTGGCGAGGCCCGGCTCGACGAAGCTCGGGAAATAATAGTTCTTGGCGATCTGGTAGAAGCCGAGCGCCAAATCGTTGTAGGGGCCGACGAACTCCGCCGCATCGAGCGTGCCGGACTGCAGCGCCGCGAAGATTTCACCCGCTGCCATGTTGGTCACCGCCGCGCCGAGCTTGGCCCAGGTCTGGCCACCGAGACCCGGGGTGCGGAAGCGCAGGCCCTGGATATCGGCGACTCCGGTCAGTTCCTTCTTGAACCAGCCACCGGCCTGCGTGCCTGTATCGCCGCTGAGGAACCCCTGCACGCCGAACTGGTCATAGATTTCGTCCCAGATTTCCTGCCCGCCAAGAAATCGCACCCAGGCAGTGAGCTCGCGGCTGGTCATGCCGTACGGCACACCGGTGTAAAAGCTCAGGCCCTGGCTCTTGTTCTGCCAGTAATACGCCGCGCCGTGGCTCATCTCGGCTGACCCATCGATAACCGCATCGAGCGATTGCAGTGGTGGCACCATTTCGCCTGCCGCGAAAACCTGCACCGTCAACCGACCGCCCGATGCAGCCGTGATCCGATCAGCCAGATTCTGTGCACCGACACCAAGTCCGGGGAAGTTCTTCGGCCATGTCGTGACCATGCGCCAGGTAATGTTGCCCTGGGCGATGGCGGGCGCGGCGAGGGCCGTGGCGGCAGCCACTCCCGCGGTCATGGCGGTGGCGGATTTGAAGAATTCGCGTCGCTTCATTGAGTTAGTCCTCCTCTGGCTGATTTGTCTGGCCGTCTCATCCGACCTTGCGTCTAGATGAACAGGCAGCGGCCGAACTGTCCACCAGCCGCCCCGATCAAATCCGAAGAAAAATCTCTGGCGTCGGGAATAAGTCCCGCGCCGCGGTGTTGGAGACAATGAGGCGCGGCCCAATGCCCGCACCCGACAAGCCCAACGGAGGGAATCATGAAACTTGCAGTCACGCTCGGCGCTGCCGCGCTCGCCCTGTTCGCTACCGCCGCCATCGCCGAGGATTATGTCGGCGGCGCCATCAAGACCATGGAGATCGCCGGCAAGGAAGTGCTGGTCGGCGCCAACGACATGACGCTCTATACCTTCGACAAGGACGCCGTCGGCGTCACCAACTGCTACGACAAGTGCGCCGAGAACTGGCCCCCGCTGATCGCCGATGCCGGCGCCACGGCCGAGGGCGATTTCACCCTGGTCGACCGCACCGACGGCTCCAAGATGTGGGCCTACAAGGGCTGGCCGCTCTATTTCTGGGTGAAGGACGAGAAGCCCGGCGACACCACCGGCGACATGGTCGGCGAGGTCTGGCACACTGCCGTCGAGAAGTAGGCCGGCAACAGCTACATGGACTTCCTGGATGAGATCGAGGCGACGGTTCCGACATTGCGTCGCTATGCGCGCGCGCTGACGCGCAACGCCGATCGCGCCGATGATCTCGTCCAGGACTGTCTCGAGCGGGCGATCCGCAAGCGCAGCCTGTTCGCTCCTACCGGGCCGCTGCAGGCCTGGCTGTTCCGTATCCTGATCAACCTCTGGCGCAACGACCTTCGCTTCGAGCGCCGCCGTGGAGAGCACGTTCCCATCGACAGCCTCGTTTCCGAACCCTCGGTTGCTCCCGCGCAACCGGGCCGTATCGCCCTCGCCGAAATGTCCCGTGCCATCGACCGCCTACCCGACGACCAGCGCGAGGCGCTGCTGCTGGTCGTGCTCGAAGGCCTGAGCTACCAGGACGCCGCCGATATCCTCGGCATCCCCGCCGGCACGCTGATGTCCCGTCTCGGCCGCGCCCGTGCCGCGCTCCGCGCGTTGACCGGCAGCGGCGAGGAACCCAGATTGAGGTCGGTCAAATGACGAACCTCGCACCCGTCTCCGAAACCGACCTCCACGCCTTCGTCGATGGCCAGTTGCCACCGGAGCGCGCCGCCGAGGTCGAGGCCTGGCTCGCCGCCCATCCCGACAAAGCCGCCGAACTGGTCAACTGGCAGCGCCAGAACGAGGCGCTGACCGCCTTGTTCGGCAGCACCGCCGACGAGACCGTGCCGTCGCGGCTCGACCCACACCTGATCGCCCGCTCGCCCGCCGCTTCCCGCAGCTTCGGCTGGTCGCAGGCCGCTGCCGCGGCAGTGGTGACGCTGGCGCTGGGCGGCGCGCTCGGCTGGGCCGGTCGTGACTATTTTAGTCCACCGCCGCGCCAGGAACTGATCGCCTCGGCCGTCTCGGCGCACGCGCTTTACGTCAAGGAGAACCGCCACGCCGTCGAAGTCGTCGCCGCCGACAAGGATCACCTCGTCTCGTGGCTATCGAACCGCGTCGAGCGCCCGATCAATCCACCTGACCTTGCCGCCGACGGCTTCACCCTGGTGGGCGGCCGGCTGCTGCCCGGCTATGGGGAACAGTCCGCCGGCCCGGCCGCGCAGTTGATGTACGAGAACGCGGCGCAGGAGCGGGTAACGGTCTACATCACTGCCGCCCTGCCCGACCGCCGCACCGACAAGGAATTCACGGCGCGCGACAATCTCGATGCCTTCTACTGGGCCAATGACAAGATCACCTGCACCGTGGTCGGCGACCTGCCCGAAGCACAGATGCAGGCGGTGGCGAAGAAGGTCTACCAGCAGCTGACCTGGCGTCCGGATGGCGCGCCGGGCGGCACCTGGGGCACCTGATGGCAGTGCTTGCGCCATCGCGCGCCCTCGCATAGGTTCGCGCCCATGTTCGAGCTTGTGAACATTGCTGCATCCATTGTTCCGGCCGCGCTCCGTGGCGCCGGTCGTCGAGGTATGGGCGTCTTCGGCTAGACGCGGGGGTTCGGCATGCGCCGTCTCCGCCCGCCGGAGACGTAAAGCCCGAACCACATCCCCATACCCTGAGAACGAGAGAGCAACATGCTTTCCCTTTATGACGCCAACGGGCTTGTCCATTGGAACGAGCGCGAGATCCGCCTGCGCGACAGCGCCATCTCCTACATTTCGGCCGAGGTCACCGTGCTCCTCCGCTCGATCAACCCCGCCTGGGACATCCGCCGCGTCGAAGCGCCGATCCTGACGCCGCGCGAACTGATCTCGTCCGCCTATGGCCCGGACGATATCTATGTGCCGCAGCGCAGTTCCGACAGCGAGCGCGAACTGGTGCTCCGGCCCGAGACCACGCCCTCGACCTATGTCTACATGACGCACCAGCTCAACACCCACGCCAAAACCCGGCTGCCGTTCTGCGTCTGGCAGGCTGGCAAGTCGTTCCGCCGCGAGCAGGACCAGTCGACCCGGCACGTCCGGCTCAAGGAGTTCTGGCAGATGGAGTTCCAGTGCGCCTATGCCGCCGACACCGCCAACGACTACCACACCGCGGTGCTCGAGCCGGTACGCCGGATGATTGCCGCGGTGACCCGCCTGCCGACCCGCATCGTGCCGTCTGACCGGCTGCCGGCCTATTCCGAGATCACCATGGATATCGAGGTCGACAATGGCGACAAATGGATGGAGGTCGCCTCGATCTCCCGCCGCACCGATTTCCCGCAAAAGGCTGTGGTCACCGGCAAGAACGGGACGCGCGAGACCGACGTCCTGGTAGTCGAAATCGCCATCGGACTCGACCGCTGCATCTACAACTGGTCGATCGCCGACGAACGCGAGGCGGCCGTCACGGCCTGATGCAGGATGGGCGGGGAGCTTGCCGCTTCCGCCGGGTCAGATAGCTCGGTTCCGAAAGAGCACCCCCCCCCCCCCCCCTCCCCCT
>NZ_LAJE02000156.1 GCF_000970465.2 Devosia insulae DS-56
GGACTATATCGACCACTGGCGGCTGGGCCGGGTGAAGTTCCTCACCGGCGACGACAAGTCGACCTGGTTCTGGCTGCTCAAGAACGGCTACGAGATGGCCTATCTGCCGGATGTGGCCTGCGTCTCGATGGAGACCCAGCCCAAGCCCGGCTTCGTCGAGAGCGCCATCACGCTTATGCGCCGCTGGTTCGGCAATATGCTGCGCACCAATGGCCGCGCCTTGGCGCTGTCGCCGACCAAAATCGGGCCGTTCGCCTGGTGGTCGATCCTCGACCAGCGCATCTCGATGTGGACGACGCTGACCGCGCCGGTCGGCATCGTATTGTTCTCGGTGTTTGTCGATCCGCTGATCGCGGTCGCCTACATCGCCTGGGTGATGGCGACCCGCTACGCCTATTGCTGGCTGCTCGCCAGCTTCGGCGGGCCATTCCCGATCAGCTACCCGTTCCTGCTCTATTTCGGCCAGCTGTTCGGCGCCGCGATCAAGACCTCGGTCATGTTCCGCCTCGACCGCCAGCGCTGGACCCGCCAGTCGGCGACCAGCGTCAGCAACAGCGGCGGCTCCGAAGGGCGGGTCCGCTCCATCAGCTCCAGCTACATGCACGTGCTCGCCCTGGGCCTGCTCGTCGCCGGAGTGATCTTCGTCACGGGGCTCCTCAGCCCCTTCCCGATCCATGCCAACTGAGGGCTCAGTAGCAATGACCGAAGCGCATGCAGAACTCGACAAACCAAAAGCCAGCAGAAGCGCCTCGCCTGCCCCGTTGGCGGCGGAACCCGCCGTGCACGGCGAACACCCGGTCATCCGGCTGCCGTTCAATGTCATCATCAACGGCCGCTCGTTCCAGGGCCACGCGCTCAGCATCGTCGGGGCGGAAGCCACCGGGCTGATCGACCCGCAACTGCATGGTCGCGTGCAGCTGGTGACGCTGGTGTTCAACTTCCCCGGTTACGCCATCAGCCTGCCGGTGGATGCGGCGATCGGCGCCGGCGCGCCGGAAGCCGGTACGGTGACGCTCCGCTTCCTCGAGCCGACCGGGCCGCACCTGCCGCAGCTGCGCTACATCCTCAACTCGGTGGTTGGTGGCGACTTGATCGGCGTCGACGGGCTGATCCGCACCGCTGACAAGCCCGAGAAGGTGAAGTCCGAACTGCCCAAGGCACAACGCTCCGCTTCGCAGGGCATCATGACCGGCATCCGCTGGGGCGCCTTTGCCGGCCTCGGTCTGCTGCTGGTCGGCTTCGTCGGGGTGAAGCTTTACGAGCGGCTGTTCGTCTTGCCGGTCACCGGGCTCTCGACCATTACGCTCGACGGCATGGATCTAAGGGCCATCAGCCCGGGCCAGCTCGATTTCGTCAATCCGGCGGCGACCAAGGGCGAGATCGCCTTCGCCATCCGCACCACCTCGGGCGAAGTGCTTGCCGTCTCCATGCCATGCGACTGCGTGGTGGCGCCGGGTGCAGCCGAGGGCGGCGCCACGGTGCTGGCCGGCGACACGGTGATGACCGTCGCGCCCAAGGATGCACCGGTGGTGATCTCTTCGAAGGTCGATGGCAACGGGCTCAGGGCACTCGCCTCGGGCGCCCATGCCGAGGTGCATATGCCTAGCGGTGCGGTAACCACCGCGTCACTCGATGCCAAGCAACTGCCGGGACTGCTGCGGAGCGCCACTGACGGCACCGCTATTCCGGTCACGCTCGTACCGGCCGCCCAGCTCGACCAGAGCACAGTGGGCTCGCCCGTCGACGTGCTGATCAAATCCGACCCGCTGGCGGCGGTGGGGCGGTTCTTCTCCTTCAACGGACCGGCGAACGAGGGCCACTAACATGAACGCCATCCATCCAGTCGTGCTTTGCGGAGGCGTGGGTACGCGGCTTTGGCCGTTGTCCCGCAGCCAGCAACCGAAACAGTTCCAGCCGATCGACCATGAGGGCTCGATCACCTTCTTCCAGACCACCGTGCAGCGGCACCGGGGCGAACTGTTCCACGACCCCGTGGTGTCGGTCGCCGGCGGACACCTGGGTACGGTCCGTCGCCAGCTTCGCGATGTACAGCGCAATGCGCGGATCATCGCCGAGCCGGTGGCGCGCAATACCGGGCCGGCGGTGCTGTCGGCGGCGCTGCTGATCGCCCGCACCGACCCCGATGCGGTGCTGCTGATCTGCCCGTCGGACCACGTGATCGAGGGCGACCTCAACTCTCGCATCCGGGAGTCGCACAAGGCGGCGGCGGATGGCTTGATCGTCACCTTCGGCATCAAGCCGCGCTACAACGAGACCGGCTACGGCTACATCATCGATGGCGGCGAGTTCTCCAACTATCGCGGCGTGCATCGGGCCGAGAAGTTCATCGAGAAACCGAACGCCCAGACGGCGCAGTCGCTGATCGAGACCGGGCTTGCCTACTGGGCTTCGGGCATTTCGCTGATGCGCGCCGATACGGTGATCGAGGAATATCGCCGTTTCGACCCGGTGACCTTCGGGGCGGTCAGCGCTTCGCTTGCCAATGCGGTCAGCGAAGACGGCGCCCTGGTGCTCGAGGAAGCGAGCTTCGGTTCGGCCGAAAGCCTGCCGACCGAGCGCGCGGTGTTCGAGAAATCGAAGACCGTGGCGCTGGCGCCGGCCGATGTCGAATGGGACGACGTGGGCGCCTGGGCGGCGTTCCACACCATCGGCAAGAAGTCCGAGGACAACAACGTCGTCAGCGGCGACGTGATGATGGTCAACTCACGCGGCAGCTATGTCCGTGGTTCCGATCGTCTGGTCGCGGTGGTCGGGGTCGACAACCTCGTCGTGGTCGACACCCATGACGCCTTGCTGGTGACCACCCGCGAGCAATCGCAGGACGTCAAGAAAGTGGTCGAGCAACTCAAGGCGCAGAGCCGCCGCGAGGCGGAGGATCACTCGTTCGGCGCCACCGACTGGGGCAAGCAGGGCAAGCTCGCCTCGGGCGCCGGCTACATGCTGCGGCACCTCACGGTGAACCCCGGCGCGACACTGCCGGTGGAAAGCGGCTCGGAGTTCCGGCGGCTGATGGTCGTCGCCTCGGGTGGCGGCATGCTGCACATGGGCAGCCGCCGCCGCGAGATCCGCGCCGGCGCCACTTTCGAGATTGGCCCGGAGCAGACCGCCGAGGTGATCAATGACGGTACAGGCCCGATGCAGGTCATCGAGGTCGCCTGCCATGTGGACGGCCCCCTGACGCACCTCACCCCGCTGCTGGAACTGGCAGCGGTGGCCGACGGGAGCCGCGAACATGCGTAAGGCGTGGGTCTGCGCAGGTTTTGCCGCCGCGGCATGCTCTCTCCCTTGGGCCGCCACGGGAGCCGACTACGCGCGGACCCTCGCCTATGAAAAGACCGTCGCCGCCCTCGCGGCGATGGTCGAGGCCGGCCGTCCGGCCACCGACCTCCAGTCGGCGGCCGCGCCTCTCGGTTTCAGCTATACCGCCGCCGAGCCGAAGCCGATGAAGGGGCTGGCGCTCGGTGGAGCGCAGGTCAGCGTCGTCTCGATCGACCTGGTGCTGAGCCAGCTGGCGCTGCAGGCCGGCGCCAACTACCACGTGGCCCTGCGCCAGGCGCAGGCGAAGCCGGAAGTGCTGCTGGTCGAAACCGGCGTCACCAGCCTCGCGCAGCTCTATGACGCAGTGACCGCGGCCAAACTCACCGGCGTGCTCGACAAGACCGACAGGGGCTATGTCGCACACCTGCCGATCGCGGTGTGGAACGGCGCGACGCTGTCGCTGCAACCGGGCGAGACGCTGCTGCTCGACCGCTCAACCGGGGCGTTCCTCCTCGCCTCCGGCAACCTCGTCGGCGAAGCCGCCGCGATCGCCGGGACCGGCGAGGCGAACCCGCGGCTCAAGGATTTCAACCCGTTCGTCGTGGTGGCCCTGTCGGGCAGCGCCCGGCTGGAGCGGATGACATTTGCCGATCTCGGCTATGGGCTGTTCCCGCCGCTCACCGGCGTCACCATCCTCGAGGGCGGTTTCTACGCCAAGCCCTCGCCCTCGCTGGTGCGCGACAGCCGCTTCGACAACGTCGGCTCGCTGGCGCTGGTCGACGCCGAAGCAGCCATTGTCGACGGCAACGTGTTCGGCGCGTCCTCCGGCCCTGCCCTGCTACTGAGCGGCGGCACAGATATCGCGGCTCGCGGCAACGTGGTGCTCGCCGGTTCGGCCGCCCACGGCATCAAGGTCACCGGCGGCGCCAGGTCCGTCGAGCTCTCCGGCAACATCGTCATCGATGCCGGGCTCAACGGCATCTTCGCCGACGCCGGCGCCGCCAACCTCCGGATCGATGGCAACCTGATCGCCGGCAGCAAGCGCTCCGGCGTCTCGGTCGCCTCGGCCGACTGCATCGACGTGACCGACAACTTGTTGCTGCAGAACGCCCAGTCCGGCATCGCAGTACGCGACAGCGCCGGCCTCAAGGTCAGCGCCAACCGGCTGATCGACAACGGCAATGCGGGGATCAGCGTGACGCATCAGCCCGATTACGGGGTGATCGAGATCGCTTCGAACGAGCTCGACGGCAACCGGGTCGGCATCAAGGGCTCGACCACGGCGCGACTCCAGTTCGCCATGAACGATTTCACCGGCCAGGCGCCGCGCCTGCTCGATGGCGAACTGGTGCAGTTCACCGATCGCTTCTTCAACCTCAGCGCCACCGACGCGACGCCGACGATCATCGACGGCCTGCAGCTGAAGTCCGGCGCCAAGCTCACACCCACCGGCGCCCTGCGCCCCACAAGCTGTACCTTCGAGGGGGATGCCTGATGGTCTTTTCGTCCGAGACGTTCCTGTTCCTGTTCCTGCCGATCTTCCTCGCTGCGTATTACCTGACGCCGCCGAAGTGGCGGAACCTGACGCTGTTGATCGAATCCTACCTGTTCTACGGCTGGTGGCGCTTCGACTTCCTGATGCTGCTCTGCGCCAATACGCTGTGGGCCTATGTGTTCTCGATCCTCGTCGAGAAGTATCAGGGGACGCCGAAGGCCAAGCTGTTCGTCGCCATCGGCGTCACCGGGCATCTGCTCGTCCTCGGGGTGTTCAAGTACCTCAACTTCTTCGTCGACAGCTTCGCCTCGCTGTGGGGGACGACGCCCGATGCGCTCGGTATCCATTGGCAGCTGCTGCTGCCGATCGGCATCTCGTTCTACGTCTTTCACTCGATCAGCTACCTGGTCGACGTCTATCGCGGCGATGCCAAGGTTTCGCGCAACATCATCGATTTCGCGGCGTTCCTCGCGCTGTTCCCGCAGCTCGTGGCTGGCCCGATCCTGCGCTACAAGGATCTGGCGCCGCAGTTCGAGCACCGCGAGCACAGCTGGGAGCTGTTCAACGCCGGCTGGCAGCGCTTCCTGATCGGCCTTTCCATGAAGGTGCTGATCGCCGACCCGGTGGCGCCGCTCGCCGACGCCATGTTCTCGGCCCCGAACCCCACTGTGGTCGAATCCTGGCTGGGCGCGCTGGCCTACTCGATGCAGCTCTATTTCGATTTCGCCGGCTACTCGGCGATGGCGATCGGGCTGGCGCTGATGATCGGCTTCCGCTTCGCCGAGAACTTCAACATGCCCTATATCAGCCGCTCGATCACCGAGTTCTGGCGGCGCTGGCACATCTCACTCAGCACCTGGCTCCGGACCTACCTCTACATCTCGCTGGGCGGCAACCGTAAGGGCACAGTCCGCACCTACGTCAACCTGTTCCTGGTGATGCTCTTGGGCGGGCTGTGGCACGGCGCGGCCTTCACCTTCATCCTGTGGGGCGTCTGGCACGGCGGCATTCTCGTCGTCGAGCGGCTCACCGGCTACGACAAGACGGCGCAGAACTACTGGTGGAGCCTGCCGCTCTGCTTCGTCGCCGTGGTGCTCGGCTGGGTGATGTTCCGCGCCCCCGATGTCGGCCAGGCGTTCCAGATGTATGCCGGCATGTTCGGCTTCAACGGCATCGGCATCCGCCCGGAAGTGGCCTGGATGGTGAGCCGCGAGGCGATGACCATGCTCGCCATCGCGATTGCCATCACCATTGCCGAACCGAAGATGCGGCACCTGTGGGAACCGCAGATCACCGTCAACGCCGACGGCACCGCCTCTGCGGCTGCGACCAGCCTGGTCAAGGCCGGAGCCCTCAGTGCGCTCGCCATCTTCTGCCTGATGCGGCTCGCCGAGCAGACCTACTCGCCCTTCCTCTACTTCCAGTTCTGAGGCCGGAAATGACCATCGAATCCAACCTCACCGCAAAGACCTTCGCCTCGGCTGCTCCCGCCTTTGCGCTGCCGGTGCTGTTCCTCGGCTATGCGGTGGTCGCCAATTATGAGTTCGTCACCGGGCTCGGACGCGACATCGCCGAGATGCCCAAGACCGCCTCGGCCTACCTGAGCGGCGAGGCCGCCGCCCAGATCGACACCTACTACAAGAAGATCATGCCGCACCGGCTGCCCTCGATCGATGCGATGGGCGCGGCGCGCTACCTCGCCTTCCGCGAGGGGCGTCCCGGCGTGGTGGTGGGCGAAGACGGCTGGCTGTTCTCCAAGGAGGAGTTCGAGGCCACCCTGAAGCGGACGCCCGACCTGAGCGAGGCGGCAGCCGGAGTGACAGAGGTTCGCGACCAGTTGGCCGCCAAGGGCATCGAGCTCGTGGTCGTGCCGCTGCCGGCCAAGGCCGATATCTACCGCGAGCACGTCAGCTACCCGGCGATCCCCACCGATCTCGAGCGGCTTTACGAAGACTTCCGCACCGTCCTCGACAATGCCGGGATCAACAACATCGAAACCCGCGCGCCGCTGCTCGAGGCCAAGGCCAAGGGCCAGCTGTTCCTCACCACCGACACGCACTGGACGCCGCTCGGCGCCGAGGTGGTGGCGGACGCCGTGGGGGCGGCGCTCGGCAAGCGCGACACCCCCTACAGCATCGCCGACACCGCTCCAGTGGAGCGTGAAGGCGACCTCTCGAAATTCATCGTTACCGGCGGGTTGGCACCTCTCGTCGGTCTGGGTCCGGAGACTGTCGTGCCGCGCGAGGCGTCTGCGCCCCCTGCAGCCTCGAGCACCGACATCTTCGGACCCTCCTCTATTCCCTTCGTCCTTACCGGCACCAGCTACAGCGCTAATCCGCAGTGGAGCTTTGGCGAAAGCCTCAAGGTCTCGCTGGCCTCGGACGTGCTGAACCTCGCCGAAGAGGGCAAGGGGCCAGTCGCCCCGATGCGCGCCTTCCTCGACAGCGCCACGCTGCGCGACACGCCACCCGAAGTGGTGATCTGGGAGTTCCCGATCCGCTACCTCGGCCAGACCCAGCTATGGAACGCCGAGCCGGCGAAGGCGGCGACCGAATGATCCGCGCGCTGGTCCTCATGGCCCTTGCGGTGGTGGGCTTCGCCGTCGCGGCCCCAGCCAGCGCCGCCACCTGCATGGTGCGGGTGCCGGAGTCGCTGTCGAGCAGCTCGGAGCGGGCGCGGCCAATGGTGCCGGGGCCCTGCAAACCCGGCCAGGGGACCAAGCGCGTCGCCAAGCCGGTTGATCCATTGAAGCAGATCCGTAACCGGATGATTGCCGGTAAGGACGTCAGCTACAAGGACCTGCAGACGCTGGCGGATTCCGGCGACAACCTGGCGCAGCTCAATCTGGCCAAGCGCATCGAGGCCGAGAACGATCCGGCGACGCTCGACGCCGCGGCCCGCTACTACCGGCGCGCTGCCGAGAATGGCCGTACCTCAGCGGTCCGGCCGCTGATCCGGCTGCTCAATGCCGATGTCTTCCTCGACCAGCCGAAGAATCTCGCCTCGTCGCAGGAGCTGCTCGAGAAGCTGGCCGCCGACGGTGATGCGGCGGCGCGCGATGGGCTGATCGCCATGTACCGCGCCGGCAAGCCGTTCGGGCTCGATCCGGCGCGTGCCGACGAGCTGCTGGTCGCCTCGGCCAAGGGGGGCGACGCCAAGGCGGCGCTCGACCTCGCCTTCGCCCTGCTCTCGGGCACGCCGGACGCAGCCAGGATCGAGGAGGCCAAAGGCTATCTCAAGGTCGCTGCCGCCTCCGACACGCTCAACATCCGGACGATGGCGGAGAACCTGCTCCGCACGCTCGAACCACAACTCACCGCCTCCACGGAGACGCCCCTATGAACAAAAACCTGCTGCTCGGTGCGGTCCTCGCCGCCGCGCTTTCGGCCAGCCCGGCGCTGGCCGCCAACTCGGCCTTTGGCTGCAAACACCTGGAAGACAACCCGACTCTGCCTTCGGTGGAGGGGCGTGACGGGTTCTTCTTCCGTATCTTTGCGGACCTGCGCATGCAGCACCCCTTCACCGAGGATACGGTGGCGCAGATGGGCAAGCTCGCCGAGGCGCTGAAGACGCACGGCACGACGATGCTCTATGTGCCGATCCCCACCAAGAGCGTGACACTGCCGACCTTCCTGCCCGACGAAGCCAAGCTCTTCGGTTTCGATGAAGACGTGGCGGTTGCCGTCTACGAGGACCAGGTGGCGCGGCTCAACGCCAAAGGGGTGATCGCAGTCGACCTGCTGTCGGCGCTGCGGACCACCAATGGCGGCGATCCGCCGTTCTTCCGCTCCGACTTCCACTGGACGTCGCGCGGCGCCGAAACGGCGGCGCAGACGATCGGCGGGATGATCAAGCAGTTGCCGGGCTACGCCGATGTCACGCCGGTCAACTACGAGACCAAGGCGACCGGCGCCGAGCTTGCCGTATCGGGCATGCGCCGCACCCTGCAGGCCTATTGCGTGCTTAGCCTGCCGCCGGTGATCAGCACCTCCTACGAGACGGTGGAAGTCGCCAGCGCCGATGCCAGCCTCGACATTTTCGGCGATAGCGGCGGCGAGACCGAAGGCGCCGCCAATGACGAGATCGCGCTGGTCGGCACCAGCTTCTCGGACGCCCTGGTGCCGAATTTCTCGGGCTTCCTCGCGCAATATGCCAGCCTGCCAGTCGCCAATATGGCGATCACCGGCGGCAACCAGTTCGGTGCCATCACCTCGTATCTCACTTCGCGCGAGTTCCAGGCCGACCGGCCGAAATTCCTCGTCTGGGAGAACCCGATCTACAACAACCTGGCGCAGTTCGGCACCGGCTCCTTGACCGAGCTGATCGCGGCGGCGCGCAATGACTGCCAGCCGGTCGGCAACACCCCTGATATCGACAAGGCCAAGGGGCTGTACCAGGCCGACCTGACCGGCACGCCGATCACCCCGAACCAGGTGCTGCTCGCTGATGCCGGCGACAACGGCAGCCGTGACGTGGTGCTCAACTTCGAGAGCACCGACGGGCGGACCTTCACCCGCGAAGTGCATCGCGGCGACCGCTTCCGCGGCACCGGCCGCTTCTTCATCCCGCTCGAGTCGCTCGACAGCCTGGAGCTGTCGAAAGTCTCGATCCAGTTCGATCGCCTCTCCGAGGAGAAGGCGACGATTTCCCTCTGCAACACCTAAGGAGAGCCAAGATGAAGCGCTCAACGAAACTTATCGCCCTGGCCAGCCTGATGCTGCTCAGCGCCACGCCTTTCGCCATGGCCCAGGATGATGGCCTCTACGATGCGCCGGTCGATCCGAACTCGGCCTTCGTGCGGGTCCTGGTGCCCGGCGCCGCTGTGGCGGTGGTGAACGGCACCACGGTCGACGACATCACCGAGGGGCTCTCGGCCTATGTGAACGTCCAGCCGGGCGACATTCCGGTCTCGGCCGGCGATGTGTCGGGCTCGATCACCACGTCACCGGGCGCCTATTACACCTATGCCTGGAGCGTCGAAGGCGAGCCGTTGGTGCTGCAGGACGATCCGGCCTCCGACCCCAGCAAGGCGACGGTCTACTTCTACAACCTCTCCGACCTCGCCAGCGTCGACCTGTTCGTGCCGGCCGCAAAGACCAAGGCCCTCGAAGGTATTGCCGGCGACACCGGCAAGTCGGTGGCGCTGAAGGCCCCGCTGACGCTCGATTTCGAGGTGCAGGCCGACGGCAAGCCGGTGGCGACCGTGGCCGCGCTCGACCTCAAGCGTCGCGGCGGTGTGTCGATCATCTTCACCGGCTCGAACGGCACCTATACCGCCGCCGCCGTCGAGAACGCCTTCTTCCGCGCGCAGTAATCGTCTGGTCTTTGACTTAGTCCCGCGCTTGAACCGGAAAGCCTGCGGCTTTCCGGAAAGCCAACCGGAGGCTCCGATGCCCTCATTCGTCCCCCGCCTCGCCGCCGCCCTGCTGTTCGGTTCGGGTCTCGTATCCGCCGCCGTGGCGGCGCCTGTCGAAGTCACCTTCCTGCCGCCGGAAATCCCGGCGCAGGAGGTCTGTGTTGCCAAGAAGGCCGACCCCGACGTGGTGGCCCGCTGGCAGGCGTGGGATGGGGCATCGGTGCCTGAAGGCGACCCCGAACTGGTGCTGCGCGACGCACGGCGGCTGCGCGACCTCAACCCGACCGGCAATTTCGAGCTGGTCGACAAGATGCTGATGATCGTCAGCAAGATGCCGGCGCCCAAGGTGCCGGATACGGCGATCGACCGGATCAACCTCTACCTCAAGGCCGGCAAGGTACCGCAGCTGCGTGAGACCGGCGTCATCGACGGCCTCGAAGCCAATGCGGGCGGCCTCGCCCCCAAGGCGCTCAACCTGCTGTCGACGCTCTATCTCGACGGGCTGGTGGTGAAAAAGGACCGGGAGAAGGGGCTCGGCTACCTGACCCGCGCCGCCATGGGCGGCAATGCCGACGCCCTGCTCCGCCTCGCCTCGATGAATATCGGCGGCGAACAGGTGCCGGGCTGGGAGCTCGATCCCAAGCTCGCCGTGACCATGGCGTTCGGCGCCCTGGTGGGGAAGCTCGATCCCGAAATCTGCGACCGTATCGGCCGCATCGCCCGCGAGTATTCCAAGGGCCTCGTGGTCAAGCAGGACCACAATATCGCCGAGCAGTGGTTGCGGCTGGCGGCCGATCTCGGTGATGCCGGCGCGGCCTGGAAGGTGGCGCAGCTGCACCTCGAGAGCGAGCTGATCGTCAAGAACAATGACAGCCTGCTGAAGTATCTCAACCTCGCCTCCGACCGTGGCGTCGCCGCAGCGCAGGTCGAACTGGGCAAGCTCTACGAGGCCGGCGCGCTGGTGCCGGAGGACAAGAACAAGGCCGAGGCGCTCTATGCCGAGGCCTCGGGGCTGGGCAGCCGCAACGCGCTGTTCCGGCTGGCGACACTGCTCGAGGAAGAGCAGATGATCCCCGAGAAGAAGCAGGCCTACGAAGCGCGGCTCACCGAACTGGTGGGCATGTCGCAGCCACCGGGCTGGGCGTTCTCGAAGCTGGCAAAGCTGGTGCTGGCGGACAAGGGTCGCTGGGCCGGCGAAGCCGAGGCCAAGGCGCTGCTCGAAAAAGGCGTGGCGCTGGAGGATGCGGATTCGGCGCAGGAGCTGGCCTTCATCCTGTTGCGGCACCGGGACGAACCGGGAGTGTTCGAACGGGCGACTGAGCTGCTCAGCTTTGCGGTCACCAACGCGGGCAAGATCGACCCCATGACCGACCTGCGGCAGGCCTATCTCTGCCGCGCGCCGAAGGGCGCCGACCTGCGGCTCGCGAGCTTCTGGCAACGGACCGAGGACGCGGCGGGCAACTCGACCGAGTTCATGGACTCTGACGATATCGGCGCGCTCGACCCCAAGGCCGACCCATTGGCGCTGGCCAAGCTCCAGACCCACGCGCTCTACGGGCGGCCGAACTCGGTGGCCTATTACGTCGACTACCTGAACCGGAATGGCGCCAGCCCGGAAATGCTGGCGTTCTGGCAATCGCGCATCGACCCGGTGCCGGCGACCATCGACGCGCTGGCACGGCAACGGCTGACCATCTCGCCGACGCCCGAAGTGATCGAAGAATCCATCGCGGCCCTGAAGCAGGCGCGCGCCGACGGCTTGCCGCGTGCGTCGGTGGACCTCGGCTCGGTGCTGCTCGACTACTTCCCGAGCGACGCCGAAAAGCGGAGCGAAGCCATCGGCTACCTGACCGAAGCAGCCCAGCAGGGCTCGGGCGAAGCGATTCTCCGCCTGCTGCCGATCATGCAGGCCGAGGGCTTCTCGGATACCGAGCTCCTGTCGCAGTACCAACAGGCGATCGAGCAGCGCGGTGACGCCGACGCACTGATCTTCGCGGCCTCCAACACCAAGGACGAGGCGCAGCGGCACGACTATCTCTATCGCGCCGCCAGCGTGGTCGATTGCACATTCGAAAACACCATCAAACTGGCGGGCGCCTTCGTTGCCACAGAGGATGACAGCGAGACCGAGCACTGGCTGCAGGTCAGCCTGCGGCTCGCCGGCGAGGATGGCTGGCGCCACACCGCCATTGCCGATCGCTACATGGCGATGGGCGGCGAGGAGCGGGCCAAAACCGCCATCGAGCTATTCGACCAGGCGGTAGCGCTGGGCGACGACGCCGCGGTGAGCCGGCTGGTGAAGATCTATGCCGACCCGGACAGCGAGGACTATGCCCCGACCAAGGCAGTGGCGATGTTCAAGCGGATGATCGACAGCGCTCAGGTGGCCGATCTCGGCAAGATCCGCGAGAAGGTGCTGAAGGCGCCGCCGGCGATCCAGACGGCGGTGATGGAGACGGTCGACTGGTCGGCCCGCTATGCGGCAGCCGCGGCCTCCGGCGATGCGGTGGCGATGCGCGAGCTGGCGCTCTACCTGCGTTCGACCGGCACCACGGTCGCCGAAGCCAGGGATGCCAGTTCGTGGCTGAAGCGTGCGGCCGAAGGCGGGGACGCCATCGCCATGGTCGAACTCGCCAAGGCCTACGCCATGGGCATCGGCATCGCGCCGTCGATCCAAGAGGCCACCGTGCTGCTGAAGGATGCGGCCGGGCTCGGCAATCCCGAGGCGCAGCGGTTGCTGGCGTCGATGGCAGTGGAGAACTGAGATGCGGATTGTTCTTCCCCTGATCGCGGCGATGACGCTGGCGCTCGGAACTTCGGCCCCGCACGCCGAGGACAAGCCATTCGCCTGCCCGGTGGTCCCCGCCCCGGTGGTGGCGCTCAATTTCGGCAGCCGCTACACCGATGACAGCAAAACCCGCTCGGATATCGACGAGGTGTCCAATGCCGAAGTCGATCGGGCTCTGCAGCCGGTGGAGAAGTTCATCGGCGAGCTGATGAAGATGGCCAACACCGCCCTGATGGACGGTGACACCGCCCGCGGCGCATGTGTGCTCGACTGGCTCGACCAATGGGCGGCGGCCGGAGCGCTCACCGAGCTCGAGACGCTGAACGTCAAGCTGGCGATCCCGGCCCGCTATGCCGGGCTGGCTATCGCGCTGCTGCAAGCGGAGACTGCCGGGCCGCTCGATCCGGCCAAACGCCAGCGGGTGGTCGCCTGGCTCACCGATGTGGGCACTGCGATGGAGCAGTTCTTCGACAATGATGCTCCGAAGAACGCCAAGCGGGCGAACCTGCGCGCCTGGGCCGGGCTTGCCGCCGCGGCCATCGGGCGGCTGAACGGCGACACGGCAATGCTGGACTGGGCCAAAGGCAGCTTCGAACTCGTCACCTGCCAGGCCTCGCCCGATGGCAGCCTGCCGCTGGAGATGAACCGGGCCGACAAGGCGCTGAACTACCAGCTCCACGCCACGGCGCCGCTGATCGTCACCGCCGACCTGCTGAAGGCCACCGACTATGATGGTTATGCGGCCTGCGACGGTAAGCTCAGCAGCATCGCCGCGTTCAGCCTGAGAGCGATCGAGGATCCGTCCATCGTCGAGAAGATCAACGGCAAGGAGCAGACCTTCCAGACCGGCAAGCAGGCACTGGAGCCGTTCATGCTGGCCTGGGTGGAGCCGCTGCTCCGCCACGCCCCGGATCCGGCGACCGATGCATTCGTCGAGACCCTGCGCCCGCTGGCGCATGCCAAGCTCGGCGGCAACCTGACCCGGCTGGGCGATTGGGTTGCGAAGCTTCCGGCATCAACTAGTTAACCCTTCCGCCCGAATGACGGCGCCGCCTGCCCAATATGAGGCGGGCGGCGCTTTTCATCGCGGGTTCAGGTAGGTACCGTTAGAGCGCGGTAGAAAACTGCGCTTAAGCTCTGTTGCTTGGCCCACAGCGCGCTTTCCGAATGAAAGCGAAATTGTACTTTGTCCAAGAAGCGTTCCTTAAAAGATTCTGCAGTAGGCCCGCGCCCGAACAGTCGGGGGCTCGTCCGACTTCGCCGCTCCCTTTCAGAAAGTGTGGCCGTGGTCTCTGCAACTGGTGTTGATGCACCCGCCGATCTGGGTGCGCGTTTTTCATCCGTCCTCGCCAAGCTCGGTGGCCGCAAGGTCAGCACCGATGTGCTGTTCGAGACGTTAAGACTCGAAACGCTGGATTGGGGCATCGACAACAATGTCGAGACCTCCCCCGTTGCGTTCGAACAGAAGCCAGTCACGGCAGACGACGAGCGCTAAGTCACTGCACCGCGATAACTTCGCGCAGCGTAATCGCGCCGCGGGCTCGTGCACGGCCCAAAATGCGTCATAAGTTTGGCAGCGACCGCTGCCAGGCGCAAGTTATTGCAAGTTCACACCGTTCGAAACCGCACACTTGCTAGCGCTGGCGCTCGATTCTCGCTGAATCGACAACAACATATCGCCACTTCGTGCCGTTTCGCACAATTGTCGGTTGTTTGTCGAAAATGCAACAACACCCAGCATTTACCGACTTGTTAAGGACTCGGGGGACGAGTCCGCCTAAACTCTTCGATGCATGGGGCGTCTTCTCGCTCTATTATTGGAGGGTTGACTATGCGGACGAGACTTTTAGCTCTCGGTGCGACCTGCGTTTTTGCCACTGGCGCGGTTGCGGCCGATCTCCCAATCATCGAGCCGATCTATTCTACCCCGCTCTACGACTGGAACGGGTTCTATGCCGGCATCAACGCCGGCTATGGCGGCGGGGTATTCAAGCACCCGTTCCAGCTCATCGGGCCAGAGCCCGAGGGAGAAGTCGGGGCGGCCCTGGTTCCTCCGGGCCCCGGTGAGATCATCTTTGCCACCGGTTCTGCTGACGTGACGGCCGGCGGCTTCGTCGGCGGCGTGCAGGCCGGCTACAACTGGCAGTGGAACCAGAACGTCCTGCTTGGTATCGAGGCCGACATTCAGGGCTCTTCGATCGATGGCCGCGTATCGCTCAACATCACCGACGAAACCGGCGAGTTCCTGCCGCCCGGCGAATCCGCCGACTTCGACCTCGGCACCCGCCTCGACTGGTTCGCCACGCTGCGGCCGCGCATCGGCTGGGTAAACGATCGCTTCGTGGTCTACGCCACCGGCGGCCTCGCCTGGGCCCAGACGACATCGTCGATCAACGGCACCATCGTGGGGCAGACGGTGATCGACGAGTCGATCACCAATGACCGCTTCGGCTGGACTATCGGCGCCGGCATCGAGTACGCGCTGACCGACACCATCACCTTCAAGACAGAGTATCTCTACACCGACCTCGGCAGCGAACAGATCGTCGATGCCGATTTCGGCGACGGCTTCAACTTCTCCGCCGACAGCGACGTGGCGTTCCATGTCGTGCGCGCCGGGCTCAACTTCCAGTTCTAGAGCGCTTTCAGGAAAACCGCTCCAGACAGACGCGAGCTACCTGCCCCTCGGTTCATCCGGCCGGGGGGCTTTTCTGTCTCCGTATTAACCCCAACGCTAACAGTTGATCGTCTGGCGCTTGCAGACATCCCGGCTTAGTGCTTTGTTAACTTACCCGTTTTGCGGCGGATCAGCACAAATCGGGCGCCTGGCGCCCGCATTTGATTTGGAGTTGGTCATGCGTAAACGCGATCTTCTACAGCTTGCCGGCGCCTGCGCGTTCGGCTTGCTTGCGACGCTCTCATACTCTTCGACAGCGACTGCCGCTGGTCTTTCCGACAAGCAGAGAGCCCATATCGAGGAGTACATCCACTGCAAGACCCTGCTGTTGACAGATCTCGCTGCCTTCGAGGCAGAGCAGCCGCCTTGCGGCGGTACCGCCCTCGAAACGCGGTCGATCTTCCCGACCGGCAGTGGCGGCGGCCACATCCGCAAGCCAACCTGCGAATACCCGACGTACTCCTTGCTGACGGAATCCGAGTATCCGCCTTCCTGCGAGCAAGTGAACTAGCCGCTCAGCTTCCCGCGGCGGTCACGTAGCAGCCGCCGCCATCAGCCTTGATGGCGGCGCAGATCGCGTTGGCGCGTTCGAGCGAGGGGGCCGGGAGCTGCACGCGGAAGATGTCGCCAGCGCTCTCCACCTCGGGCCTGGTCTCGCCGAACAGGGTGCTCCAGCGGCCTTCAATATAGCTGCGCGAGCGCTCGGCCTCGGCTGCGTTCGACTGGCTGGAGAGGTAGACGATTGCCGCCCCGCCCCCCGTGGCGGGATCGGCCGGCTGCTCGAGCGCGACCGTGATGCTCAGCGGGTCGCCGCTCAGGATGCCAAACTCGCTGAGCTCGGCAGGGCTGAACACGTACATGTCGTCGGGTGGCGTGCGCAGCATGTGCGAAATCACCTGCTGATGGACGCCAAACTCCTCGAGCGCATCGAGCACATCGCCTAGCGTGGTCTGCGCCAGCACCAGGTCGGCCACCTCGGCCGAGATCTGGTGGACGCCGAGCTCGCCTTCGGCCTGCCGATCGATGCCGGCAAAGAAGATGTAGGCACAGGCGGAGTAGCACCCCATGTCGCGCGGCACGAAGGTGGTCAGCCGGCGCTTGTGGATTTCGTCGGCCATCTTCAGCGCTGAATCGACCGAGCCGCCCGGGCTGTTGAGCGCCACGACGCGAACGTTCGGGCGGGCGGCCAGAGCCCGGTCGAACTCGGCCGACGTCTGGTCGGTGATATCGGCGTTGAGGAGGATCAGCTCCGGCTGATCTTCGGGCAGGACGAAGGCGCCGCGTGGTGGCGCACCACCGGTGCCTTCGGCCTTTTTCAGCTCGTCGGGCGGCGGCAGGTTGCCGAGCGGAGTGAAGTGCGAGGCGATATAGACTGACGTCACGGCGCCCTCATGGGCGTAGTCCTTGCCCCAGGCCAGCGAGTAGCCGACGGCCTCACCAGCGGCGCTGACGAACATGGTGTAGAACGAATAGTCGCCGATCTGCCCGGAGACGACGAAGCGCCCTGCCCCAAAACTGCGATAGGTGACGGTGCGCTCCGGATCGGGGCTGGTCATCACATCTAACAGCGCCTCGAACGACTGGTCGGCGAGCGAGACATGCATCGTTTCGAGCGAGAACTCGCCGTCCTCGCTGACATAGGAGGTGCCGGCATCGGTCGGGTTGCGGATCGACAGCAGCCGCAGTGGGATCATCATGGCGACATGCGCCGGCGTGTCGCTGACCAGCTCGATGCCGAGCCTGCTGTCGACCTGCCCGGCCTGATCGCGCAGCGAGCGGCGCTCGAAATCGGTGAGCACCCCAGTGCCCGCCCGGCCCTGGCTCTTCTGAAACGCGGCGATGGCCTCGAAGGTCCCGCGGCCGAACTGACCGTCGACCAGATACTGGTAGTGCCCGAGCAGGATCAGGTCGGTCTGGGTGGCGGAGCGCTCGTCATCGCTCAGGCGTTCGAACCACAGCTTCGAATCGTCGAACGACGCGTACGCGGCAGCGGTCGATGCCCACAGGAGCAGCAGCCACAACAGGAGCCGGAACGCGTTGCGCATGAGATACTAGCCAATCAACCCGACCGGCATTGTCGCATCGATCGGAGGGCGGCGCCAGCCGATGGCGAGGTGTTCACAGCTAAGTCGCCCCGCCCAATCTCACCTCCCCACCGGGTCATTCCCGCGAAAGCGGGAAACTCTGTTTGGGGAGTTTGCGGAAGGCACCGAAAACGGAGGCCCCCGCTGTCGCGGGGGTGACACCGAGTGTGTGGCGAGAGCGTGCCGACAAATAATCGACTAGATCGAGTACCCGGTGTCCCACTCGAAGACGCGGGCGTAGAGGTCGTCGGCCATCTGTACCGGGTCCTGCAGCGCGCCGTGCAGTACGATGTCGGGCTTTTCCGGCGTCTCGTAGGGGCTTGAAATGCCGGTGAAATTGTTGATCTCGCCGCGGCGCGCCTTGGCGTAGAGGCCCTTGGGATCGCGGGCTTCGCACACTTCGAGCGGAGTGTTGACGAACACTTCGGTGAACTTCACGTCGCCGGCCACTTCGCGGGCCAGCCGGCGCTCGTTGCGGAACGGCGAAATGAACGAGACGATGACGATCAGCCCGGCATCGGCCATCAGCCGCGCCACTTCGGCGACCCGCCGGATGTTCTCGACGCGGGCCTCGTCGGTGAAGCCGAGGTCCTTGTTGAGGCCGTGGCGGACATTGTCACCGTCAAGGATGTAGGCGTGGCGGCCTTCGGAGGTGAGGCGCTTTTCGATGAGGTTGGCGACCGTCGATTTGCCGGAGCCCGAGAGACCGGTGAACCAGACGATCTGCGGCGTCTGGCCCTTCATCTCGGCGCGGACCCGGCGGTTTACGTCGAACGACTGATAGCTCAGGTTCTTGGCGCGCTGCAGGCCGTACTCGATCACTCCGGCGCCGAGCGTAGCGTTGCTGATGCGGTCGATCAGGATGAAGCTGCCCGTCAGCGGGTTGTCGCCATAGCTGTCGAAGGCGATCGGCTTGTCGGTGGCGATGGTGACGGTGCCGACTTCGTTCAATTCCAGAGTCGTTGCAGCCGATTGCTCGAGCGTGTTGACGTTGGTTCTGAACTTCAGCGCGGTGATCGAGGCCGGCACCTGCTGGGCGCCAAGCTTGAGCAGGTAGGAACGGCCGGGGATGGCCTGCTCGTCGCTCATCCAGACCATGCGGGCCTGGAACTGGTTGGAGTAATCCGGCGTCTGGCCTGGGTGCACCAGCACGTCGCCGCGCGAGATATCGACCTCGCGATCGAGCACCAGGGTCACCGCCTCACCAGCGATGGCGTGCTGCTGGTCGCCGTCCATGGTGACGATACGGCTGATCTTCGCGGGCTTACGGGAAGCCGCGACCAGGATGTCGTCGCCGACCTTCACTTCGCCGGAGGCCAGAGTGCCGGAGAAGCCGCGGAAATCGAGGTTCGGGCGGTTCACCCACTGCACCGGGAAGCGGAACGGCTGCTCGACGCGGTCGGTCGCGACCTCGATGCTCTCGAGGTACGGCACCAGTTGCGGGCCGTTGTACCAGGGGGTCTGCGGGCTGGGGGTGAGGATGTTGTCGCCCTTCAGCGCCGAAAGCGGGATGGCGACAAGGGTCTCGAAACCAAGTTCCCTCGCGAACTCCCGGTATTCCGCTTCGATGGCGTTGAACACATCGGCGTCATGGCCGACGAGGTCGATCTTGTTGACCGCCAGCACGACGTGCTTCACGCCGATCAGGCTCAGGATAAAGCTGTGGCGGCGGGTCTGCGTCAGCACACCCTTGCGGGCGTCGATCAGCACGATGCCGAGATCGGCGTTCGAGGCGCCGGTTGCCATGTTGCGGGTGTACTGCTCGTGGCCGGGCGTATCGGCGACGATGAACTTGCGCTTGTCGGTCGAGAAGAACCGGTAGGCGACGTCGATGGTGATGCCCTGCTCGCGCTCGGCGGTGAGCCCATCGACCAGCAGCGAGAAGTCGATGCCTTCGTCGCCAGTGGTGCGGTTACGGCTCTCCTTGCGGAGGCTGGCCAACTGATCGTCGAGGATCAGCTGGCTATCGTAGAGCAGCCGGCCGATCAGCGTCGACTTGCCGTCGTCAACCGAGCCGCAGGTGAGGAAGCGCAGCAGGCTCTTGTCGGTCTGCTCGGCGAGCCAGAGTTCGAGGGCGGTTTCGGCGGACGAGGCAGTCATGGGTACGCTGGCCATCAGAAGTACCCTTCCTGCTTCTTCTTCTCCATCGAGCCGACACTGTCGGAGTCGATGAGGCGCCCTTCGCGCTCCGAGGTGCGGGAGGCCTGCATTTCCATGATGATCGACGGCAGATCGGCAGCGTCGGAGCGAATTCCGCCGCTCAGCGGATAGCAGCCGAGGGTGCGGAAGCGGATCATCTCCTCGCGCGGCGTTTCGCCGGGGTTGAAGCGGAAGCGGTCGTCGTCGACCATGATGAGGGTGCCGGAGCGCTCCACCACCGGGCGGCGGCGGGCGAAGTAGAGGTCGGGGATCTCGATGCCCTCGGCGTAGATGTAGGTCCACACATCGAGTTCGGTCCAGTTCGAGATCGGGAACACCCGCATGCTCTCGCCGGGCGCCAGCCGCGTGTTGAAGATGCGCCACAGCTCGGGCCGCTGGTTCTTCGGATCCCAGGCGTGCTGGGCGTTGCGATGCGAGAAGATGCGCTCCTTGGCGCGTGACTTCTCCTCGTCGCGGCGGGCGCCGCCGATGGCGGCGTCATACTGGCCGGCATTGAGGGCCTGGCGCAGCGCCTGGGTCTTCATGATGTCGGTATGCACGGCCGAGCCGTGATCGAACGGGTTGATGCCGGCTGCCAGCCCATCGGGATTGGTGTGTACGATCAGGTCGAGATCGTGCTGGCGCGCCATGCGGTCGCGGAACTCGATCATCTCGCGGAACTTCCACCTGGTATCGATGTGGAGGACCGGAAACGGAATGCGGCTGGGGAAGAAGGCCTTCCGCGCCAGATGCAGCAGCACGGACGAATCCTTGCCGATGGAATACATCATCACCGGCCGCTCGAAGCTTGCCGCGACTTCGCGGAAGATTTCGATGCTTTCGGACTCGAGGGACTTCAGGTGGCTGAGGCCACGCGGGCCGACGGAACTCATTTGCACTGAAGAACCATGTTGGGCGCTGGGGAACCATGTTGCAACGGCAGTGAAATACGCGCTCAACAGGAGGGCGGCAAGCGCCACTAGACTACCAAAAAAGTCAACTATTCCGCCTATTTGCGCATATCAGGCGTTGTAAAGGTGGAGCTTGTCGGATGATCGTCATGACAAGAACGGCTGCGTCGGGGATACCAAGCAAAGGAAAATCTATTCCATGACTGGAACGACGCTGGTCTGGCTCAGAAACGACCTGCGGATCGCCGACAACCCGGCGTTATCAGCGGCGTTGAAGCACGGCATGGCGCGCGCCGTCCACATCGAGGCGACCGACGGCAGGCTGCGGCGGCGCGGCGCAGCGAGCCGCTGGTGGCTGCATCACAGCCTCAACCGGCTGGCGGAAGAGCTGGCGCAGCTTGGCGTGGCACTCGACACCGTCGAGGGTGAGGCCCAGACAGAACTGTTCAAGGCGATCGCCGCGCATGGCTCCGACGCGGTGTACTGGAACCGGCGCTATGGACGGGCGGAGCGCGAAATCGATGCCGCCATCAAGGCGCGGCTGAAGCGCGAAGGCATAGCGACCGAGAGCTTTGCCGCCAATGTGCTGGTCGAGCCGTTCGAAATGGCAACCGGCACCGGCAAGCCCTACTCGGTTTACACGCCGTTCTGGAATGCGCTGAAAAAGCAGGACATCGCGAAGCCGCTGCCTCGGCCGCGCCACGGCGAAACGATCCGGCCGCAGCGCGTCGACAGCGACTATCGCGAGGCAGACTGGGGCCGGAAGCTCGGCAGGCACTGGCAGATCGGCGAGGCGGCAGCGCGCGAGCGGCTCGATCGGTTTCTCGACGAACTGGTGCTCGACTACCCCGGGGATCGCGACATCCCCAGGAAGGCGGCGACATCCGGGCTGTCGCCGCACCTGGCGTTCGGCGAGATCAGTCCACGACAGGTGTGGCACGCCGCGCAGGCGATGGCGCAGCATGCGCCGGCGAAGGCCTCGGCGATCGACAAGTTCCTGTCGGAGCTGGGCTGGCGGGACTTCAACTACAACCAGCTCTATCACCGCGATGACATCGCCACCGTGCCGATGGTCGCGAAGTATGGAGGGCTCAAATGGCGGCATGCCGATGCGGCGTTCGAAGCCTGGCAGCGTGGGCGAACCGGCATTCCGATCATCGATGCGGGGATGCGCGAGATGTGGGAGACCGGGGTGATGCACAACCGCGTGCGGATGCTCACCGCGTCGCTCCTCGCCAAGAACCTGCTGATCGATTGGCGGAAGGGCGAGCAGTGGTTCTGGGACACGCTGGTCGACGCCGATGCGGCGAACAACCCCGGCAACTGGCAATGGGTGGCGGGCAGCGGGCTCGATGCTTCGCCGTATTTCCGGATCTTCAACCCGGTGACACAGGGCGAGCGGTTCGACCCGGCCGGCGACTATGTGCGGCGCTGGGTACCGGAAGTGGCAGGGTTGCCGGACAAGCTGGTGCACCAGCCGTGGGAGGCACCGGATGCCGCGGCGCTCGACTACCCCGCGCCGATCGTCGACCTCAAAGTTTCGCGCGAGCGGGCGCTGGAGGCGTTCAAGGCGTTGTAGCGCCTGAGGCAAGGTCCGAAATTCCGACAATCCCGATGACCGCGCGAAATCCTGCCCTTTCTCAAGCGGGCCGGAAAATCCCATACCATTCCGCAGCTTAAGCCTTGGCAGTGGAGAGGCTGCCGCCTAGGTTCAGGCCAACCTTCACAGCCCACCTTCCGGCCCCATGACCAACCACCGCGACGTTATTTCCGCCATCGGCAACACGCCCCTGATCCGGCTCAATCGCGTCTCCGACGCGACGGGTTCGGAAATCTGGGGCAAGGCGGAGTTCCTGAACCCGGGGCAATCGGTGAAGGATCGCGCCGCGCTGTTCATCATCCGCGACGCCGAGAAGCGCGGGCTGCTGCGGCCGGGTGGGACAATCGTCGAAGGCACCGCCGGCAATACCGGCATCGGGCTTTCGATGGTGGCCAATGCGCTGGGCTACAAATCGGTGATCGTGATTCCCGAGACGCAGAGCCAGGAGAAGAAGGACGCACTGACGCTGCTCGGCGCCGAACTGATCCAGGTCCCCGCCAAACCCTACAAGAACCCGAACAACTACGTGAAGCTGAGCGGCCGGCTGGCCGAGAAGCTGGCCAAGGAACTCCCGGGCGGCGCGATCTGGGCCAACCAGTTCGACAATGTCGCGAACCGGCAGGCGCATATCGAAACCACCGGTCCGGAGATCTGGGAGCAGACCGGCGGCAAGATCGACGGCTTCGTTTCGGCAGTCGGCTCGGGCGGCACGCTGGGCGGCATTTCGATGGCGCTGAAGGCGAAGAACCCGAACGTCCAGATCGCCCTAGCCGACCCCGAGGGCGCAGCGCTTTACAGCTACTACACCACCGGCGAGCTCAAGAGTTCTGGCAACTCGATCACCGAGGGCATCGGCCAGGGGCGCATCACGGCGAACCTCAAAGATATCGTGGTGGATCGCGCCTACCAGATCCCCGACAGCGAGGCCCTGCCCTATGTGTTCGACCTGCTCGAGCACGAGGGGCTCTGCCTCGGTGGCTCGTCGGGCATCAACATTGCGGGGGCGGTACGGCTGGCGCGCGACCTCGGGCCGGGCAAGACCATCGTCACCATCCTTGCCGACTACGGCAATCGCTATCAGAGCAAGCTGTTCAACCCAGAATTCCTGCGCTCGAAGAACCTGCCGGTGCCGCATTGGCTTGAAGCGAGGACGCCCATAGACTGGCAGTCAGTCGTTGAGGCGGAGCCGGTTGCGTGACTGAATTCATCTTTCGCGAGGACAGCTATGTCCGCTCGCTGCCGACGCTGGTCACGGCGATTACGCCCGAGGGCGGGATCGTGCTGGACCGGACGATCTTTTATGCGACATCGGGCGGCCAGCCCGGCGATACCGGCCGGCTGGAGCGGGCCGATGGCAGCTTCGTCAGCCTCAGTGGCACCATCCACCCCGATGGCGACAAGACGGTAATCGTGCACCTGCCGGCCGAGGGCCAGCCGACGCTGGCGGTGGGCGATGAGGTGATCGCGCACCTCGACTGGGAGCGCCGGCACAAGCTGATGCGCATGCATACGGCGCTGCACCTCGTGACCGTGGTCCTCCCCTACCCGATCACCGGTGCTGCGGTGGGCGAGGACAAGGGGCGGGTGGATTTCAACCTGCCGGATGTCCCCGAGGCGGCCGAGGTCGAGCGGAGGCTCAATGACCTGGTCGAGGCGGCGCTGCCGGTCTCGGCGGAGTGGATCAGCGACGCCGAGCTCGAGGCCAATCCCGGGCTGATCAAATCGATGAACGTCAAGCCGCCGATGGGCCAGGGCCGCGTGCGGCTGGTGCGGATCGGCGATGTCGACCTGCAGCCCTGCGGCGGCACGCACGTCAAGAACACCAGCGAGATCGGCCTGCTGCGGCTCGGCAAGATCGAGAAGAAGGGCGCGATCAACCGCCGGGTGTCGGTGGTTTTCGGGTAGAGGCGCGCCCGGCGCCCCTCATTCGATTGGTGGAGCCCAGATCAGGCCGCCGTTGATCCAGAGCGCGTTCTGGCCGCGAACCACGGCGGCGCCGGTGGCGGGGCCGAAGTTGCGCTCGAAGATCTCGCCGTAATTGCCGACCGCTCTGATGACATTGGCGATGAACATCGAGTCGAGCCCGATGCTGGGACCGAACGTGCCTTCGAGGCCGAGCAGGCGGCGGATGCGGTGGGTCTTGGCCGCGGCGAGCGAGCCGATATTGAGTGAGGTGACCCCGGCCTCCTCGGCATCGATCAGCGCATAGAGGGTCCACTCGACGATGTCGAACCACTGGTCATCGCCGGAGCGGACCACCGGACCGAAGGCATCCTTGGAGATGCGCTCGGGCAGGATGCGGTGGGTCGCCGGTTCCGGCAGGCTGCGGCGCATGGCGTTGAGGAAGCTGGCGGAGGCAGAGACAGCGTTGCAGCGCCCTTCGCGGTAGGCGACGGTCAGATCTTCACGGTCCTCGTACAGCACCTCGGTGTAGGTCGCCTGGGTGCCGAAGAAGAACTCACGCAGGTTGGCGAGCCCTTCGGGGGCATCGACGATGCAGACGCGGACATCGTCGAGCTCGTAGGCCGAGACGACGCCGAGCGACTGCGGCACCATGATTGCCTGCCCGTCGTAGAACGAGGTGGCGACATAGCTGGCGCCATAGCCGGTGTCGCGGCGCATGGTCCAGGGGGCGTTGCGGGCGATCAGATCGATGCTGCCGGTCTGCAGCTGGGCGAAGCGGCTATCGCCCGAGAGCGGCACGAATTCCATCTTGCTGGCGTCGTTGAACACCGCAACCGCCACGGCGCGGCAGAAATCGACATCGAAGCCGGTCCAGCGGCCATCGGCGCCGGGCTGAGCAAAGCCTGGCAACGGGTCGGCGGTGGCGCAGATCAGGTGGCCGCGGTCACGGATCGCCTGCAGTGTCGGACCGGCCATAGCGGGCGCCGCGGGCTGTGCCGAGGCCCAGGACGGGCTCAGTGTCGCGATAACAAGAATGACGCGGACGAGGCCACGCCAAACGGCCTGAACCGTCATGGTCTAAACGCTGCTCCAACTCGCCCTCGGCGCGCAATATCCCGATCGGGGGTGACCGGGTCAAGGCGGCTTTGTGGCCCAGCGCACGCAGGGCGACCGCCTGCGACATGCGATAGCCCTGCGCGTGAAG
>NZ_LAJE02000157.1 GCF_000970465.2 Devosia insulae DS-56
GCGTTCTTGCCGCTGATGCCGCCGCCGGCGAGCACCTCGACGATCAGCGCCGCGCTCATCTCGCCGCCGCTAAGGCCACCGCCGGAAAGGATCTGGGCGATCGGCCCGGCATTGCCATCGGCAAGGCCGACCTTGCGCAGCGCCTCGACGATCTGGGAATTACCGATCGTGCCGCCAGAATTGCCGGCCGGCTTGCCGCCAAGCCCGAGCACCTTGCCGTTGGCGGTGACGGTCTTGGCCGCCGCCGGAACCACTTTCTTTGCCGCTTCGACTGCCGCAGCGTCAGCTGCCTTCGCGTCCTCCGCGGCCTTTGCCGCGGCGGCAGTCTTTTCGGCGGCCTCGGCCGCCAACTGCTCTGCAGCGGCCTTCGCCGCCTCGTCATCCGCCTGGGCAGCGGCTGCCGCGGCTTCAGCTGCGGCCTGGTTTTCCTGCGCCTGCTGCAAGGCTGCGTTAGCAGCCGCCTGATTGGCATTGGCCGCGTCGAGCGCTGCCTGCGCCTGTTCCTGCGCCTGCTGCGAGGCGGCCTTCGCCGCTTCGGCATTCGCCTTGGCTTCCGCCGCAGCGGCCTGTGCGGCGGCGGCGGCCTCGGAACCGGCTTCGGCCGCGGCGGCGGCAGCGTCGAGTTCAAGGGCGGTCTGCTCGGCGGCATCGGCCGCGGCTGCGGCTGCGGCTGCCGCTTCGAGCTGCTGCGCTGCCGCGGTTTGCTGCGCCACGGCTGCATCAGCCGCTTCGCTCGCCTCCGCCCCGGCTGCAGCCGCCGCAATAGCGGCATCGGCAGCCTTCTGTGCGGCGTCGGCCTGCGCCGCGGCGGCTTCCTGAGCCGCCGTCGCCGCAATGGCGGCTGCCGCTGCCGCCTCGTCCTTGGAGATCTTGCCGTCAGCCGCATCCTGGGCAGCCTGGTTGGCGGCCGCCAGTGCGGTCTCCGCTGCTGCGGCCTTCTGGTTTGCGTAGTTCTGCGCGCCATTGACCAGCACGTTCGCGGCCGCCACCGCCACCTGCGCGGCAATCCTCGCGAGGATGTTCCTCGCCGCCGCCAGCGCCGACTGCGCCGACTGCTGGCCCTGCTTGGCAATACCCAACGCGGCCTGCGCCTGCGCCGATACATCATCGGCCCGTTGCGCGGTCGTGGCGGCGGCAGCTGCCGCCCTATTCTTGGCGGCGGAAGTCTCTGCCGCCTGGGCCGCGGTCGCCGCCGCTTCGGTCGCCGCAGCCTGCGCCTCGGCGGCCGCCTGCACGGCGGCATCGCGTTCCGCTTCGGTAAGGGACTGGTTCGTGGCCGCTGCAGCAGCGGCTTCAGCCAGCTGCTGCGCCGTGGCCGCTGCGGCTTCCGCCGCCTGGTTGGCAGCATCGGCATCCGCCTGCGCTGCCGCCGCCTCTGTTCCCAGAGTTTGCGCTGCGGCGGCCGCGTCAGCCGCCTGCTGGGCGCTGGCGGCAGCGGCTTCGGCAGCTGCGACGGCTGCGGCATCGGCTTCGGCCGCCGCTTCGGCCGCCGCAGTGGCGGCTGCCGCATCCAGTTCATGCTGCGCCATTGCGGCCGCCGCTTCGCTATTGGCGGCCTGCTGGGCCGCAGTCGCGGCCTGTGCCTCGGCCAAAGCCGCATTGGCAGCGTCCACCGCCGCCTGCGCCTCGGCCTGGGCCGCGGCCAACTGCTGGGCGGTGAGGCCTTGCGCCGCCACCCCAGCGGCAAGCGCATCGGCCGCTGCCTGCGCCTCGGCCAGCGCCTTGGCTGCTGCCTCCTGCTGGGCCAGCGCGGCGTCGAGCGAGGCAAGTGCTGCGTTATTGATGGCCGCCAGTTCGGCGGCGGCTCGCTCGGCCTCCAGTTGGGCAGCGGCGAGCGCCGCGGCACGTTCCGAGGCGGCCTGCGCGGCAGCTGCCGCTTCCGCGGCCGCGCGCGCCGCGGCATCCGCATGGTCAGCCGTGCCGGCGCCCTCGGCGAGCCCTGGGGCCGGGCCGGCCTTGAGTGGCAGGGCCGCCGCCAGCGGCGCCACCGGCGCGGCTGATGCGCGCAGCTTGCCGATATCGATCATGATCGGCTTGACCACCGGCGTTGGCGGCGACGGCGCCACGGCTTCAAGAACCGGCTGCGGCGCCGGAGGCACTTCTGCTGGCGTCTTTGCCACGGGCGGCGCTTCTGCCGGTGTCGCCACCGGCGGTGTTTCCGCGGGTTTGGCCGCCACAGGCGGCACGGGAACCTCGATCGCAGCAGCGGCCGGCTTGGCCGGTGCCTCGACTACCGGTTGAACGAGTTCGACATTGAGGGCCTCCGGCTTTGCCGGCGGCGGCGCGATACTGGTGATCGAATGGGTTGCCGCCAGAACCACGGCGGTTACGACGGCCGTGTGCGCCACCCCCGAGAGCAGCGACGGCAACAAGCCGAGCAGCGAAGGCTGCGACGCTGTCGAGACCATGGCGGCCGGCGCCACGGCCAACGGCACCATGACGCCGAGCCGCAGCGAGAGCCTGCCTGCACTCTTGGGTCCACGGTGGCGTGGCGACGCCGCCAGTTGCGGCAGCACCACGCTGTCGACAGATATCCGTCGTGCATGACCCGGAACGAACGCGCCCGGGCTGGAGTGCAGGGTATCGACCTTGTTATAGCCGCTAGGTGGAGTGCGCAGCAGCGCGTTGAGGTCATCGGGTGTCTGGATCGGACGGGCGCCACCAGCCTGGTCGCCGCGCATCAAATGCAAGCTATCCACACCCATGGCTCACCCCTTCCCTCGAGCAGCCGCAGTGCATGCGGGCTCCGACGACCTGAAAACAGCGGGTGTCCGGCAGGTTGCCGGGCACCCATGATATTGTCCCCTGGATTGATGCGGTCAGTTACCAATCTGGAAGTTGAGCCCGAGCTTCACCACGTCCATGCTGCCCTGGGCACGGATCTCGGTCGGCACGGTAAGGAAGTCGGAATTGTCCCAGATTTGCGAGGTGCATGACGCCTGCGCCGCGCCCAGCCAGACATGGTTGTATTTCAGGTCGATCGACGCATCGTCGGTGATCTTGAAGCTGACGCCGCCGCCCGCCACGGCAGCGCCGTGGTATGCGTCGAACTGACAGTTGAGGTCACCCTCGAAGTCCACCTTGGCGAAACCGAAGCCGGCCTCGCCATAGACGAGGAAACGGTCGTGGGTGAAACCGGCCTTCGCCGTCGCGGTCGCCAGACCCTCCCAGGTCCCCACGCCACCGAACACGCCATCGAGCTCACCGCTCAAGCCGCCGCCCGACAGGCTGACTTCAACACCGGCCAGGAAGTTCTCGGCCGGGGTCCAGTTATAGCCGGCCTGCAGCCCAAGCAAGACGCCGGACTGATTATAGTCGTAGGTGAGTACCTCATCGACGCCATCGCACGAGTCGATTTCGTCGGGCGTCCAGATCGACCAGTCCAGAATGCTGACGCCGATGTCGCCACAGCCGTTCCGGTTTGCCACGCCGTAGCCCCCGTGGGCGCCGACATAGAAGCCGGCCCACTGATCGACTGGCGCTGCCACCAAGTCCTCTGCGAACGATGCACTGCCCATGCCCAAGACAATCGCTGCGGACAACAGCATTAGACTCTTCATGATCCGAACCCCCAGTTCGATATACAGACGTTATGGACTCAATTTAGCGCTTTATTTGGAAGCCCGTAGTTGCCAATTTGCCACAAAGGGCCGATTTCGTGCTAAGCCTTAGAATCCAATGCGAATCTGGCGGCGGTAGACTCCATCGCCGGTGCAAACGTCTGTTGTGATATCGTGATCAACTGTATTTCCGGCAAGGAACGCAGCATCCACACCGGAGCGAGCAGTCGGGCGTCGACACGCAGCGGGACCAGCGACATGCCCATGCTTCGGCGGTGGGCGATGGGGTAAGCGCCGGTGTCTGCGACTCCCTCGCCCAGCACGCAATCGCGTGGTTCGCCCCGTAAACAGGGCTATCGCGTATGGGTTGCGCGCCGAACCTGATTGCTCCTCCAGCGCAGGACGGGGATGGGCAATACTAGCCCGGTCTCCAAATGCGGTTGCCCTCGTCCGTAAACGGCTAAGGGCCGCCGACTGCTGATTTAGCGGCTAGCCTCTTCAGCTCCCCCACACAAGCTTGGCGTTGGTTAGCTCCCGCGCCCCCAGCGGCCCGAGTTCTCGGCCAAACCCGGACCCCTTGACGCCGCCGAACGGCGCGCGCGGATCGGAGCGGACGAAGTCGTTGATGAACACCGCGCCGGCTTCCAGCCGATCGGCCACCCGCTGCGCGCGGCTTGCATCACTGGTCCATACCGCCCCGCCGAGGCCATACTCGGTGGCATTGGCAAGGCGCACCGCCTCGTCCTCGCTGTCGAACGGAAACAGCAGCGCCACCGGCCCGAAGAACTCTTCCTTGAGGATCGGTGCATCCGGGTCGGCGTCTACGATGACCGTCGGCTCGTAATAATTGCCCGGCCCGTTCAGGCGCTTGCCGCCGGCCACCACCCTGCCCCCGGCCGCCACCGCATCGCGCACCTGCCGCTCGGTGGTATCGACCAGGTCGGCGCGCGCCATCGGCCCGAGCCTGGTGGCAGGGTCCGCAGGATCGCCGATCACCAGCGCGCTCGCGGCTGCGGCGTAGCGGGAGACATAGGCGTCGAACACGCTGCGCTCGACGAGGAAGCGCTTCGCGGCAATGCAGCTTTGCGCATTGTTGGAGTAGCGCGACACCACGCCCAACTGCACCGCCTTGTCGAGGTCGGCATCGGCAAAAACGATGAAGGGGTCCGAGCCGCCGAGTTCGAGCACCACTTTCTTCCCCGCCGACCCAGCCGCGGCCGCCACGGCGCGACCGGCGCCGGTCGAGCCAGTGAGGGTCACGGCTCGGATGCGGTCGTCGAGCACGATCTTTTTGGCCTCGTCGGCGATGCTCTCGTTGGGAATGGAGAGGTTGGTATAGAGCCCGGCCGGGCCGCCGGCATCGCGCACCAGCTGCTCGATGGCGCGGGCCGCCCCCTGCACTGTCTCGCCGTGCTTGACCAGCACCACATTGCCGGCCAGCGCCGTCGGGATGAAGAAGCGCAGCACCTGCCAGAACGGCAGGTTCCACGGCATGATGCCGAAGATCGGGCCGAGCGGCTGGTAGCGCACCAGCGATGGCGTACCGGCAATCGGCTGGTCGGCGAGATAGGCCGGGCCCTCGGCGGCGAAATGTCGGGCCCCCGACGCCGCTTTCAGCACCTCGGCCTTCGCCTCGCCGATGGGCTTGCCCATCTCGCTGGTGATCAGCCTGGCGTAGTCGTCAGCCCGCTGCTCGAGCAGGTCGCCGAGCCGCAGCAGCAGCGCGCTGCGCGTGGCTAACGGCGTGCGGCTCCAGGCCTGCCAGCCCTCCCAGGCCGCCGCGAGCTTGTGCTCGATCTGCTGCGCCGTATCGGCGGGATACTCGGCAATCAGTTGGCTGGTGGCCGGGTTGATCGACTTGAGCGGCATCGTTTCCTCCTCATTTCGGCGCCCATCAATGCGGCGTCACAAATTCCAGAACATGGCGAGGCCGAGCAGCGCCGCGCCCGCGGCAGCGGTGGTAAGCCGCCGCGCCGGCGCCAAAGCCAGCGCCAGCATCCAGACGGCGCACAGCGCCATCCAGCCGAGCTCCATGCCGCCGATCAGTTGCAAGGCCACCATCGCGACGCCAACGCCAAGGCGCATCGGCCCGACCGGCAGAGCGGCTTCGGCAACCAGCGCGCTGCCGGCGATCGCCAGCAATATCGGGGCGCCGAGCGCCACCGGCGCCAGCGCCATGCCGAGACCGATGGCCAGCAGCGTCGGCGGCGCGACGCAGACAACCGCCAGCCTCGCCGCGGCGCGCCAGCCCTGCCGCGCCGCCGCAGCAATGTCGTGGATAGCGCAAGGCAGCATCATGGTCGCGGCCATCAGCCCCCACATCAGCGCCGCCCCCAACAGCAGCGGCAGGCCGCCGCTGCCGCAGATCGCCTCGATCCCGCCGGTGCTGAGCGTCATAAGCCCGGCCCAGCCCAACGCCGTCGCCGCCGCGACGGCGGCGAAGGCGGGCAGTTGCCCATGCGCCGATGATGGTCGGGGCCTTGCTGGGCTAGCTGACTGATAGAGACGGCCCCCTCCCATCCTCCCCCATGAAGGGGGAGGTGCCCCGCCGGTGCGCTTGGCACGATCGAAGACCGAGCCTCGACTCTTCACCTCCCCCTTCATGGGGGAGGCCGGGAGGGGGCCGTCTGCTTCAGTTCTATACCCCGCCCCTGCGACAGCGCCTTGGGACATCAGCAGTGGCAGGCGATGCTGCCGTCGGCCAATACGCTCGCCGTATTGGTTTCGCGCGGCAGGTCGTTGGAGGGGTTCAAATTGAAGAACCCCGACGGCATCAGCGCAAAGCCGGCCGACATGGTCGGCTGCACCGGGAAATCCTCCGGCCGCACCACGTGATGCAGCCCGAAACAGTGCCAGAGCACGATGTCGGTATTCTCCACCGGCCGGTTCTGCTTGACGATTTCGGCCAGCCCATCCGAGCCGTCGGAATTGCAGACATACTCGCCCGCCGGATAGCGCTCGTCGGAATGGAAGGGCGTCACCCACACATGGTTGCGCACGAAGTTCGAGCGCGTGCCCGATGGCCCGTTCTCGGCAAGGAACGGCGTGACGCAATCCTTGGCGTGCAGCCGGTAGCCGACGGGCTTGCCCACCGCGTTCAGCTTATTGGGGTTGATCACCTTCCAGGTTCGGTGCGTCTCGGCACTGGCGCGGCGGCCGGCTTCGAGCTCGGTTTTGAACACCGTCTCGGTGGCGAAGAAGCCATTGCCATGCGGATTGTCCGGCCCGACCGGCTCGGCAAAACTGTTGACCTCGACGAGGCTGTTGCCGCCGCCATCGAGCGCCATATCGAGCCGCGCGCAGAAAATGTGCTGGTGGATCGGCGCGGTCAGCCCCGGCGCGATCTCGCTCACATATTTGCTTGGGCGCCCCGGCTCGCACGCCATGGTGTTGACGATGCCGGTGGCCTTCACCTCGAAGCTGATCTCACCAGCCTGGTCGAGATACCAGTATTGCGCATACTCGTAATTGCCGACCGTGTTGACGCAGGAGATCACCAGCCGCCGACCGCGCCTGAGTTCGGTACGATCGGCGCGGAAATCCCAGTGCTTCCAGAGGATTCCGGTGTCTTCCTCATGGATGCAGATGCCCTTCTCGATGGTGATCAAGCCGCCATCGAGCCCGCAATAGTGGCTATCAAGATAGTGAATGGCGCCAAGGCAATCGCAGCCGAGCTTCAACGAGTGGTTGAACTTTCCGAAGCCATATTCGCCGATATCGAAGATGTTCTTGCGATAGTGCCCGCGCTCCGGCGAGCCATAGGGCACCACCAGTTCGCCGAGCGCCGCGCGGCGCACCACCGGGCGGCCGGCATAGCGGATATCATGGAGGATGATGCCGTCGCGCGGCGAAAAGCCGATGCCGAGCGTCCACTTGTCCCAGGCGATGGCGTGGCCATCGAGGGTGAAGCTGGTGCCTTCGGGCTGGACGACATTCAGTGGCTTAAGTGGCGCCCGCGCCGGCGGCATGAATTCGGGGTCATAGGGAATATCGGTCATCGGGATCGGCGGGCCGCCATGATCGTCGATGCGCAGCACCTCGCCGGTCTTGACGTCGACGGCGACGTTCAGCCCGTCGATCGGGTGGGCGTAGAAATTCTCGTTGGCATAGAGCCGCAGCCAGCAATGGGCATAGGAGACCATGTGGCCTTCCTCGCCCGCGTCACCGAAATTGCCGCCCGACCAGCTGTCGACGCAGACCCCGGTCATGTCGGTAATGCCGCGCTTGCGGCAGGCCTCGATGAAGCGCGGATCGGCCTTCACCACCCGCTCGACATCGAGCAGCTGCTCCACCTGGAAGGCCGATTTGGCGGTGGGGAAATGCCGGCGCGACACGATCGCCTTGCTCTCGAGCGAGACGATCACCATCCACACTCCGGGGCGATCCTTGTGCGAGATATTGAGCCGCGCCTCGCGCTTCAGCTGGGTGCCGGCAAGGTGGGCGCGCCACTCGTCCGGCGTCGGCTCGCGCAGGTCGAGATTGCCGTAGAGCGCGCCGGGCCCGAGTTCGGGATCGGCCTTGATCACCGCCACAGCGGCATTGACTTCGGCCGGGCTGAGCGGCGCCAACGCCTGGAGATACCGCGGCGGTGGCAGCGCCGCGACCCCGTAAGAAGCGGCAGGCGCCGCGTGGTGGTGGCCTTCGTGAACTTGCGTCATGACAATCGCCTCGTCTCGAAACTAGGGATGCGGGCTCATTTGCCGTAGCCGGCACTGAGCCCGCGGATGAACTGGCGGGAAAAGATGGTGAAGAGCACGACCAGCGGCAGCGCCCCCAGGGTCAGCGCCGCGAGCAGCGCCGGATAGTCGTTGAGGAACTGGCCGACGAACTGCTGCACCCCCAGCGTCACCGTCTGGTTGGCCTTGCCGGGCGCGAGGATCAGCGGGAACCACAGGTCGTTCCAGATCGGCAGCATGGTGACGGTGGCGACCGCCGCGAGCCCCGGCCGCACCAGCGGCAGGATGATCGAGAAGGTGCGGAACTCGCTGGCCCCATCGACCCGCGCTGCTTCCTTGAGCTCCGTCGGCACGGTGCGGAAATAGGTCATCATCAGCGTGACGCCGAGCGGGATGCTCATCGCCGTGTAGACGAGGATCAGCGCCCACAGCGTATCCATCAGCTTGAGCCCGATCATGATCTGGATCAGCGGGATGGTGCCGAGCCGGATCGGCAGCATGACGCCGACGATGAACAGCCCGGCGAGCAGCGGCACGAAGCGCACCCGGTACTCGACCAGCGCGAACGCCGCGAGGGTGGAGAGCCCGACGGTGAGCACCACCGAGGCCAGCGTGACGATCAGGCTGTTGCGGTAGTTGAGGAGGAAATTGCCGCGGGTCAGCACCCGCTCGTAACCTGCGAGGCTGAAGGTCTCGGCGGTGGGCAGCGCAAACGGCCCGCCAAAGATCGCCGGCGTGGTCTTCAGCGAATTGAGGATGACGATGAGGATCGGCCCGAGCGCCAGCGCCACGAAGGCGAGGAGCACCGCGTGCACCGCGATGCGCTCGACATTCCAGCGCCGGCGTTCTCGGGTGAGGCGGCTTTCATGGGCGAGTTCGGTGGTCATGGTTGTCATCGCCGCCTCCTAAGCCGAATGGGCTTTGAGCCGGCGTTGCACCAGCCAGAAATAGGCGGCGGTGACGCAGAGCATCAGGGTGAAAATCACGGTGGCGACGGTGGCGCCGAGATCGAGGTCGGCCACCTGGCCGCTCGAGCCGAAAAAGGTGCGGTAAAAGAACGTGCCGAGGATATCGGTCGAATAATTCGGGCCGGGGGCTGAGCCGTTGAGAGCGAACACCAGGTCGAACCCGTTAAAGGTCCAGATGAAGGTGAGGATCACGATCAGCCCGAACTGCGGCAGGATCAGCGGGAACTTGATGCCCCAGAAGATCCGCCAGGGGCTGGCGCCATCGATGCGCGCCGCCTCGATCACGTCGTTGGGCACCGCGATCAGCGCCGAATAGAGGAACACCATCGGGATGCCGACATATTGCCAGACCCCCATCAGCGAGATGGTGGGCAGCGCGGTCAGCTGGTTGCCGAGCAGCGGGAAGCCGACGAGGCCCCAGAGCGGGTTGATGATCAGCCGCCAGATGAAGCCGACAATCACCACCGACAGTGTCGCCGGGATGAACAGCAGCGTGCGGTAGATGCCCTCGCTGCGGCTCAGCGTGCCGCCGGTGAGCAAAGCCGCGAGCAGCAGCCCAATCGGAATCTCTACGGCAACATGAATGGCGAAGTACTTGAAATTGTTGAACAGCGCATTCCAGAACCGGGCGCTGACCACCGGCTGGGTGAACAGGTAGATGTAGTTGCCCAGGCCAATGAAACCGGTCCCCGATTTGCCCGTATCGAACAGGCTCATGAAGATCGAGATGAGCAGCGGCAGCACCGCAAAGCCCAGGTAGATGGCGAGGGCCGGCAGCACGAAGATCAACAGGCTGCGGCGAGCCGTTGCAGGACGTATCACGCGAGCGTTCCTCTGGAGTCGTGAACGAGAGTCACTGGTCGTTCCTTTCACTGGCCTCTCCGTGATCCTCCCCCGCGTGGCGGGGGAGGGGGACCAGCGAAGCTGGTGGTCACACCAAGTCAAACAAAATGCGCGTGCCGACCGGGAGGGCGCGGCACGCGCTGCCGAGATCTGCGCTATTGCGCAGACTGCGGCGAGTACCAGGACGAAAGCCCGGCCTGCAGTTCGGCGGCGACGGCATCGGGGGTCGTGTCCGAGGTCATCATCACCTGCAGCAGGCGCCAGGTTTCGTCATCGAGGGGCGGCGTGCCGGCGCTCAGCCGATCGAGCGCCAGGCGCGGCGTCAGCAGCGCTCCGGTCTTCAGGTCGGCAAAGGCCTGGGCCAGCGCATTGTCATACTTCACCGGCTGATTGCTCATGGCAAAGAAGCCCGGCGCGGTGTTGACGTAGATCTGCTGGAACTCGGGGCCGGAAACCCAGCTCAGGAAGGTCTTCGCCGCGTCCTGGTTCTTGCTCGCGGCATTGATGCCGATCGCCATATCCGGCATTTCCTGGAGGTAGCGCTGGCCACCGGCTTCGACGGCCGGCGGCCCGAACACCCCGACATTCAGCCCGGTCGAGGTGACCTGGTTGATGTTCCACGAGCCGTCGGGAAGAATCGCGGCCTTGCCCAGCGTGAAGAGCTGCGTCATGTCCGAATAGGACAGCGCTTCCTGCCCGTTGGGGAGGAACGGCTTCCACGCCTGGAAGGCGGCGATGGCCGAGACGAAATCGGCGTCGGTCAGTTTCTTCGTGCCATCGATCAGGCCGAGACGGCCTTCCTCGCCTTTCCAGTAGGCCGGCCCGATGCTGTAGAGCCCGTTATAGGCGAGCTGCCAGGATTCGGCCGAGCCGACGGCGAGCGGCGTGTATTTGCCGTTGTCCTTGATCGCCTGCAGCACTGCAGTGAACTCGGCTGCGGTGGTCGGCACCGAGAGGCCCAGCTCCTTGAAGATATCGACATTGTAGTAGAAGCCGGCGAGCACCGCGGCCACCGGCACGCAATAGGTGGCGCCGTCGACGGTCCAGGCCGCCTTGGCGGTGGCATCGAAATTCTCGAGCCCGGCGAGACCGTCGAGCTTGGTGAAATAGCCGCGGCCGATCCACTCGTTGTTCACGTCGAACGGCCGGCAGGTGATCAGGTCGGGACCGGCCCCACCCTCGATCTGCGACTGCATCGCGGCGTTGTATTCATTGGTGTTCACAGGTGCGAACTCGACATTGATGTCGGGATGCGCCGCCTCGAAGGCCGGCAGCACCTTGTCCTGCCACACTGCCAGATCCTCGGTGCGCCAGCTGCCCAGCGTCAGCGTCACGCTCTGCGCCACCGCGGCGCCGCTCATGGCGATGAGCGACACGCCCAGCATGGCTCCGGCCGTTGCGGCCCACTGTTTCGACTGCATTATTGTTCTCCCTTCCCCTGACGCACGGCCGCCGCCTCCGGCGCCGCATGGATCAAATCCGAGCGACTTGCCCCTCTGTCACAGGATCGATACCTCACAATACCAGATGGTACAAGTGGTCATTTTTCTGCGCATGAGGTATGGTCAGAACGCTCGATTGGTACTAAGAGGTATCTAACAAATCGGGAGGGAGCAGGCATGATCGGGGTTGGGTTGCTGGGGTCGGGCTTCATTGCCGAGTCATACGCGGATGCGCTTTTGGACGTGCGGAACGCCGAGCTCGTCGCCTGCTATTCGCGCAATCCGGCTCGCTCCGACGTCTTCTCGAACAAGTGGAAAGTCACCGCGCACGCCACCATGGATGCGCTCTGCGCCGACCCCGCCGTCGAGATCGTCATCATCGCCCTGCCCAATGAGATCCACCTCGCCGCGGTGGAGATCGCCGCCCGGCACGGTAAAGCCATCATCTGCACCAAGCCGCTGGCCCGCACCGAGGCCGAGGCGCAGCAGATCCTCGATATCGCCAATGCCGCCGGGGTCTGGCACGGCTATGCCGAAAGCTCGGTATTTTCGCCCAATGTCGCCAAGGCCTATGAGATGGTCAAAGCCGGCGGCATCGGCGAGCTCCTCACCATGCGCGCCCGCGAAGGCCATTCCGGTCCGCACGCCCCGCATTTCTGGGATGCCGAAACTGCCGGTGGCGGCGCCCTGCTCGATATGGGCTGCCACACCGTCGAATCGGCGCGGCATTTCTTCGGCAAGGACAACAAGGTCACCGAGGTGATGGCCTGGGGCTCGACCATGGCCCACCAGGACAAGACCACCGGCGAAGATGCGGCGATCGCGCTGTTGAAATTCGAGGGCGGCCAGCTCGCCACCATCGAATCCTCATGGATCGAGCGTGGCGGCATGCAGCTCAGGCACGAGCTGGTCGGTTCGGCCGGCCGCATTGTCACCGACAGCTCGGTTGGCCCGGTCTGGGGCTTTATCGAAAACCCGGTGGGCTACACCGTCGAGAAGGCCGATGCCGAGACCGGCTGGGTATATCCTGTGCCCGAAGAGACTCGGGCCTATGGTTTCTCGCAGCAGATGCGGCATTTCATTGATCATTTCGCCGCCGGCACCACCCCGTCCGAAACCTTCGAGGACGGCGTGGTGGTCAACCGGATCATCGATGCGTGCTACCGCTCGATGAAATCGCGGCAATGGGAAAAGGTGGCTTGAGCCAATGAGCGACAGCGCGGAACAGTTGGTGCTCGATCAGGATTCGCCCGATCCGCTATGGCGGCAGGCAGCGGACCTGATCATGCACCAGATTTCGACCGGCAAGATCGCCAATGGCGGTCGGCTGCCGGCCGAGCGCGACCTCCTCGCCCAGCTGTCGATCAGCCGGGTGACGCTGCGCCGCGCCCTGCAGAGCCTCGTCGAGGAGGGCGTGCTAAAACCCTCGCATGGGCGTGGCTGGTATGTCTCGGCGGAGGTGCCGAAGGAATTTCCCAATACGCTGGAATCGTTCAGCGAAACCGCCGCCCGGCTGGGGCTCGTCCCCTCCTCCGACGTGCTGCGCGCCAGCGAAGCCCCGGCGACGCTCGACGAAGCCGAGGAACTGGCCATCGCGCCAGGCGCGCCGCTGTTCCATCTCGAGCGCATCCGGCGGCTCGATGGGGTGCCGGTGGCGGTCGATACCTCGTTCTTTGCCGCCACGCTGAAGCCCGACCTCAGCGGCGTCGATTTCCGCACCGCTTCGCTGTTCGAGCTCTTGCTCGGCAATGGCGTCGACCTGGCGCATGGCGAAACCACCATCGAGGCCCATGCCGCCGACATGGGCCTCGCCCAGCACCTCGGGGTCGAGCCCAAAACCCCAATCCTGGTGATGCGCCAACTCATCGCCGACAGCGCCGGCCGGCCGCTGCTGTCGTCCACCGTGCGCTATGTCGGCGATCGCTACCGACTGCGCACCTCATTCTCGCGTGCGCGAAAGCCCAGCGCGCGCTGAGCCAAGCGTAGTGACAGCCCGCGACACCGAAGCTTTTCGCGCTGTCGCCAAGGAGACGGACGAAATTGGTTAAAGGCTATATCTCCCTGGCCGAGGCCCGCGCCTCGCAGGCCGCTTTGCTGGAAAGTGCCCTGCCCGTCATTGCCGGCGAAGTGCGCGCCGCCCAGGCGGCCGCAACGCTCCAGGGCCCGGGCCCGATCTTTCTCGGCATCGGCGCGAGCTATGCCGCCTCTGCTGCGGCAGTCTGGGTGCTGCGCTCGCGCGGCATCCACGCCTTACGGCTCAATGCCGGCGAGCATCCTTTGCCCTTTCCGCAATCGGCGCATCCGATCATCGGCGTCTCGCAGTCGGGCCGCAGCTCCGAAACCCTCGCCGTGCTGCGCACCATCGAGCCGCAGCTGCGGCTGGCGGTGGTCAATGTCGCGCCCTCGCCGATTTCGGAGATCGCCGCGACCACCATTTCGCTGGGCAAGCTCCCCGACAGCTACGCTTCGACCACCGGCTATACCGCCACCATCGCCGCCCTCGGCATGATCGCCGAGGCCTGGGATGGCGGCACCATCGACCCCAGCTGGTCCGAGTTGCCGACAAAGTTCCGGGCGCTGGAGCGCGAGATCGCCACCCGCGCCGTGGCCCTCGCCACCCCGCTGCGGGACGCGGTGGCGGTCGATTATGCCGGCGCCGCGCCCTCGGCCGGCACCGCCGAAGTCGGCGCCCTGTTGCTGCGCGAAGTGGCGCGCCTCCCGGCCACCGGCCTGTCCTCGCGCCAATACCTCCATGGCGCGATGGAATCGGCCGGCCGTACCGCCCACATCCTCTTGGGCGACGAGCGCGAGACGGCTCTCGCGCATACCCTCGCCCATGCCGGGCACCATACGCTGCTGATCACCACCCTCGAGGTGGCCGAAGAGCCCAACCTCGCGGTGCTCCGGCTGCCCGAGGTGTCGCCGGCGCAGCGCGCCATCCTCGAAGCCCTGGTGATGCAGAGCCTCGCGGTCGAAACGGCTCTGCTGCGCGGCGTCGACCCCGATGCCTTCGTCTTCTTTCACACCGACACCAAGGTCGCCTGAGATGACCGCTCTGATCGCCGCGCTCGATATCGGCGGCACCAAGACCCAGCTGATCCTCGAGGATCTCGAGGGCAAGCGCGTCCTCGATGTCACCGAGCCGAGCCTCGAATGGGATGCCGAGCCCGAGGACAAGGCCGCCGTCTGGATCGCCGAGCGGGTCAAACGCCACACCCCTGAGGGCGCCGAGATCGTCGCCCTCGCCTTCGGCGCCCAAGGCATCAACCGCACCGAGACCGGCCGCACGCTGGAGCGCGAGCTTCAAGCTCTCGGCTACCGCACCACCGCCGTCAACGACGCCGCGCTGATCGTCGCCGCCGCCGGCTTCACCCGCGGGATTGGCGTCATAGCCGGCACCGGCGCCATTGCGGTCGGCGCCAATGCCGCGGGCGACTTTATCGCCTCGGGCGGCTGGGGCTGGATCATCGGCGATGAAGGCAGCGCCGCCGGCCTCGTCCGCGAAGCCACCCGCACGGCGCTCCGCGCCAACGACGAAGGCAAGCCCGACGATGGCCTCCTCGGCCACCTCATCGCCGCCTTCGGCGTCGCCGATGCCGAACGCCTCACCCGCCGCGTCAACGACGACCCCACGGTCGACAACTGGGC
>NZ_LAJE02000158.1 GCF_000970465.2 Devosia insulae DS-56
GGGGACAGGGGTGGGGGTCAGCCCGCGCCGGCGCCAGAACAGGGAACGCCGCCCTTAAGCGACCTTCTTGATCGTCGCGGCGATCTCACTGACCACGGCGAGCACCAGCCCCTCGTCGTCGCTCTCGGCCATCACCCGAATCACCGGCTCGGTGCCGGACGGGCGAATGACCAGCCGCCCGGTATCGCCGAGGCGGGCCTGGCTTTCCTTGATCGCCTGCTGCACCAGCTTGTGCTCGAGCGGTTTGCCCTCTTTGTAGCGCACCGACTGTAACAGCTGCGGCACCTTGTCGAAGCGCTTGCAGATCTCGGACACGGCGCGTCCCGCCTGCTTGGCCACGGCAAGCAGTTGCAGGCCGGCGATGAGACCATCGCCCGTGGTGGTGAAATCGGAGAGGATAATGTGCCCGCTCTGCTCACCACCGACATTGAAGCCCTTGGCGCGCATCGCTTCGAGCACGTAGCGATCGCCCACCTGGGTGCGCTCGAGGCTGAGCCCGATGCCACCCAGATAGCGCTCGAGCCCGAGATTGCTCATCACCGTGGCGACGAGCCCGCCGCCCTTCAGCTCACCGCGAGCATGCCAGGACTGCGCGATCACTGCCATGAACTGGTCGCCATCGACGATCTCGCCCTTCTCGTCGACGATGATGACGCGGTCGGCGTCGCCATCGAGCGCGATGCCGATATCGGCGCGCAGCTCCTTGACCTTGGCGATCAGCGCCTCGGGGGCGGTCGAGCCGACCTTGTCGTTGATGTTGAAGCCATCGGGCTCATTGCCGATGACGAAGACTTCGGCGCCCAGCTCCCACAGCGCCGTCGGCGCCACCTTGTAGGCCGCGCCATTGGCGCAATCGAGCACCACACGCAGGCCGCTGAGATCAACGCCCTTGGGCATGGTGCGCTTGGCGTACTCGATATAGCGGGTCTGGGCTGCCTCGTCGCGATGCGCCCGGCCGATGTCGCGGCCGACGCTCAGCTGGCCCAGCATGTTGGAATCCATCAGCTGCTCGATATCGTCCTCGAGCGCGTCGGAGAGCTTGTAGCCATCGTGGCGGAACAGCTTGATGCCGTTGTCGTCGAACGGGTTGTGCGAAGCCGAGATCATCACCCCGAGGTCGGCGCGCAGCGAACGCGTCAGCATGGCGACGGCCGGGGTCGGCATCGGGCCGAGCAGGTAAACGTCCATCCCGACGGCGGTGAAGCCGGCGGTCAGCGCGCTTTCGATCATATAGCCGGAGCGGCGCGTATCCTTGCCGATGACGACGCGGTTGCGATGGTCGCCGTTGACGAACTTGAGCCCCGCCGCCATGCCGACCTTCATCGCCAGCTCGGGGGTCAGTTTTTCGCCGTTCGCCAGCCCGCGAATGCCGTCCGTGCCGAAATACCTGCGCGCCATATCAAGCCCTCGATTGGGATGACGCCAATCTAGCGCCACGCCCTCAGCATACGAAATAGATTGGTGCCGTTTCGTTAACCGGCCGATCCCGGCGGATGTTGGGCTGATCGTCCGAATGACGTGGAGTGTTGCAGCGGCAGCTCAATCCGCCCGGCGTTCCAGCGTCAGGAACCGGTAGGTGTTGTTGGCGATAAACAGCTCCGGCGTGGGGTACTCGGCCTTCAGCCGGTCGGCAATGCGCTGGCGTTCCCCGGCGCCGACGAACAGCCCGTAGGCCTGCCTCGCCAGCCAGTGCGTGAGAGGACGCTTGTCCTCCAGGAGGCCGCCGAGCTGGGTCACACCGGCGACAGCACGTCGCGATAGAGCATGCGGTCGATCTCGATCGAGGGCGCGGCGAGCACGGTGACATCTTCATTGCTGGTGATGGTAAAGCCGGAACTCTCGACAGCTTTGAGAAAGGAGCTGTAGCGGTGCCACCGCCGATCGCCCTGCCCCCCTTAAAGCCCTCGGAACGGAAGCAGTCGGCGATCACCACCCGTCCACCCGGCGCCAGCAATTCGCCGAGCTTGGCGAAGGAGGCGGCAAGCGGGATGTACTGGTAGCTTTCGGAGAACAGGCAGACGTCGAAGCGTTTGCCTGGCGCAAAGTCCTCGAGCCGCGACAGGTGCACCGTGGCGGCGCCATCGAGCGTTTCCCGGGCAATGCCGACTTGCACTTCGCTGGGGGTCAGCATCTCCACCGTGTAACCGAGTGAGGCCAGCCGCCCAGCCATGGCGCCGGTGCCGCCACCGATATCGAGGATGCTTGCCGGCGCCGGCGGCAGCAGCGCCAGGAGCTTGTCGACGTAGCGCTCTTGCGCCTGCCGGACCCTGGGGAAGCTCGGCGTCTCGCCCGCCAGCCACAGCCCGTAGTGCAGCCACGGCGTATCGGCGAACACCTTCAGCATGCGGGCGAACAGGTCGAGGTCGGCGTGCTTCTTGGTCGTCTTCAAGCGCGGTGGCTCCTGGAGCGCGTTCAGGAAGTGTTGCAGGTTCTCGGGTTTGAAAGCCTGACCAGATCAAAGGATCTGGAGCGGTTTGGGACAGCCGCGCGCAAAAGACAACCGGAAACATCCAGAAACAAAAGGGCCGCCCCGAAGGGCGGCCCTGGTGTGGATTTTGGGAAACGTCAGCTGCCCGGCTGCGGCTCGGGTGCGGCGCCCGGCTCGGCATCCGGGCGCTTCTTGCCCGACTTGCCGGCGGTCGGCACACCGGTCGACTTCACCGGCGGATCGATGTCGGACGGACGGAGCGGCGTCTTGCCCTCCATCAGGCCGCGGATCTCGTCACCGGTCAGCGTCTCGAACTCGAGCAGCGCCTGGGCGATGGTGTGGAGATCGTCGATATACTCGCGGATCACCTTCTGCGCCGTCTGGTAGCCTTCCTCGACGAAGCGCTTCACTTCCTCGTCGATCACCTTCTGCGTCTCGTCCGACATATGCGTGTTGCGCTGCATCATCGAGCGGCCGAGGAACACTTCGTCCTGCGCATCGCCGTAGAGCAGCGGGCCGAGCTTGTCGGACATGCCCCATTCGGTCGCCATGGCACGAGCCAGGCTCGTTGCCATCTTGATGTCGGCCGAAGCGCCCGAGGTCACCTTGTCATAGCCGAAGATTTCCTCCTCGGCGACGCGGCCACCCATGGCGACGGCGAGGTCGGCATAGGCCTTGCGGCGGGTCAGCGACACCTGATCGCGCTCCGGCAGGCGCATCACCATGCCCAGCGCACGACCGCGCGGGATGATGGTGGCCTTATGGATCGGATCGGACGCGTCCATCTTGATAGCGAGCAGCGCGTGCCCGGCTTCGTGATAGGCGGTGAGCTTCTTGTCTTCCTCGGTCAGGCTGAGGGTGCGGCGCTCGGCGCCCATCATCAGCTTGTCCTTGGCATCCTCGAACTCGCTCATCGTGACGAAGCGCTTGTTGCGGCGAGCCGCGAGGAGAGCGCCCTCGTTGACGAGGTTCATCAGGTCCGCACCGGAGAACCCGGGCGTACCGCGGGCCAGCACCTTGAGGTCCACATCGGGAGCCAGCGGCACCTTGCGCACATGCACCTTGAGGATCTTCTCGCGGCCCTGCACGTCGGGGTTCGGCACCACGACCTGACGGTCGAAGCGGCCCGGACGCAGCAGCGCCGGATCCAGCACGTCGGGGCGGTTGGTCGCGGCGATGAGGATGATACCCTCGTTCGCCTCGAAGCCGTCCATCTCGACCAGCAGCTGGTTCAGCGTCTGCTCGCGCTCGTCGTTACCACCGCCGAGGCCTGCGCCACGGTGACGGCCGACTGCGTCGATTTCGTCGATGAAGATGATGCACGGAGCGTTCTTCTTGGCCTGCTCGAACATGTCGCGGACACGCGAAGCGCCCACGCCGACGAACATTTCCACGAAGTCCGAACCCGAAATGGTGAAGAACGGCACATTGGCTTCGCCGGCGACGGCGCGGGCAATGAGCGTCTTACCGGTACCCGGCGGGCCGACCAGCAGCACGCCGCGCGGGATCTTGCCGCCCAGGCGCTGGAACTTGCCCGGATCGCGCAGGAACTCGACGATCTCTTCGAGGTCCTGCTTGGCCTCGTCGACACCGGCGACATCCTCGAAGGTGATCTTACCCTGCGTCTCGGTCAAAAGCTTGGCGCGGCTCTTGCCAAAACCCATGGCGCCGCCACGGCCCCCACCCTGCATCTGCCGGATGAAGAAGAACCACACGCCGATGATGACGAGGAACGGCAGCCACGAGGTCAGCAGCATGCCCCAGAACGGGCTCGATTCCGGCTGCTGCGCGGTAATCTGCACGCCGCGCTGCTCGAGCCGCGAGATGATGTCGGAGCCCTGCGGCGGCAACACCGTCTCGAACTTGGTGCCGTTGTTCAGCACGCCCGAAACCACGTCGTTGGTGATGGTCACCGACTGGACGCTGCCTGCATCCACATCGGAGACGAACTGGCTGTAGCTCTTGTCCGTCGTCGCAATCGAGCGGGTCGACGACTGAAAGACCTGAAACAGGCCCATCAGCATGAACAGAATTACCAGCCAGATGGCGAAATTCCGGAAATTGACGTTCATCAATCCTGTCCTGAAGTCCGGCACGGGAGAGGCCGGATAGTTGGGGCGAATGTAGGCCTCGCTCCTGGGCCTTACAAGGTATCGGCGGGCCGAAACTGGTGCGGCGGTTTCACCGAAAAGTCGAGAGAGCTTGCGCTTTTCCGGTTAATTCCGTGTCACGGAGCTATCAGGCCTCACGCGGGATTGACGCGCTGCCTGCCGGCCAGCCTCCCGCACGACGGTGATGGTCACGCCGTCGCTGCCGATCAGACAACCATGCAAACTTGTCCGCTTCAGGGCTGGCTGCAGCCGCAATCGATCGGCCAGCGCCTCGACCGGCGCGAGATCATGTGGCTTCTGCCAGCCCCCGACCTGGTCGAGCAGCTTGGCCACCACCCGGATCGCCACGGCGCGCGGCAGCTTGACCAGCGTGGCGTGCGCCATGCTGCTCGAGCCGGTCGCCGGATCGAGGGTGGTCGCCGCCATTGCCGCCATGTCGGCGAGCGCCTGGTCGGCATCGCGCATCCGGCCGGCGAAGCGCGACAGGCGGTGGGCGTCGAGGCCCAAAGCGGCCAATTGCGGCAGCATCTGGCGCCAGCGGACGCGCTCATAGTCGGTATCGGAATTGCTGGGATCCTGCGCCGGCACCAGATCAGACGCGGCAACCAGGCTCGCGAGGTCCGCTGGATCGACGCCGAGCAGCGGTCGCACCACGATCAATCCGCCGATCTCGGCGAGATAATCCATGCCGCGCAGCCCCTCGATGCCGCTGCCATGCGCCAACCGCATCAGCACGGTCTCGGCCTGATCGGCAAGGTGATGCGCGGTGACGAGGACGTCCGCGCCGTCGGCCAGCATCGCGTCGGCGATCAGCCGATAGCGTGCGGTGCGGGCTGCCTGCTGCATGCCGGTCGCCGGCTTAGGCCCATCCCACCGTAGGGTGTGGGCGGCAAGCCCGAGCTTGCGGGCCGCGGCGGCGACAGAGGCCACCTCCCCCGCCGCCTCGGGCCGCAGCTGATGATCGACGGAGTAGACGACGAAGCGGTCGTGCGCGGCATGCCGGCCGGCGAACTCGGCCGCCAGCAGCAACAGCGCCAGGCTGTCGGGCCCGCCGGAAACGGCGAGCCCGACCCGCCGAAACTCGGCGAGCGGGGCGAAGATCGCCTCGCTGTCGATCACGTCACCGGGCATTTCGCCTTTTGCGCTTCCTCATCGAGGCGCTGCGTGAACGCCGCGCTGAGCTGCGGGTAGCGCTGCTTCAGCGTGTAGAAGGTGCGGCACCCCACATCCACCTGGTCTGCACCGATCAGCGCCACCCCGAGCTTCAGCATCATGTCCGGCGCGCGCTTCGATTCCTTGTGCTTGGTGTAGCCGTCGGCCAGCACCTGCGCCGCATCGGTGAACTGGCCCTGCTGGATCAGCGCTTCGCCAAGCCAGTTGATGGCATCGGGGGTCTGCGGATCGTCGGGATAGAGGGCGACGAACTGCTGGAACTGGTCCGAGGCGAAGGCATAGTCGCCGCGGGTCATGGCGTCGTAGCCCGCGTCGTACTGCGCCTTGGCGTCACCGCTCGAAATTCCCCCGCCGTCACCCAGCGACAGATCGAGTGGGCGCCCACCGAGCGGATCCTCTCCGGACATGGTGCCCAGCTGATCGATGCCGCCCTTCAGCAGCGGGTCGGCCGAGTCGCCGAGACTATCCATCGGCTCGCCGTTGAGATCTGCCAATGGCAGATCGTCCATCGGCGCGGCGGCGGCCGGCGCCTCCGGCGTGGCGGCGACGGCAGGAGCTTCCTCGGCCGGCGTCTCTACAGCCGGAACCTGGGTCGAAGTCTGCGGCAGCGTATCGGACGGCGTCACGCCGTCAGTTGGCGCTGCCGCTTGTGGTTTTCCCCCAGCACCGCCTTCCAGTTCCTGGAAGCGGAACTCGTTGTCCTCGGCCTGCTTGGCGAGCTGCGTCTGCATCTGCGTGAGCTGGAACTCCAGCCCTTCGACGCGACCGGTCAGCGTGCGGATCAGGTCCTCGAGCTCCTGGATGCGGACGAGCAACTGCGCGCTCGACTGCTGGTTCTGCGCCACATGGATGCGCGTCTCGGCGATTGCCTTGGGTGGCAGCAGCGCCTCGGTCGGCAGCGGGCTGCTGGCGGCAACCGCCGGCGCGCTCAGCACCGAGGCCAGCAGGGCAGCATAGATCGCGGGTCGGAAGGCCGATCCACGAATTGGGGGCAGTTTCACCATCAAAGCTCCGTCGGGTCCGGGGAGGGGTCAGTGGGGCACGAGCGGCCGTCGACCGCACCAGCTTGGATTAGCGCAGGATTTCGACAAAAAGAAAGCGCCGGGCCCAATTACGCGGCGCCCGGCGCTTATGCCTCCAGTCGATAAAGCTTCGGGGATTACGCGCGAGACATCGCGTGGCCGCGACCTCCGCCCCGAAGCTCGCTCAACGCTTACTGTACCACCGTCACAGCACGGCGGTTTTGTGACCAGCACGAGATATCGTTGCAAATGGCCACAGGACGTTCCTTGCCGAACGACTTGGTAGTGATGCGGCGCTGGTCGACGCCCTTCGACACCAGGTAGTTCACCACGATCGAACCGCGGCGGGCGCCCAGCGCGATGTTGTACTCGCGGGTGCCGCGCTCGTCGGCATGGCCTTCGATCAGGATGCGGTAGTTGCGGTACTGGTTGAGCCAAGCCGCCTGCTTGTCCAGCGTCGCGATGGCGGTCGGGGTGAGGTTCGAGGAGTCGGTCTCGAAGAACACGCGGTCGCCGACGCTCACCAGGAATTCCTGCTGGCTGCCGGGGGCGCCGCCGCCGGGCCCGAGATTGCCGACGCCGGTGCCGCCGGCGCCATTGCGCGAACAGGCCGCCACGGCGACCACGAGAACCACCAGCGCGGCAGCACGCAGCACGGCGAGAAGGGGCGTTACTGAACGCATCCGGGTTGACTCCTAATCGGAAGGATTTGAGACGCCTTTTTTACCGTTGGTAATCTTAAGGCGGGGTTGTCGTCGTTGGTTAATTGTTGGTCATTCGGGCGCCAATGTGGCCGGAATCCGGGCTTTTCCGTGATGTTGCCGTGAAGACACGGAATGGTGAGCGAGTAGCGAGTAGCGAGTAGCGAGTAGCGAGTAGCGAGTAGCGAAAGGGACTAGCTGAGCCACATGCCTCGGCAACCCCCTCTTCTATTCGCTATTCGCTATTCGCCATTCGCCATTCACCATTCACTCAGCCCCTGAGCGGCGACCAAGCCGGGTCCGACGCAAAGCTCTCGGTCTTGAGGTTGAGCTCGTTCCGGCCCCAGATGTCGATCGAGTGGAGGCTTGGGCCGGCATCGCCACCCGGATCACGGAAGAAGCCGAGGACGCGGCTGTTCGGCGCCCAAGTCGGACCTTCCTGCACCTGCCCGGAGGACGAGAGGATCCTTTCGCCCGACCCATCTGGCTTCATGATGCCGATATGGAACTGGCCGCCCGATTGCCGCGTATAGGCGATGAGGTCGCCGGCCGGCGACCAGACCGGGGTGGAATAGCTGCCCTCGCCGTAGGAGATGCGCTGCGCCCCGCCGCCGCCGGCACCCATGATGTAGAGCTGCGGGCTGCCGCCGCGATCGCTTTCGAACACGATGCGCGAACCGTCCGGGGAGTAGCAGGGCGAGGTGTCGATCGCCGCGCCGCTGGTCAGTTGGGTCGGATTGCCGCCGCCGGCGCCGGCCGCGTAGATATTGGTGGTGCCGCCATTCGACACCGAGAACACCACGGTGCCGCCATCGGGCGAGTAGCGCGGCGCGAACGACATCGGCGCGCCATTGATCAGCTTCTTGGATGCGCCGCCGAGACCGGCGACGTAAACCTGCGGGTTGCCATCCTCATACGAGGTGAAGGTCACCGAAGCGCCATCCGGCGACAGCCGCGGCGACAGTGTGAGCGCCTTGCCCGAGCTCAGGTACTGCACGTTGAAGCCGTCCTGGTCCATGATGGCGAGGCGCTTGACACGATTGGCCTTGGGGCCGCTCTCGGCGACGTAGAGGATACGGGTATCGAAATAGCCGGTGCCGCCCGACAGCGAGGCATAGATGGCGTCCGAGACGATATGGGCGATGCGGCGATAGTTCTGCGCATCGGTCTTGTACGATTTGCCGACCACCTGGGCCGAAGCCTGGGTGTCCCAGACGCGCACCTGCGAGCCGACTTCCGCCCCACGCTCCACCGAGCCCATCACCAGCGCATCGACAGTGGCGGCGCGCCAGGCGGCGAAATCCGGCTCGTTGGTGACGTCGCCGACGCGGATCGGCAGCGATGCAGGATCGAGCGGCACAAACAGTCCCGAGCGCTTCAGGTTGTCGCGCACGATCTGCGCGATCTCGGCGCCGAAGGCCGGATCGGACGAGGCGAAATCCGGAATGGCGATCGGCAGGGGCGTGAAGTTGCCGCCGGTGACGACGATCTCGACCAGTGCCTGCGACGGGGTGGCGAGGGCGAACGCGCCGCCCGCAAGGCCGAGTTTCAGCGCGTTGCGCCGGGTGATCAGGGTCATCTTACGTCTCCATCTTTCTCGGGCGTCGGGGTCACTCAGAACTCCCGCGCTGCAAACTGGGCTCGTACGTCCTGCCCGGCGGCCACGGTGAACGGGCCGCAACGCTGCAGTGCGCGCGACACCGCTCGGGCATAGGCATCTTCGATCTGGCTGCTCGGCGTGCTCAGCATCTGCGGGCGCCCGCTGACCATACCGTCGGCACCGATCGAGAAGGTGAACTCGGCGCGCGCATCGGCATCCTCGGCGCCGGCCGGCAGGGTGATGCAGGCGCGGATCGCGGCGACCAGCGCGCCGATCTCGGACTGGCTGAGCGTCGCCGAGCGGCCATCCTCCCGACCGAGCGTCGTGGAGCCGCCCTCGCCGGTGGTGGCGCCGCGTGATGCCTCGTTGTTGATCAGGTTGGCGACTTCATCGGCGACCTGCTTGGCTTCGTCGGCCTTGGCTTGCTCGATCCGCTGCTTTTCCTCGGCGGCCTTGCGCTTCTTTTCTTCCTCGGCCTTCTTCTTGTCGGCTTCGGCCTTGGCCTTTTCGTCAGCCTGCTGCTGCTTTTCCGCCTGCTGCTGCTTCTTGAACTCGGCGCGCTTCTGGTCGAGCGAAGCGGTATGCGTCCTCGGCTTGGGGGCGCGGTCGGCGGGATTTGGCGCTTCCGGCGTCGCGACGGGCGTGGGTTCCGCCGGCGTCGGTTCCTCGACCGGCTCGGGGACCGGTTCGGGTTGGGGTTCGACCACCGGACGCGGCTCCGGGGTCGGTGCGACTTCCGGCTCCGGCTCGACCTCCGGTTCGGCCGCCGCCTCGGGCGCCGGCGCCGTCTGCTCGGTCGGCGCCGGGGTCGGGTCCGGATTGTCCATCGGCGTCGGCTGGTCTTCCTCAGTGTTGCCGGTCGGCTGCGCCAGTTCGGCCGGCTTCTCGGCTTCGACCGCCGAGGGCGCCTCGGTCTCGACCACCGTGCTGTCGAGCGACCCCATGCGGATATTGGAGAACTCGCTGACCGGGATCAGGTCGACGGCGATCGACTCCACCGGCTCCGGATCCATTGGCCGCCCCATGCCGATGCCGACGACCGCGAGAACGATCAGTCCGACATGCCCGATGGTGGAAACCGTGAACCCGGTGCGCATCAGCTCACTGGTCCTGTTGCTGCGCGGCCTGTTCCGTGATGAGGCCGATCTTGGCATAGCCGGCGCCCGACAGCGCCCCCATAACCTGCATCACCGACCCGTAATTCGCCGCCAGATCGCCGCGCACATAGATGCGATCCTCGGTGCCGTTGACGGCGGCCGCTGCAACCTGCGTCGTCAGGTCTTCGAGCGCCACCGGAGTGTCGCCGAGAAAAATCGCGCCTTCGTTGGTGACCGAGATGGTGATCGGCTTCTGCTCGGTGTTGAGTTGCTTGGCCTGCGTCTGCGGCAGCTCGATCGGCACGCCGACCGTCATCAGCGGCGCCGCCACCATGAAGATGATCAACAGCACCAGCATCACGTCGACCATCGGCGTGACGTTGATCTCGCTCATCGGCTTGTTGCCGCCGCCCCGCCGCCGGCCACGACGGCGTCCGCCGCCCCCGCCGCCCGATACTGCCATGGCCATCAGCGGGCACCCCGCGCTTCGAGCTGCCGGCTGAGGATGGTGGAGAACTCGTCGGCAAAGCCTTCGAGCCGGCCGATCAGCTTGTTGGCATCACCCGAGAGCTTGTTATAGGCGATAACCGCCGGGATAGCGGCGAGCAGGCCGAGCGCAGTGGCGAACAGCGCTTCGGCGATCGGCCCGGCGACCACGCTGAGATTGGTGCTCGATGCGGCCGAGATGGCCGTAAATGCGTTCATGATCCCCCATACCGTGCCAAAGAGGCCAATGAAGGGCGAGGCCGAGCCGACGGTGGCGAGGAAGCCTAGGCGCTTCTCGAGGTTCTCGCTCTCACGGCTGATCGCCACGTCCAGCACCTTGTCGAGACGCCCCTGCACGCCGACGAACGACGAGGCGTTCTGCTCGTGGCTGCGCTTCCACTCCTTCATCGCCGCAACGAACACGGCGCCCAGCCCCATCGAGGGCTTCTCGCTCATCTGCTGGTAGAGTTCTTCCAGCGACTGGCCCGACCAGAACACCCGCTCGAAGCGGTTCATCTCGGCCTTGGCGCGCGCATACAGCATGGATTTGTCGACGATGATCGCCCAGCACCATACCGAGGCCGCGAGCAGCCCGATCATCACCGTCTTGACGACGAGATCGGCCTGCCAGAACAGCGCCCAGATCGAGAGGTCGGCATGCGGAGCGACCGTGCCGACTGCATCCATGGCTTCCATGTAAGGGTCCTTCTCAGTCCGGCCCCGACGACCGAAACCTGATCGTCGGGTCGATGCGGTTCAAATTTGTCAAATTTAAGAGAAAAGCCCGGTTTTCCGGACCTTTGGCAGCGCTGCTCGTGCACTGCCTTACTTATGGTCAAGCAAACGTTAACAAAGCGATTCCTCGCGTTTGCGTGATCGCGGCAGATCGGCGCGGCGGGCAATGCCACAGGCGTGCCGTGCAACCCTCCGGGGTGATGCGCGTTGTCGTCTCGACTGCCCGTTCGGGGGTTCGCGGTCGTCCCACGACAATAGCAACAACCAAAGGGAGATCCCCATGCATCTCGACCTGACACGCACGCTGCTCGCCGCCACGGCGGTGCTCGCCTTCTCGGCCATGCCGGCTTTCGCCGAGCAGCAGAAGTTCACCGCCGAGCTCACCGGCGCCGCCGAGGTCCCGCCCACGGATTCGACCGGCACCGGCAAGGTGGAAGCCACGTACGATACCGACTCCAAGGTGTTCACCTGGACCATCACCTATGATGGCCTGAGCGGCGACGCGGTAGCGGCGCACTTCCACGGCCCGGCCGCCGAGGGCGCCAACGCCGGCCCGGTGGTCCCGATTGCCGATCCGCTGGCGAGCCCGATCAACGGCAATGCCACGCTGACCGACGAACAGGCCACCCAGCTGCAGGGCGGCTCGTGGTACTTCAATCTGCACACGGCGAAGTTCCCGGATGGCGAAATCCGCGGACAGGTAAAGCCCGCTGCGATGTAAGACGCGGCTCTGAAGCAAATCCTTGGGTCGCCGGTTCGCTGGCGGCCCTTTGCTATGCCTTGAGCAGATCCAGCAGTTCGCGCGGCATCCGCGCCACCCCGCCGCTGGTCTTGATCGCCACCACCTGCACCTCGGCCCGGGTGATCTCGACGCCATCGAGGCTGATCGACTGCACCAGGTTGAGCCGCGCCGCAGTGAGCGAGCCGACCTCGGTCGTCACCTCGAGGAGGTCGTCGATATGCGCGGCCGCCTTGAAGTCGATGCTCATGCTGCGCACCGCAAAGGCGATGCCGTCCTTCACCAGTTCCGAGTGATGCACGCCTCTCTCGCGAAGGAATTCGGTGCGCGCCCGCTCGAAGAAATGCAGGTACGCCGCGTGGTAGACATTGCCGGAAAAGTCGGTGTCTTCGTAATAGACGCGGGCGGTGAAATGGCTGCTGGTCATAGCTCGTTCACGACGACATGGATCGGATGCGGCCCCAGCTCCGCCATGCTGCCGCGCAGTTCGGCCGGGAACAACGGCATCGCAGCGAGCGTGCCGACATCGTTGCGAACCCACTTGAATTCGAGCATTGCGCCACCATCGGCAACCGTATGGCAGACGGCGTCAGTGGAGAACGGGAAACTCAAGGGTATCTCGACCGGGTAGTAGAAACCCATCTCGTGGATCACCTTTCCGCCGTAGCGGAACAGATCCTCCATGACGATGGCCAGTGGGCCGATCTCGGCCGCGACACCCAGCTCTTCCTCGAGCTCCCGAACCAGGGCCTCGGTGCTGACTTCGCCCATCTCGACCCGGCCGCCGGGCAGTGCCCACGAGTCCTCAGTGGTCGCGCGGTGGATGAGCACGTAGCCCTCGCGACGGATGATGGCGGCAGCACGGAACTGGAACCGCGTTGTGCCGTGATCGAAGGCGATCATCCGGCGACCGTCGGTCATTTCGCGGGCTCGGCGAACTGCATGCCATGCGCCTCGAGTTCGGCCCTGAGGATGCGGATGGCCTTGGGGCCCACTCCGTGCAGCGCCAGCAGTTCGCGTTCGTGGCGGCGGGCGACCTGTCCAAGCGTGGTGATGCCGGCAAGCTCTAGCGCCTGTGTGGCGGGCCGGCCGATGTTCGGGATTGGTCGGTCAGACGACAAGGTGATGCTCCCGGTCAAACACCCAGACCTCTTCGTGGTCGATCTCGAACAGATGGCCATCGGGATCGCGGAAATAGCCGGCGGTGCCCCACTGGGTCCTGGTTGCCGGCTTGACGATGCTGCCGCCTGCCCGCTCCGCCTTCGCCAACAACCGGGCGACGTCATCGGGATGCTCGGCGCAGTAGATCAGCGCCAGATCGGATGAAGCACCGGGATCACCCGGCTGGCCTACAGCATCCTTGGCCAGGTCGGTTTTGGAGATCAGCGCCAGAGCCATGCCGCCCAGGTCGAACTTGACGAAACCGGCATGGCTGGTTGGCGCCCGCTGCCAGCCGAGCGCTTCGTAGAACGCCGCCGATCGGGCAACGTCCGCGACGCCGAGCAGGATGATGTGGACGCGGGGCCGAAACACCGGATCGCTCACTCCTCGCCCGGCTCCTCGAACAGGCTGCCCTGCATGCCGACAAAGCCCTGCGGCACGCTGATGCCCATGTGCTGGAACGCCAGCGCGGTCAGCATCCGGCCACGCGGGGTGCGCTGGATGAAGCCCTGCTGGATCAGGTAGGGCTCGACGATCTCCTCGAGCGCATCGCGCGGCTCGGACAGCGCCGCGGCGATGGTCTCGATGCCCACCGGGCCGCCGCCATAGAAATCGGCGATCACCTTAAGGTAGCGCCGGTCGAGCTGGTCGAGCCCGCGCACATCGACGTCGAGCCGCAGCAGCGCCTTGTCGGCGACCGAGCGGGTAATCTCCTTGGCGCCATCGACCAGCGCGAAATCGGTGACCCGGCGCAGCAGCCGGCCGGCGATACGTGGCGTGCCGCGCGAGCGGCGGGCAACTTCCATCGCTCCATCCGGCGCCATGCCGATGCCGAGCAGCCGGGCCCCGCGCTCGACGATCTTCACCAGCTCTTCGGGGGTATAGAAGTTGAGCCGGATAGGGATGCCGAAACGGTCGCGCAGCGGTGTGGTCAAGAGCCCGGCGCGGGTGGTGGCGCCGACCAGCGTGAACTTGGCGAGATCGATGCGCACCGAGCGCGCCGCCGGGCCTTCGCCGATGATCAGGTCGAGCTGGTAATCCTCCATCGCCGGATAGAGAATTTCCTCGATCGCCGGGTTGAGCCGGTGAATCTCGTCGATGAACAGCACATCGCGTTCTTCGAGATTGGTGAGCAGCGCCGCGAGGTCGCCGGCCTTGGCGATGACCGGACCGGAGGTGGCGCGGAAGCCGACGCCGAGTTCACGCGCCACGATCTGCGCCAGCGTGGTTTTGCCGAGCCCCGGCGGGCCGACGAACAGCACGTGATCGAGCGCCGCGCCGCGCTGCTTCGCGGCCTGGATGAACACCTCGAGATTGGCCCGCGCCTCGGCCTGCCCGATGAACTCGGAAAAGCCGGACGGGCGCAGCGAAACATCGAGCGGGTCATCGCGACCGGCTTGGGCGGAGGTTAGATCGGTCAAGGCTTCAGTATCCGCGCCGCAATCAGGCCCAAAGCTAGGAGCAGCTTCGCTTCCCGCTCGTGGTCGGTGAAACCGCCGAAGCCATCGACGGAGCCGCGAAACAAGTCCTCATCACCTGCTTCGGGGTAGCTGACGGACATGCCACCCCACCGCACGCGGACGTAACCGCATGGCACACCGCCCTTGGTGATTGCATACTGCTCCGGCGCATCCCTGCAGGTAAGCGTCACCACCAGCCCTAGTTCGTTTGCGACAAGCATCACCGCGCCGGGAATCACTAGAGGATCCACCTTCGGGAGTTTTAGCTTTTCGAGATTCTCCATGGCGGAAGGCATTTTACTCACCCATAGGCGGGGTCTAGGCCGCCGTTCAAATCTTGTCTCGCGTTCCGACCCGGGAGGCGATGACCATTATCGCTATGTATTGAATGGCCAGCCAGGGAAAGGTGGTTACCAGTTCGAAGAAGCGAAGCCCGTCTTGTTTGAATGAGGGGCCCGACGGCAACCAATCGAACCAGCCCCACGAGACTGAGGCTGTGCCGACAAACACTGCCAAGCTCAGTGGCAGCAGGACCAGGTGCTCCCATAGGCCAATCGGTGCCCGAAACGCGGAACGTAGAAGAACAGCAAGGCACCAGAACGCGTAAAGCACCGAGCTTGGCAAGAGAAACGACAGCGCCGAAGCCGTCGGACCATGGATCACCAGATCGACGAAGTACAAAATGGTTGGCCCCGTCACCAGTAGCAAGGCAAACAGGACGAGGATGCCAACCAGGCGATCGCGCGGTGCTGCACTGCCGATCACGAACTGAGTTCCCTGAGCCCCAGCCGGATCAGTTTGTCGGTCGGCACGTCGTCGCCCTCGCGACCGACCACCCGCGCCACCGCGGCCGAGGCCTGGGCGCTCGAGTAGCCGAGATTGGTGAGCGCCGAGACCGCGTCGGCAACATTGCCTGCCGCCACACCTTCACCCAAGGCAGCTTGGAGACCGAGAACGCCGGCATCAATGGCGCCCGCTGGCGCCTTGCCCTTGAGTTCGGTGACGATACGGACCGCCAGCTTGGGGCCGACGCCGTTGGCGCGGCCGACCATTGCCTTGTCCTGCAGCGCAATGGCGCTGGCGAGTTCGGACGGGGTAAGGACGGAAAGGATGGCCAGCGCCACCCGGCTGCCGACGCCCTGCACCGTCATCAGCGTCGAGAACCAGGCTTTCTCGCCTTCGGTGAAAAAGCCGTAGAGCCGGATCAGGTCCTCGCGGACGATCATCTCGGTATGGACGACCGCCGCATGGCCGACCTGCGGCAGCGCCGCCAAAGTCTTGGCCGAGCAGAACACCTGGTAGACCACGCCGTTGACGTCGAGATGCGCAAAATCGTCGCCGAAGCTGTCGACCATGCCCTTGAGTTTGCCGATCATGCAGGAACACTCAGCTTGCGGATGGCGCGATGGTGGGCATGGCAGACCGCGATGGCCAGCGCGTCGGCCGCATCGGCGCCCTTGAACGTCGCAGCGGGCAGCAGGATCTTGATCATCACCTGGATCTGCGCCTTCTCGGCATGACCGGTGCCGACCACCGACTTCTTGACCAGGTTGGCGGCGTATTCACCCACCGGCAGGCCGCGTAAAGCGGGCGTCATCAGCACGACGCCGCGGGCCTGGCCCAGTTGCAGCGCCGAGCGCGCTCCAGCCGAAACAAAGGTCTCCTCCACGGCGGCTTCCTCAGGTGCATATTCGTCGAGCACGGCAGCAATGCCGCGATGCAGCGCCACCAGCCGGTCGGCCAGTAGCCCCTCCACCGGCGGCGTGATGGTGCCGCAGGCGATAAAACTCAGCCGGTTGCCGTTGCTCTCGATAATGCCCCAGCCGCAGCGCCGCAGCCCCGGATCGATGCCGATGATTCGCACTGTTTCAGCCATGGTGAAGCTTTAGGTCAGGAGCCGAAGCCTACCAAGCGCTTTGTGAACGAAACGGAAACGCTACACCGAATTAGCTGCGATCCATGCCGACGCATTAATCAGCATTCAAGCATTGCTCCCGTAAGCCCAAGGCATTCACTCCGGGGGACGCGGAAATGAACAAGCTTGCACTGCCACCTTCCGAATGGCGCATCGTCTGGCAGCGCACGGCTCTGATCCTCGCCGCATCCACAGCTGGCTCCTGGGTAATGTCCAATCTGGTCATGATGTCCCTCGATGAAGGGATGAACGCGGTGGGTACCGTGCTGGCGCTTGGCATGCCGACCGCGTTGGGCGGCCCGATCCTGTTGTTCCTGCAGGTGCGCTCGGCGCAGCTGCGCGAGGCCAACCGCAAGCTCGAAACCCTCGCCTCCACCGATTGGCTGACCGATTGCCTCAATCGCCGCGCCTTCACTTCGCGCGTCACCTCGAGCCTCGGCCAGACCGGCGGCCACGGCACGCTGCTGGTGATCGATGCCGACCACTTCAAGACCATCAACGACCGCTTCGGCCATGAGCGCGGCGACGAGGTGCTGCAGCTGATCGCCGGCGCCATTCGCGACAGCGTGCGCGGCGGTGACCTCGTCGGCCGCATCGGCGGCGAGGAGTTCGGGGTGTTCCTGCAGGATGCGGGCGACGACATTGCCAACGCCGCCGCCGAGCGCATCCGCGCCGCGGTGAACGCCTTGTTCGTCACTTCCGAGGGCATCGCGCAGCGGCTTTCGGTCAGCATTGGCGGAGCGGTCTGCGCCGGCGACTCCGGTTTCTCGGAGCTGTTCCAGATCGCCGACCGTCGCCTCTATGAGGCCAAGCACGCCGGCCGCAACCGGGTCGAACTCGGCCGGACGGCCGGGGATTCCGAGCTTGCCGCAATGAGCGCCGCGATCGGCTGACCGCCGTCGAGGCGCAATAGATAAAATCCAATCCGGTGGCTTGAGGCGATTTCAACTCGCCCCGCCTATCGTTCCGGCCCTCTGCGCAGAAGTGCTGAAGGGACGCGAGCCTTGGATTTTTCACCCACCGGATGGGGCCGCGCTATCCTCTGGACTGCCCTTGGCGCGTTCGGCTGCGCCGCCGTCACACTGTTCATCGACTCGTTCAACTTCCACAACCTCGGCCCCGATGCCCTGCGCTGGTCGATCATGCTCGACGTGCTGGTGCCGCTCGGCCTTGCCGGTCCGATCCTGTTCTTCCTGCTCGGCAAATTGCGCGAGCTGGCGATCGCCCACGAGCTGCTGCGCCGCCATGCGGCGACCGATACCCTCACCGATCTGTTGAACCGCGGCGCCTTCACCCGCGAAGTCGAGGAAGCCCTGGCCGATGCGCGGTTTGCCGAAGACGGCATGCGCGGCACCTTGCTGGTGGTCGACGCCGATAACTTCAAGGCGATCAACGATACCTATGGCCACGAGCAGGGCGACGCCGCGCTGCGGCTGATCGCCAGCTCGATCCGTGGTGTCCTGCGCTCCGCCGACCTGATCGGGCGGATCGGCGGAGAGGAGTTCGCGGTCTACCTGCCCGGCACCACCCTGTTGATCGCCGAGGCAGTGGCCGAACGCCTGCGTCAGGCGGTCTACGGGGCCGAGTTCGCGCCCGAGGGCAAGCCGCACCAGCTGACGGTGAGCGTCGGCGGCGCCGTGTACGACCGCCACCTGCCCTTCACCGAACTGTTCCGGCTCGCCGACCAGCAGCTCTACGCGGCCAAGCAGAATGGACGCAACCGCATCGCCGTTGCGTCCATCTCGCACTACGAAACCCTGCCGGCCGCTGCCGCCTAGTCCGCTGCGGTGGTGGCCACCTCGACGAGGAAGTCGCCGGGCGCCGTGCAGTAGAACGTCGTCGTCCGGCTGCCGCCACGGCTGAACTGCTGCACCTCGCCGGGACCATAGGCGGCAGCGACGAGTTCGGCGTGCTTCAACCGCACCTCGGCGACGCTGCCGACGAAGAAGCCGATATGGAAGTTCTTGTGATAGCTGGCCTCGGCCCTGCCGGTCGCCATGAAGTTGAGGACGAAGCCGCCCTCTCCTGCGAGGACGACGAAATTGTCGTGCGCTTTGCCGACGACGGCGAAATCGAAATGCCGGGTGAAGAACTCAGCGGCCGCGCGCACATCGGCGACAGCGAAGTTGGCATGATTGAACTGCATGGTGATGTCCTGATGCATGTGGTGGAACGGTCGCGCGACCGGATCCGTGACGCACGCGGCATAAGGGCATGTGGCTGGCGGTGATTGCATCGACCCATATCCCAACAAGCAGCGGGCGCCCGGGGTCGGACGCTCGTCGGCTTGCCGTGGGTCCTTCGCTCTGCAAGCGGGACAATCTCCCTCGCGGGAGGGCCGGACTCACCTTAACCGGCCTACGTTTTTTCGGCGTAACGAGCCCGAACTATTGCCCGGGCCCGGATTTGTCAAATGCGCAGGCGAGGTCGCCTTATGCGGCGTCGATCTCAACGTCGAAGCTGCCCTTAGGCGGCTTCGATCTTGCTCATGTCTTCGTCGGAAATATCGAAGTTGGAGTAGACGTTCTGCACGTCGTCGTCCTCTTCGAGGATGCCGATCAGCTTGAGCAGCGTCGCACCCTTCTCCGCGTCCACCGGCACTTCGTTCTGCGGCTTGAAGATGAACTTGGCCGATTCCGCCTCGCCCAGCACCTTCTCGAGCGCTGCCGCCACTTCGTTCAGCTGTTCGAACGAGGTGTAGATCCAGTGGCCGTCCTCATCGCTCTCGACGTCGTCGGCGCCGGCCTCGATCGCCGCCTCCATCACCTTGTCTTCCGAACCGGCCTTGGCCGGATAGAAGATCTCACCGACCCGATCAAACATGAAGCCGACCGAGTTGGTTTCGCCCAGCGCGCCGCCATTCTTGGAGAAGGTCGAGCGCACGTTGGAGGCGGTGCGGTTGCGGTTGTCGGTCAGCGCCTCGACGATGACGGCGACGCCGCCCGGGCCATAGCCCTCGTAGCGGATCTCTTCGTAGTTCTCGGTGTCGGCGCCGCTCGCCTTCTTGATGGCACGCTCGATATTGTCGCGCGGCATCGACTGGGCCCGGGCGTTGATCACCGCCAGGCGCAGGCGGGAATTGAACGCCGGATCGGGCATCCCGAGCTTGGCGGCGACGGTGATTTCGCGGGCGAGTTTCGAAAACACCTTCGAGCGAGCCGCATCGGACTTGCCCTTGCGGTGCATGATGTTCTTGGCGTGTGAATGGCCGGCCATGCGGTCACCCCTGTCTTGGCATGTGGCAATGGTGGTGGGCGGTTATAGGGGCGGCGGGGCGGAAAATAAAGTGCATGTGACACGAAGCAGCCTGACCCGACACCCCGGCATCATGTTCACGCAAATTCCGCTGTTTTGACGGATCATTAAAAATGAACCCGCGATAAATACGGATATCAGCACACATTCAGTCCAACAACCCTATCGGTGTTCATCGACGCGGCATTGGGGCCGCAAGCAGGAAACGCTTGAGATGGACGCACTTAGAAGATTTTCGCTGGCCTTGGTGGCAGCGGCAGTGGTGGCAGGCACGTCGCCGGCCTTCAGCCAGATGCGGGATACCCGACCAACCGAACCGGATCGGCCAGCGATCGAGCGGGCGGAGAACAGTGGCGGTGGCGACCGCGCGGAGCCTGAGCGAGTCAGCCGGCTGCCCGAACCATCGCCAGGAACTGGATGCGAAGCGCATGCTGACGGCAACGGCTCCTGGGAGGTCACGGTGATCAACAAAACCGGCAAGACCATTCCTGCCGGAACCGTCCTGACGCTCTACCTTCAACCGGGCAACGTGCAGAAGACCTTCAAGCTCGAGACTGCTTGGTATTCCGGCACCGAGATCGACGTGACGGTGAAGGCGGGCGAGTTTGAGCTAGGCGCCAGGTGCGTGGTCAAGGTGATGGCGAAGCGAGCCGACTCCGGCGAGCGCGGCCTGCCGCAACCTGAGGGGGAAGTCCCATGGTACGCGCAAGGACCCGCGACCTTCCGCTGCATCGAATTGAATGTAATCACCGATTACGCGGTGGTGGTCCGGCTCTTCAACGATGGCGCAACCGCCATCCCGGCCGGCACCAAGATCGTGTTCCAGCTTCCTGATGGCCAGTGGTACACGCTAATTCTCGAGAAAGACTGGGAAGTGAACACTGACTTGTCGGTGCACATAACGTACACCGATGCTCTCGAGAAGATCTGGACAGAAAAGTGGCCAGGTTGCCCCTACGTCAAGGTTGAGACCGGCTACAACGGACCTGCGGTCGACGAACAAGGATCGGTACCGCAGATCGACCCGTCAAAGGTGCCGTGACGTTCAGAACGCCGGCTCGGCCTGGGCCAGCGATCCACCGACCCGCACGGGAAACAGCTTTGCAACGAGACCGGTCCGTGGATCGGTCTCGATCGCTATTCCACTCAGCGTCGCCTCGCCCTCTGCCGGGGTGAAGCGTCCGGTCGCGATGCCGGTGAGGAAGCGGTTGAGCGGCTCATCGACTTCGACCCCGATCACCGAGTCGTAGTCTCCGCACATGCCGGCATCGGCCATCAGCGCCGTACCGCCTTTGAGCACGCGGTGGTCGGCAGTGGGAATGTGGGTGTGAGTCCCGACGACGAGGCTGACCTTGCCGTCGAGAAAGTGCCCCATCGCCTGGATTTCGGAGGTCGCCTCGGTGTGGAAATCAAGAATGATGGCGTCGGCCTGCTCGCCCAGCGGACAGGCCGCCACCGCCGCTTCCACCGCCCGGAACGGGTCGTCGACCGGATCCATGAACACCCGGCCCTGGGCATTGATCACCAGCACGCGGTGCCCGGCGCGGCTCTCGTAGAGGTTGGCGCCGCGCCCCGGCGTGCCGGGCGCCAGGTTGATGGGCCTGAGCAGGGTCGGCTCGCGGGCGATGTAGGTGAGCGTGTCGCGCTGATCGAAGGCGTGGTCGCCCAGCGTCACCACGTCGGCACCGGCCGCCTTGATCTCAGCGAAATGCCCCTCGGTGAGGCCCCGCCCATGGCTGGCATTCTCGCCGTTGATCACCACGAAATCGAACTTGTGCTTGTCGACCAGCCCGGCCAGGCGGTCGGAAACGGCATCGCGGCCGGCCTTGCCGACCACGTCGCCCAGGAACAGAACTCTCACGTAACCGGCGCCTTTTTCTCGAAATTGCGCACGCCATGCTCGGTGACGATGGCATCGAGCGGCACATCGTGCGCCTCGCGCGGGATCAGGTCCATCTCCTGCAGGGCGAAGGCGAAGCCGATCAGCCGGGGGCGTTTCTTGAGCGTCGCCAGCGTGCGGTCGTAGTAGCCGCCGCCATAGCCGAGCCGGGTGCCGTGCTTGTCGAAGCCGAGCAGCGGCATGATGATAACATCGGGTTCGGCGCGTGGCGCTTCCTCGGGCGGTGCGAGCGTGCCGAAGCCGGCCTCGTAGAGCGGCGCGCCGTCTTCCCAGATGCGCAATTCGAGCGGCTGCTCATCGCCCAGCACCACCGGCAGGCAGACCGGCTGGCCGGCATCCATCAGCCGCGCCACTACCGATTTCACATCCATCTCGTCGCGGATCGGCCAATAGCCCGCGACCACTTCGCCCTTGTCGAGCGCGACGCCCTCGAAGAAATGCGCCGCGGCCGCCTTGGCGGCGTCGTTGCGCAGCGACGGGTGGAAAGCCGCCCGCTTCTTGTGCGCCGCAGCGCGGAGCGCCGCTTTCGCCTCTTCGATCTTTGCGTCGCTCATCGGGCTTTCTGGAGCGGGATCCGGAAAAGTTTCAGGCTTTTGCGGTTCGATCCCGCAACTCGGACCAACCGAGGAATTCAGGTGCCGCCCTGGCCGTGGGATACAGATCCTGGGAACCTACTTACGTAGGTGGGCGCCGTATGTCCGAACCCACGGGTCCGGTCAGGTACAGCTCCCTTTAGGATCAGTACGGCCCCAGGGAAATAAGATCCAACACGCACCGGGCAGCGTCGCCAATATAGGGTCGCTCTACCGCCAACGCCAAGCGCTTCTTTCCTTTTCCACCTCCCCGCCTATATCAGTGCGCATATCGGGCATGAGGGGCGACGCATGGTTTCACAGATCCTCCTGGTGATGATCGCGGCCATTGCGGTCACCATCTTCGCGGAACGGCGCAACATCCAGGCGCCACTGCTGCTCGCGCTGGTGGGCCTCGCCGCCTCGTTCATTCCCGGCCTGCCGCGGCTGGAGCTCGAGCCCGAGATCATCCTCACCGTGGTGCTGCCGCCTTTGCTCTTTTCGGCCGCTACCGAGTTCTCGTTCATCAGCTTCATCCGGCGGCTGCCCTCGATCATCAACCTGGGCGTCATCCTCGTGCTGGTGACCACCTTCGTCGTCGGTGCGGTTTCCGCTTCGATCATTCCCGGCATGACGCTGGCGGTGGCGACGGTGCTGGCGGCGGTCGTCTCGCCACCCGACGCGGTGACCGCCGTGGCGGTCGGCCGCAAACTCGGACTCCCCAGCCGGATGATGACCGTGCTGAAAGGCGAGAGCCTGATCAACGACGCAGCGGCGCTGACCCTCTTCGCCTTCGCCACGGCGACGGTAACCGGCCGGCACCTGTTCATCGACAATGGCTTTCTCTATTTCATTTACGCCGTGGTCGTCGGCATCGTCATCGGCATGGTGATCGGCGCCATCATCCACCGCACCCGGCTGCGCATGACCAACGCCTCGCTGGTCACCGTGCTCTCCGTGCTGGTGCCGTTCGCGGCCTACCTGGTGGCCGAGGAGGTCGGCGCCTCAGGCGTCCTCGCCGTGGTCGCGGCGGGCTTTTCGCTCGGGCACAATTCCACCGAAACCGGCTATGCCGCGCGTATCCAGGAGCGGCAGTTCTGGCGCACTGCCGATGCCCTGCTCGAGGCATTCGTCTTCGCCTATATCGGCCTGCAGATGAAGTTCGTCATCGAGGAAGCGACGGCCACCGGCTTCAGCCTGATCGAGCTGCTCGGCCTGTCGCTGCTCGTTCTCGTGGCGGTGATCCTCGTCCGCATCGCCTGGGTATTCGGCACCGGCTTCGTCTCGCGCTGGCAGACCCGCCGGGTGCGTGAGTCCATCGCCCGCATGCAGGCCGGCGAGGAACCACCGCCACGGCTGGGGCGGCTCGGCCGGCGCGATGGTCGCTTCGAGCGCCGCCGCGAAGTGCTGCGGCAGGGCGGCTACGATGTTCCCGAACCGTTCACTTGGCAGGAGAACCTGGTGATCTCGTGGACCGGCATGCGCGGCGTGGTCACCCTCGCCGCCGCTGCCGGTATTCCGCTGACGACGCTCGCCGGTGACGCCTTTCCCGGCCGCGAGGTCATCCAGTTCGTCGCCTTCGCGGTGACCATCGGCACACTGCTGGTGCAGGGCCTCACTCTCCCCTGGCTGATCAGCGTGCTCGGCATTTCCGACCCGGCTGAAGACAAGTATCGCGCCAGCCAGCACGCTGTCGCCCGCGACATCGCCGACGCCGCCGGCCGCGCCGCCATCACCGCTTTCCGCGATGGCCAGACCGACGCGAGGGCCCGCGCCGCCGCCGAACAGATGTTGAAGCGCGCCAGCGTCGAGGACGCGGCGGAGCGTCAGTCACATAGCGAGCACGACTCCATGGTGCTGGAACTCGGCCGCGCCGTGCTGGAAGCCCGCCGCACCGCCCTGGTCGCCGCCCGCGACGAGCGCAAGCTCGACGACGAAGTGCTGCGCGAAATCATGGAAGAGATCGACCTGCAGCAGGCCGTGCTGGCGAATTGGGAACCCGGGCGGTTCAGCGGCTAGAACAGCTCGGTCCAGTCGGCCGAATGATGCAGCACACGCTGCACGACGACGGTTCCATCGATCAGATCGTAGAACAGGTGGTGGGCCTCGTGGTGCCACAGCCGGATCGGCGGCCGAACTTCATCGCGCTCTCTTCCCATGAAGGGATGCTCGGCAATGAGAAGTACCGCGCCGCGCAAACTGTTGGTGTAGCTATCCGCCTGCTTCGGGCCGTAGGTCAGGACGCCGTAGAGGTAGATCTCGTCAATGTCCTGTTGCGCTGCAGGAGATATCCTAGGCGGCGGCATCGCGCGCCTTGAGAGCAGCTATCGCCTTCTTCCGGGCCTCAGCAAAAATCTCATCCACTGACTTGTCGCTGATCCCGCTGGCGCGGCCCTTGTCGATCTCGGCCTGCAGCCGCGCAATGGCAGCCGACTTCTCCTGCCGCTCCCGGATGACGTCGCGCATCAGATCGCTGGCATTCGCATACCGGCCGGTCGCGACCTGCTCCTCAACCCATTGCTTCATCTTGTCGGGCAGTGAGATGTTCATGGTGGCCATGGCAAAGCTCCTTTGACGTCAATCTAGCAAAGATTGGCAAACTTTGCCAATTCTCCGACGCTTGCCGGAACCCGGCAGCACAGCCTAGTTTCCCCTATGCGTGGCAGACTCCTGATCAGCCTCGGCCTGGCACTGGCGATCGCGGCCTTGAGCGGCGCGGTGCACGCTGTCGAAAGCGACGCGGAATCGGCCAAGCCCCGCTCCTGTTATGCCGCCGATCCCTCCGCACCGTCCTGGACGGCGGTGTGCATCCGGCAGGACACGTTCTTCCGCGATACCTGCGGCGCAATCCAGCTGTTCGCCTGGCGCGAGCAACTGCCGGCTGGGTATTTCGCCCGGCTGATCTGGCAGGAGAGCCGCTTCGATCCATTCGCTCTCAGCACCGCCGGAGCGCAGGGGATCGCCCAGTTCATTCCCTCGACAGCCCGCCTCCGCGGGCTCCGCAACGCGTTCGACCCAAGCGAGGCACTGGCCAAATCGGCGACGTATCTGCGCTTTCTCACTGACAAGTTCGGCAACCTGGGGCTGGCGGCCGCCGCCTATAACAGCGGCGAGGGACGGACCTCGGGTTACCTCAAGGGTGTCAACTATCTGCCGGCCGAGACCCGCTTCTACGTCGAGATCGTCACCGGCCGCGATCCGGATGCCTGGCTGGCCGAGGTCCCGCCCGATGTCGATTACGCCATCGGCAAGGACGAGCCCTTCATCGATGCCTGCGTGAAGATGGCGGAGGCCGAGCAGGTGCCCAGCCTCGACCGGCAGCCAAGCGAGTGGAAGCCGTGGGGCGTCCTGCTGGCGCAGAACTTCTCGCAGGGTGTCGTCATCCGGCGCTTCGAGCGGGTGCAGGCGAACTACCCCAAGGTCCTGGGCAGCGAGAAGCTGATGCTGCTGATGGCCCGCAACCCCAATTTCGGACCGCGGCTCAGGCACTACGCCATGATCGGCCGCGACAACCGTGCCGAGGCCGATGCGCTCTGCGCCAAGCTACTGGCGGCCGGCGGCTCCTGCATCGTGAGAAAAAACTAAGCCCCGGCTGCCGCGCCGGTCTCGTCGATGGCGCTCGATATGGCCTCGATCTTGCGTGCCGCTTCGTTGAGCCGCTTGGCGAACTTGCGTTCCAGTTCCTCGGCCTCATGCGTCAACGCCTCGCCGACCTGGGTGAGGTTGGCGACATCCTGCTTCAGTTCGGTGATGCGGCGTTCGGCCTCGGCCAGCTCGTCGAGCACCGCGATCCCGGCCATCACCGTCAGCCGGTTGTCGCCGATCTCGCCGAACGTGCCCTTGAACTGGTCGATATGCTGGTTGAAGCGGTCGGCGAGCCCAAGCAGATGTTGCTCCTGGCCTTCTTCGCAGGCCATGCGGTACTTGCGGCCGTTGATGTCGACATTGACCTCGGGCATCTCAGCTATCCCTGTTTCGCCGAACCGTCTTGCGCCAGCACCTCGCGCACCGACTCCATGGCGACGACGAGCCGCCGCGCCACTTCCGCCGAGCTGTCGTCGAGGCGCTTGGCCTTGGCGCTGACCTTGTCGAGCTCCTGCGCCAGGCGCTGCCGCTCGCTCACCAGCTTCTGTGTATCGGATTCGATCCGGCTATGCGCCCGCACCCGGCCATTGAGGCTGCGTACGCTCGCCTCGAGCCGCGCGAACGCCTTGTCGAGCCGGCTGGCGGCGGCTTCGTATCCATCCTCGGCGTGCTGCTCGGCCATCCCGACCCCCGTCGTGGAAAAAGGGCGATTCCACTTGGTACTATAGCGCAAAGCTTGCGCGGCATGGCAACGCCCCCCTGCGGGAGGCGACATTGACAGGTCAAAGGAACCTGCTAAGCGTCAACCCGCCTCGGCAGGAGGGTTCGAGGCGCCCGGATTTCCGGGCTTCTGTCCCTTAGCCGAGAGCACCCCTGATGACCAACTCCGCCCAAGCCAATGAGATGGCCAATGCCATCCGTTCCCTCGCCATGGATGCGGTGGAGAAAGCCAATTCCGGTCACCCCGGCCTGCCGATGGGCGTGGCCGACATCGCCACGGTGCTGTTCACCAAGGTGATGAAGTTCGATCCGAAGCACCCCTGGTGGGCCGATCGCGATCGCTTCATTCTCTCCGCCGGCCACGGCTCCATGCTGCTCTACGCTTCGCTGTACCTGCTCGGCTACGAGGACATGACGATCGACCAGCTGAAGCAGTTCCGCCAGCTCGGTTCGAAAACCGCCGGCCACCCGGAGTACCATTTCGCCCCGGGCATCGAGACCACCACCGGCCCGCTCGGCCAGGGCATTGCCAACTCGGTCGGCTTCGCCGTTGCCGAAGCCAAGCTCGCCGCCGAGTTCGGCTCCGACCTCGTCGACCACTATACCTGGGTGATCGCCGGTGACGGCTGCCTGATGGAAGGCGTGAGCCAGGAGGCGATCTCGCTCGCCGGACACCTGAAGCTCAACAAGCTCGTGGTCATCTGGGACAACAACAACATCACCATCGACGGCCGGGTTTCCAACGCCGACTCGACCGACCAGATCGCCCGCTTCAAGGCGTGCGGCTGGAACACTATCGAGATCGACGGTCTCGACCAGGCCCAGGTCGAGAAGGCGCTGCTCGACGCCAAGAAGTCCAAAGACAAGCCGACCCTGATCGCCGCCAAGACCATCATCGGCTTCGGCGCCCCGACCAAGGCGGATTCGCACGGCGTGCACGGCTCGCCGCTCGGCGCGGCTGAACTCGCCGGCGCCAAGCAGCAGCTCGGCATCGACTACCCGGCGTTCGAGATCCCGAGCCACACGCTCAACGCCTGGCGCGCTGCCGGCACCCGCTCCGAGAACGCCCGTGGCGATTGGGAAGGCCGCCTCGCCTCGGCCAAGCCCGAACTGCGCGCCGAGTTCGAGCGCCGCATCGCCGGTAAGCTGCCTGCCAACTGGAACGAGACCATCGAGGCCTTCAAGGCCAAGCTGGTCGCCGACAAGCCGAAGGTTGCCACCCGCAAATCGAGCCAGCTGGCGCTCGAGGTGATCAACAAGGTGCTGCCCGAGACCATCGGCGGTTCGGCTGATCTGACCGGCTCGAACCTCACCAACACGCCCGAGACGCTACCCTTCACCGCCACCGACCGTGCCGGCCGCTACATGCGCTACGGTATCCGCGAGCACGAGATGGCGGCGGCGATGAACGGCATCGCGCTGCATAAGGGCCTCATCCCCTATGGCGGCACTTTCCTGGTGTTCACCGACTATGCGCGCCCGGCCATCCGCCTCTCGGCGATCATGAGCCAGAAGGTCATCTACGTGATGACCCATGACTCGATCGGGCTGGGCGAAGATGGCCCGACCCATCAGCCGGTCGAGCATCTCTCGACGCTGCGCGCCATCCCGAACCTGCTGGTCTTCCGCCCGGCCGATGCGGTCGAAACGCTCGAATGCTGGCAGCTGGCCATCGAAGCCGAGCAGCCCTCGATCCTGGCGCTCAGCCGCCAGAACCTGCCGGCGCTGCGCACCGAAACCGTCACCGGCAATCCGTCGGCCAAGGGCGCCTATGTCATCGCCGGCGACCAGAACGCCGACGCGGTGATCTTCGCCACGGGCTCGGAAGTGACCATCGCCGTGCAGAGCCTCGAGCTGCTGAAGGCACAGGGCATCTCCGCCAAGGTCGTCTCGGTCCCGAGCCAGGAGTTGTTCTACGCCCAGTCGCAGGAATACCGCGACAGCGTCATCGGCAAGCCCAAGGCCAAGGTGGCGATCGAAGCCGGCATCGAGATGAGCTGGCTGAAGCTGCTCGGCGACAAGGGCCGGTTCATCGGCATGCACTCGTTCGGCGCCAGCGCCCCGGCCGAGGCGCTGTATGAGCACTTTGGCATTACGTCGAAAGCCATAGTTGAAGCTGTCATGGCGCAGTTGTAAGAACCGCGCTCTTCTTCTCTCTCCCTAGAAGTCCCTGAAGGAGCCATCATGGCTGTACGCGTCGCAATCAATGGCTTTGGCCGCATCGGTCGCAATATCCTGCGCTCCATCGTCGAAAGCGGTCGCAACGACATCGAGGTCGTCGCCGTCAACGATCTCGGTCCGGTCGAAACCAATGCCCACCTGCTGCGCTATGACAGCGTGCACGGCAAGTTTCCGTTCGAGGTGAAGGTCGATGGTGATGTGATCACCGCCGGCAACCAGAAGTTCAAGGTCACCGCGGTCAAGGATCCGGCGCAGCTGCCGCACAAGGAGCTGGGTGTCGAGATCGTGCTCGAGTGCACCGGCATCTTCACCAGCCGCGACAAGGCCGCCGCACACCTCGCCGCCGGCGCCAAGAAGGTGATCGTTTCGGCCCCGGCCGAGAACGCCGACCTGACCGTCGTTTACGGCATCAACCACGCCCTGCTCGGCAAAGAGCACGTGGTGATCTCGAACGGCTCGTGCACCACCAACTGCCTCGCCCCGATGGCCAAGATCATGAATGACCTGGTCGGCATCGAGAAGGGCATGATGACCACGGTGCACAGCTACACCGGCGACCAGCCGACGCTCGACACCATGCACAAGGATCTCTACCGCGGCCGCGCCGCGGCGCTGAGCCAGATCCCGACCTCGACCGGCGCCGCCAAGGCGATCGGCCTGGTGCTGCCCGAGCTGAAGGGTAAGCTGGACGGCATCTCGGTCCGCGTGCCGACCCCGAATGTCTCGCTGGTCGATCTGAAGTTCCTCGCCAAGCGCAACACCACGCCGCAGGAAGTCAACGACGCGCTGATCGCCGCCGCCAATGGCCCGCTCAAGGGCATCATGACCTTCACCACCCATCCGCTGGTGTCGAGCGACCTCAACCACGATCCGCATTCGTGCACGATCCTGCTCGACCAGACCAAGGTGATTGGCGACAACTTCGTCAACATCATGGGTTGGTACGACAACGAGTGGGGCTTCTCGAACCGCATGGCCGATATCACGGCCGTCTTCGCCAAAACTCTATGACAAGCAAGACCCTCTAAGTGCCTCTCGAGCTCGACCTTCGCTGGCAGCCAGTCGGTGAGGTCGGGCTCGAACACTGCCGTATCTGGGAGACCCCCGACGGCATCAACGTGCGCAGCGTGCTGATCGGCGAGTTCGAGGGCTTTGCCTACGGCGCCCAGTACGACATCCAGCTCGCTCTCGACTGGACCTTCCGTTCCCTCACCCTCCGCCTGCAGGATGGACGCGTGCTGCGGCTCAACTCGAACGGGCTCGGCGACTGGAAGCGCAATGGCCAGCGCGCCCCCGAGCTCGAGGGCTGCGTCGATATCGACATCTCCGGCACGCCCTTCACCAACACCCTGCCGATCCGTCGCGCGAAGTTTGCCGATGGCGTGCCGCAGCCATTCGCCATGGCCTGGATACCGCTCGACAGTCTCGAGCCGTTCCGCGACGGCCAGATCTACACCCGGCTCGATCGCGCCCACTACCGTTACCAGGCCGCCGACGGCAGCTTCGAGCAGGTGCTGACGGTGGATGGAGACGGGTTCGTGGTGGACTACCCGACGCTGTTCAGCCGGGTGTGACCGGCAATAACTGCCGGTCCAGAACGTTTGTGTTATCAATGGGTTATTTACACTGCCGGCGATTTTGCGGGTTGAGCCAGGCGATTGCCTGCCGCATACTCTCGATACATCCGATTCATTGCCAAGGTCGATCCTCAGGATCGGTCCGGATGCCAGCCTCAGCAGTCAGCAGCTGCGTCACGTCGGGAGAACCACCATGAAAAACCAGGCCATTGCGCTTGGCGCCGCAGCTTTGCTTGCGGCCCCGTTTGCCACCCCAGCCTTGGCCGACCCCACCGGCTTCATCTCTATCGGCGCGGGACCGGCCGGCACCGAGATCGAGTTCCCGGGCGGCAGCGACAGCATCGATGGTTACGCCATCGAAGCACTGCTCAGCGGGGCCATCATGCTCACCCCGGTGCTTGGCATCCAGGGCGACATCCAGTTCGCCTCGCGCACGCTCGATGAAGCGGGCAACGACGTAACGACGAACAGCTTCGATGGAGCACTGCACGGCTTCTATCGCGAAGCCGACAAGTTCCTCGTCGGTGGCTTCGTGCAGATCGGTCGCGACGACGTGAGCTACGACTCTCTCAGCGCAGGCACCATCGATCGCGCCTATGTCGGCGGTGAAGCCCAGGTGTACTTCGACAACCTCACGCTGTACGGCCAGGCCGGCATGCAGCAATTCGACTCAGGCAGCGGTCCCATGTCGATCGGCCTCAGCGGCTGGTTCGCCAATGCCGAGGCACGCTACTTCCTGACGCCCAATCTGCGGATCGAAGCGCGTGCCGGCTTTAGCACACTGGAACTCGAACTCTTGTCGGCGGCGTTCGACACCGTGAGCATCGGTGCGGGTATTGAATACAAGCTCGAGTCGCTCCCGGTTTCACTGTTCGCGACATACGACTACTCGACCTCCTCGTTCGACGTACCGATGGGCGGCGGCGAACCCACAATAGGCGATCACCGCCTCCTGGTCGGTGCCCGCTTTGCGCTCGGCGAGGACTCCCTGATCGATCGTGATCGCAGTGGTGCTTCGCTCCGTCCGGTGCAGGGTGTGAGCAGCCTCTTCGGAGGCTTCGGCGGCATCGGCGGCCCCTGATTCAGCGGTCGGCCTATGGACCTCAGGGGCGCCCCACGGGCGCCCCTTTGCTTTGGGCCGCACGGCTGTCATCCACGGTTAACCTCTTCGTCGCCAAAGCGTTATGTCGGCGCGCTATTATCCATGACCAGTTGATCCCTGATCCGGAGATCGGCCGGTGCGTGATATCGAACGGCTTCTCGTTGTCGCCAATGTCGTGGGTAGCCTTGCCCTGGGGGTGCGGCACGACGCGACCTGGTTCCTGATCCCGTTGGCCGCCTTCGGGCTTTACGTGGTGCTGGCCGACCGGGCGCTGCGCCGCCGCATCGGGCCGCGGCACTGGCCGAGCGAGGGCTTCGCTCGCTTCACCTTCAACACCAACCTCTACTTCGCGGTGCGCCATATCGGGCTGGGCGCGCTGCTGTTCGCCCTGTCGGGCACGCTGGCAGGTCTCGTCGGCCTCTGAGCCCGGCTGTTGCTCTTGCCGCAACAGCCCCGCTGTTGCCCTTGCTGCAATCCTTGCTATAGCAGCGGCACCTCTCCCTAGCAGCGGATGCGTTCCATGCCGGCTTTCAAGACCCTCGACGATTTCGACCTTTCGGGTAAGCGCGTGCTGGTGCGTGCCGACCTCAACGTGCCGGTCGCCGACGGCAAGGTGACGGACGCCACCCGCATCGAGCGCCTGGTGCCGACCATTCGCGAAATCATCAAGGTCGACGGCAAGGCCATCATCCTCAGCCATTTCGGCCGCCCCAAGGGCAAGGTCGACCCGGAATTCTCGCTTGAGCTGGTGGTGCCGGCCGTCGCCGACGAGACCGGCCACCCGGTCGGCTTCATCGCCACCGACTGGACCGATGTGTCGAAGGCGAAACAGGCGATCGACGAGGCCCCTCCGGGCTCGATCCTCGTGCTCGAGAACACCCGCTTCCATCCGGGCGAGGAGGACAACGATCCGGCGCTCGCCGCCCGCATGGCCGAGCTCGGCGACATCTTCGTCAATGACGCCTTCTCCGCCGCACACCGCGCCCATGCCTCGACCGAGGCGATCGCGCACCTCCTGCCCTCGGCCGCCGGCCGCGCTATGGAAGCCGAACTGAAGGCGCTCGAAGCGGGCCTCGGGAACCCCGAACGTCCGGTGATCGCCATCGTCGGCGGCGCCAAGGTGTCGACCAAGCTCGACCTGCTCGGCAACCTGATCAAGAAGGTCGACGGGCTGGTGATCGGCGGCGCCATGGCCAACACCTTCCTCCATGCCGGGGGGCTGGGCGTCGGCAAGTCGCTGGCCGAGAAGGATCTGGCGGAAACCGCCAATGATATCCGCGACAAGGCGGAAGCCGCACATTGCGCGATCATCCTGCCCATCGACGCCACCGTCGCCTGGCACTTCGAGGCCAACGCCCCGCACCGCTTCTACGGCGTCGACGCGATGGATCCCGAAGGCATGATCCTCGATGTCGGCCCGGGCTCGATCGAGCGCATCAAGGGTGCCATCGATGAGGCCAAGACCGTCGTCTGGAACGGCCCGCTCGGCGCCTTCGAGCTGCAACCCTTCGACCACGGCACGGTCGAGATCGCCCAGTATGTTGCGGCCCGCACCAAGGCCGGCAAGGTGGTCTCGGTGGCAGGCGGCGGCGATACTGTCTCCGCCCTCGCCCATGCCGGGGTGAAGGACCAGTTCACCTATGTCTCCACCGCCGGCGGCGCTTTCCTCGAATGGATGGAAGGCAAGCCCCTGCCCGGCGTCGAGGCGCTGAAACGCTGATCTTGCTGCCGCCCCGGCCGTGATATATATCAGGTGATATATATCACCGATGGAGGTGCCGATGAGTACTGCGAAAGCAAAGGTCTTCTGGACTGGCCGCTCTCAGGCGGTGCGGCTCCCCAAGGAGTTCCGCTTCGACAGCGACGAGGTCAGCATTCGCCGCGAGGGCAATTCAGTCATCCTCGAACTTCCAAAGGCTGAAGATGACACAAACGACGAGTGGGCCTGGCTGGATAAGCTGCAGCCGTTCGACCCTGATGTGGTCGCGGCAATTGAGGAGGACGAAGGGCCGTTTGAAGAACGGCCTGAACGTGACGACTTCTTCAAGTGAGCCATTTGCTGGATAGCAACGCGGTCATCGCACTCTCTGCCAACCACCAATTGGTCGTTCAGAGAGTGCGGCGCATGGGCGTTGGAAGTATCCTGTTGTCGACGCTCGTGATGCACGAATTGTTCTTTGGCGCCTACAAGGGCACACGAACCAACGAGACGCTGCGCAACATCGATCGCCTGCCGTTTGAGACCCTGCCATTCGAAACGCACGATGCGCAGCGAGCAGCCGAAGTGCGCGCATATCTGCAGCGGCTGGGAACGCCGATCGGTCCGATCGACACCCTCATCGCCGGCCAGGCGCTCGCCCGCGACCTCACCCTCGTGACCCGCAACACCCGTGAGTTCCTTCGCGTTCCCGATCTGCGCGTCGAGAACTGGGAAGCCTGAACGCTCAACCCTTCGTCTGATACCTGAACGTCCAATCGCACTGCGCGGGCGGGTCTGGCATTGTATCTCCATTGCACAAACGGAGACCCTCCCGCCCATGGCCTCGCTCAATGCAATCGCCAAAAAGCTCGTCGCCAGCGGCAAGGGCATCCTTGCCGCCGATGAATCCGAAGGCACCATCGCCAAGCGCTTCGCGCTGATCGGCCTGCCGGTGACGCTGGAAACCCGCCGCGATTATCGCGAGATGCTGTTCCGCTCCACCGAGGCGATGACCGACTACATCTCCGGCGTCATCCTCACCGAGGAGACGCTGGAGCAGAAGGCCAAGGACGGGACGCCCTTCCGCGAGCTGTTCAATGCCACCGACGTGATCCCCGGCATCAAGGTCGATCGCGGCGCGCTGCCGATGCCCGGCAGCAAGGACGAAAAGATCACCGAGGGACTCGATGGGCTGCGCCAGCGGCTCGCTCACTATGCCAAGCTCGGCGCCGGCTTCGCCAAGTGGCGCGGCGTCATCGCCATCACCTCCTATGCTCCCTCCCGCAACGGCATCCGTGCCAACGCCCATGCGCTGGCCCGCTACGCCATGTATTGCCAGGAAGCCGGCATCGTGCCGGTGGTTGAGCCGGAAGTACTGGCCGATGGCGAGCCGGGCGATCACTCGATCCAGCGCTGCGAGGATGTGACCGGTGAGACGCTCGAGGCGGTGTTCAAGGAATTGCGGCTCGCCGGCGTCGACCTCTCGGGCATGCTGCTCAAGCCCAACATGGTGACCCCGGGCCTTCGCTCGCGCGACCGCGTCAGCACCGAGGAGGTGGCGCAGCGCACCGTCGAGACGCTCCGCCGCTTCGTGCCGGCCGCCGTGCCGGGCATCGCCTTCCTGTCGGGCGGCCAGTCCGACGAGGAGGCGACGGCGCACCTGTCGGCGATGAACCAGCTCGGCGGCCTGCCCTGGGCCCTCACCTTCTCCTATGGGCGGGCGCTGCAGACTTCGGCGCTGGTGACCTGGAACGGCGAGGACCAGAACGTTAAGGCCGCGCAGAAAGCCTTCACCCACCGCGCCAAAATGAACGCCCTGGCGGCGCTCGGCCAGTACAAGCCGGAACTCGATCTGGCAGCCTGACCTCCAAACGAACTTCCCGACGACTGGGGGCGCCTTGGCGCCCCTTTTCTTGCAAGCTGGGTGTTTCGCCTCAACACCTCACCAAACACGGACGTCATTCCCGCGCAGGCGGGAACCTAGTGGGATGCTCCTGTTCCCGCTGAGGCTGAAACATCCCACTGGTTCCCCGCCTGCGCGGGGATGACGCCGGTGGGTGGGGTCGCTTGGGTGTAGCGGCACCTCGCCCTTCGGTGACCACTAAGCGCGTTCCACGCGCCCCTTTTTCTTTTCGGCTTCGGTAACCCCTTGCCCAGCTGCGGCCAGAATCCGGCTCCACATCGGCGATGGGGCCGCTATAACACCGCCATGTCAGCCGAAATCTTCCTCATCGCACCCACCGATACTCACCCCGACCAGCTCGTAGCCGCGCTGACCACGACGCTGGAGCGCGACGATGTCGCCGCCCTGTTGCTGCCGCGCGGCAACCTGGGCGAGAACGCCTACAAGGACCTCGCCAAGCGCATCGTGCCGCTGGCGCAGGCGAAAGGCGCCGCCGTGCTGGTGGAGGGCGAGCCCGGACTGGTGCGGCTGCTTGGCGCCGATGGCCTGCACGTCCCTGGCGGCATCAAGGCGGTGCGGGAAGCCGTCGCCGCGCTGAAGCCGAAACTGATCGTCGGCGCCGGTGACATCCACTCGCGCGACGATGCCATGCTGAAAGGCGAGGCGGGGGTCGACTACATCCTATTTGGGCCGCTTTCCGGTTCCATATCCGCCCCTGAGCGCGAAATGGCGCAGTGGTGGGCTGAGACCATGGAGATCCCGAGCGTGCTGTCAGACCCTGAGGCCGGCCCCGCCAACTACGATGCCGGCGACTGCGAGTTCATCGGCCTGCCGCTGACCCTGCCGGAGCCGGCAAAATGATGCGCCGCCTTGGGCTTGCGCTGCTGCTTGCCGGCCTGGCGCTGCCGGCGCTGGCGCAGGCCGGCCGCACCGATTTCGAGGACCTGCGTCCCAAGGACATGCAGTTCCCGGACAATCTGGGGATGGAAGACCTGCCGATCGGGCCGGTGCCTGAGGAGTTCCTGAACCAGCCGGCTCCCGACGCCCTGACCATCAGCGATTCCATCTTCGGCGAGCGGGTCGATCCGGCCTATGGCGCCTACCAGCGCGGCTTCTTCCTCACCGCGCTCGACCTGGCGCTGCCGCGCGCCGAAAAGGGCGACGCGCACGCGCAGACGCTGATTGCCGAGATCTATGCCAAGGGCCTTGGCGTGCCCGAGGATTTCGCCGCCGCCGCCAGTTGGTACGGTATGGCCAGCGCGCATGGCGATGCGCTCGCCACCTTCGAGCTCGGCATGCTGTGCCAGGAAGGCCGCGGTGTTCCGAAGGATCGCAAACGCGCCTCCGAGCTGTTCAAGACCGCGGCCGACGCCGGCAACATGGCGGCCAAATACAATCTCGGGCTGCTGCATGTCGAAGGCGTCTATGCCGAGCCGAGCCTCACCAAGGCCGCGGCGCTGATCGGCGAAGCCGCCAATTCCGGTATCACCGAAGCCCGCTACGACTATGCCGGCATGCTGGCGGAAGGCGCCGGCATCGCCCCCGACGCCAAAGCCGCCGCCGAGCAGTTCCGGCTCGCTGCCGAAGACGGGCTGGCCGCGGCGCAGGTCGAATACGCCACCATTCTCTATCTCGGCAAAGGCGTGCCGGTGGACCGGGCGGCCGCCGCCAGCTGGTATGCGCGCGCCGCCGATGGCGGCAACCCGGTCGCGCAGAACCGCTATGCCAAGCTGCTGGCTGCCGGCGCCGGCGTGACCGCCAATCTGGAGGATGCTGCCATGTACCGCGCCCTGGCGCGGCGGCAGGGGCTGAAGGATCCGCAGCTCGATAAGATGCTTGCCGCGATCAAGCCCGAGCAGCTCACCCGGGCCGAGGAGCGCGCCCGCTTCTGGCCGTCACCGCCGCCGACCAAGGTCGCGGCAAACACTGCCCCGACGCCTGCCACGGAGTCATCGGCGCAGCCGGCGAACTGAGCCCACTCGGCGTCTTGTGCCGACGCAGCCACAGCAACCTTGCACTTGCAGGCGTTCTCGGGCACATAGCGGCCCTTCCCACGTTTCCAGTTTCTCGCGCGGAGTTTTCCCCATGCGCTCGGCGCTTCTCAACGTCATGGTCCAGGCCGCTACCAAAGCCGGCCGCTCGCTCGCCAAGGATTTCGGCGAGGTCGAGAACCTGCAGGTGTCGGTGAAGGGCCCGGCCGATTTCGTCTCCAACGCCGACAAGCGCGCCGAAGAGATTGTCTTCAACGAGTTGCAGAAGGCCCGCCCTACCTACTCCTTCCTCGGCGAGGAAGGTACCGAGGTGAAGGGCAGCGATGGCCAGCACCGCTGGATCGTCGACCCGCTCGATGGCACCACCAATTTCCTTCACGGCATCCCGATGTTCGCCTGCGCCATCGCGCTCGAGCGCAATAATGAGATTGTCGCCTCGGTGATCTACAACCCGGCGATGGAAGAGCTGTTCACTGCCGAAAAGGGCGGCGGCGCCTGGCTGAACGACCGCAAGCGCCTGCGCGTCGCCAATCGCAAGCATCTCGCCGACGCCGTTGTCGTCACCGGCATCAACTCACGCGGTCGCGCGCTGGACCTGCTGCAGCTGAAGCAACTGGCGCACGTCGTTCCCGCCGTCTCCGGCATCCGCCGCACCGGCTCGGCCTCGACAGATCTTGCCTGGCTCGCCGCCGGCCGCTTCGACGGCTACTGGGAAGCCGGCCTCGCCCCCTGGGATGTGGCGCCGGGCTTGCTGATGCTGCGCGAAGCCGGCGGCACCATGACCGATTACGCCGGCACCACCGGCTCGGTCTGGAACGGCCAGGTCATCGCCGGCAACGAGACCATCCAGAGCCAGCTGCTGAAGATCGTCAAAGCCGTAAACTGAGCCGCAGCGGAAGCGAAGCGCATCCGTCGGTCCAACCCACCGGCGTCATCCCCGCGAAGGTGTTGTGTCCAGTGCGATCTCTCAGCCTCAGCGAGTGCCGCAGCATCCCACCAGGTTCCCGCCTTCGCGGGAATGACGCTGGTGGACGACAGGTCGACCCGTCACCCTCCAGTCGCATTGTCGGGATTTCATGGGGTTAACCCGCATGGCGGGTCGCCGACCGTTGCGCGGATTCGCCGAAGCGCACTATTGTCAGGCCGATTTCATTGAGCATGGGGCCGCGACATGTCGCAAACTTACGACCCGTATCGCCTGGCGAGCCCCGCGGTCTATCTGGTCAAGATCGTCATCTTCCTGGTGCTGGTGGCGCTGGTCGCCGCCATCCTCGCCAACCAGCTGCTGATCTTCTTCTGGGCCAACCCCTTCATCAACTCGCTGATTCTGCTGACGCTTTTCATCGGCATCATCCTCAGTTTCCGCCAGGTCATCCGGCTGTTCCCCGAAATCAACTGGGTCAACGCCCTGCAGGAAGGCCGCATGCCGGCGGTGCAGCCGCGCTTGCTCGCGCCAGTGGCGAACCTGTTGCGCGATCGGCTTGGCGAAGCGGTGATCACCCCGTCTTCGATGCGCTCGATCCTCGATTCCGTCGGCAACCGCCTCGATGAAGCCAAGGACACCTCGCGCTACCTGACCGGCCTGCTGGTTTTTCTCGGCCTCCTCGGCACCTTTTACGGCCTGCTCGAGACGGTGACCCACGTCGCCTCGACCATCCAGGCGCTGGACGCCACAGCCGGCGACACGGCGACGCTGTTCTCGAACCTCAAGGAAGGCCTCGCCGCGCCGCTCGGCGGCATGGGCACGGCCTTCTCCGCCTCGCTGCTTGGCCTGTCCGGCTCGCTGATCCTCGGCTTCCTCGACCTGCAGGCGAGCCAGGCGCAGAACGCCTTCTACACCGACCTCGAGGACTGGATGACCTCGATGACCGAACTCGACCACCCCGTCACCCAGATGCAGGCCACCGGCCTCGGCGTCTCCGGTGATGAAATGTCGGCGATGCTGGCGCAGTTCGGCTCGACCCTGCAGAATTCCGGCTCGTCGCAGAACGCCATCCGCGCCATGGCCGAGCTGGCCCGCGGCATCGATGGGCTGGTCAAGCACATCAAGGCCGAGCAGGAAGACCTGCGCGGCCACATCATCCAGCAGGGCGAAACCAACAAGAAGCTCCGCGAACTGATGGAAGCCATGCTGCGCGAGGGTGAATCCGACCGGCGGCCGAACTGATGGCGAGCTCCACCCGCTCCCGCCGCTCGCAAGTCACCAATTACTGGCCGGGCTTCGTCGACGCCCTGTCGAGCCTGTTGCTCGTCATCATCTTCCTCCTCTCGCTGTTCATGCTGAGCCAGTTCTTCCTTGGCCAGGAAATCAGCGGCAAGGACACGGCGATGAGCCGGCTCAACGCGCAGATCGCAGAACTGACCGAACTGCTGCAGCTCGAGAAGGTGAACTCGAGCGACCTCGAATCAACCATCGCCACGCTCTCGGCGACGCTGACCTCGGCCACCAGCGAGCGCGACCAGATGGCGGCGCAACTGGCCGGCCTCGGCGCCGGCGGCGACGGCAAGGATGCCACTATCGCCCAACTCGAATCCGATCTCACGGCGCAGCAGGACCTGTCGCGCGAAGCAGCGGCGCAGGTGGCGCTGCTCAACCAGCAGCTCGCGGCGCTCCGCACCCAGCTTGCCGCCCTTGAACAGGCGCTGCAGGCCTCCGAGGCCACCGACACCGAGAACCGCACCCAGATCGCCGATCTCGGCCGCCGGCTGAACCTGGCGCTGGCCCAGCGCGTGCAGGATTTGAGCCGCTACCGCTCGGATTTCTTCGGCAAGCTGCGCCAGGTGCTGGAAGGCCGCGCCGATGTGCGTGTCGTCGGCGACCGCTTCGTCTTCCAGTCCGAAGTGCTGTTCGACGCCGGCGAGGCGGCCATCTCGCCCGAAGGCCAGACCGAATTGGCCAAGCTCGGCGCCGCCATCAAGGAGCTGCAGGCGCAGATCCCAGCCGATGTAAACTGGGTGCTGCGCATCGACGGGCACACCGACAAGCGGCCGATCAACACGCCCGAATTCCCCTCGAACTGGGAGCTCTCGGCGGCGCGTGCCATTTCGGTGGCCAAGTACCTGATCACCCAGGGCGTCCCGGCCAACCGGCTCGTCCCCGCCGGCTTCGGCGAATTCTCGCCGATCGATCCCGGCGACAGCGACGAAGCCTATCGCCGCAACCGCCGCATCGAGTTCAAGCTGACGGAATAGGCCGCGCCCAGCTCGGCGCCGCCTTCGCGGCATAGTCGGCAAAGGTGCGCGCCGGCCGGCCGGTAAGGCGCGGGACCGTATCGCTGATCGCCGAACCAAATCCGTCGCGGATCGCCAGCTGGTTGCCGACGACGATCGCCGCGTAGTCCGGCGCCAACCCCGCCCCGACCAGGAGCTGCGTGAACTCTTCGCCGGTGATCTGCCGGTGCGCGATGCTCCGTCCGGCGGCCTGCCCAATGATCGCTGCCGCCTCGGCAAAGCTCATCGCCTCGGGCCCCGTCACATCGTAGATTTTGCCGGTGTGTCCCTCGTCGAGCAGCGCGGCTGCCGCCGCCGCGGCGATATCCTCGGCATCGACGAACCCGACGGCGCCGTCGCCGGTGGCGGTCGCGATCATGTCGGCTCCGAGGATACCGGGGAGAAAGAAGTCCTCAGAGAAATTCTGGTTGAAGCCCGATGGCCTGAGGATGGTCCATTCGAGGCCGGAAGCCATCACCTGCTGCTCGAGCTCATATCGTCCCGTCCCCGGCCCTTCGTTGGGAAACGCCACCCCCATCGAAGTTACGGCGACGACCCGCTCGACCCCTGCCTGAGCGGCGGCGGCAAGAAACGGCCCAGTGTGCCCGGTCGGGTCCACCACCAGCTCTGGCGGCGTCAGATAGACCGCGTCGACGCCGGCCAGGGCTGCTTCAAATGTGTCGGGCTTGTCCCAATCGAAATAGGCCGTACCGGCAATGCCGCGGCGGCTCGCGGCCCGGACCTTCACCTCCTGCTCCCTGAGCAACGGGACGAGACGGCGACCAGATTTGCCGGTGGCACCGAGAACCAGAACAGAGCGTGTCATTTGCAGCTTTCCTTGACCTTGACTGCGCCATGACCTACGGCTCTCATCCGATCTCTTCGATGGTTGAAACACTCGATATCATGTTCAAACGTCTCGATTCCCGTGCCGATGTGCTGAGCGAGGTGCTGGATGCGGTGCAGCTGGGCAGCGTCCTCTCCTCACGCAACGAATTGCGCGCGCCGTGGGCCCTGCATGCCGGCCAGACCAGCCACCGGGCCGGTTTCCATGTGGTGGTCAGCGGCCATTGCTGGGCCCGCGTCGATGGCAGTGACACCCCGGTCGCCCTGGGGCCCGGCGACATCGTGCTGTTCCCGCACGGCTCCGGCCACACGCTGGGTGATACACCTGAGACGCCTGCCGTCGAGTTCGAGAGCCTGCTGGGCGGCCTCGCTCCGGGCGAGGCGATCGAGTTCCCTGCTGGCACGGACGGCGAAACCACCGTGCTGCTCTGCGGCTCCTATTCCTTCTCGGCTGCAGGCACCAATCCGCTGCTCCGCGGCCTGCCCAGCCTCGTCCACCTCACCGGTAGCCAGACCCGCGGGACCGGTCTTGAAGCCGCCATTGCGCTGCTCGCCGCCGAAGCGGAAAGCCGGGGGTCGGGTACCGCTATGGTCGTCGACCGGCTGGTCGACCTGATCTTCGTCTACACGCTTCGCACCTGGCTCGAAGCGCAGCGTCGTTCACAGTCGTCCAGTTGGTTCGGTGCTCTGGCCAATCCGCAGGTAGCACCAGCCTTGCGCGCCATCCACGACGATCCCGCGCATCCCTGGACCGTCGCCATGCTGGCCACGAGGGCAAAGCTGTCGCGCGCCGTGTTTGCCCGGCGCTTCTCCGAAGCGGTCGGCGAAGCACCGCTCAGCTATGTCACCCGCTGGCGGATGACCGTCGCGGCGAGCCTGCTCGAACAGGGGCACCGCATCGCGGCCGTGGCGCCGCGGGTCGGCTACGAGAACGAGTTCGCCTTCGCCAAGGCTTTCAAGCGTATCCGCAACATCGCGCCCGGCCAGTTGCGCGCCGCCAACCGCAACACGCTGCCGCGGCAGAGCGGCTGACTATTCCGCCACTTCGCGCTGCAGCTCGGCGCGGAACTGCAGCTTGGCCAGTTCGGCGTACTTGCCGCCCTTCCGCACCAACTGGTCGTGCGTGCCCTGGTCGATCAGCCGGCCCTTCTCGAGCACCAGGATGCGGTCGGCGTCGCGGATAGTGGCGAGGCGGTGGGCGATCACCAGCGTGGTGCGCCCGGTCATCAGGCGCTGCAGCGCCAGCTGCACCAGCCGCTCGCTTTCGGCGTCGAGAGCCGAGGTGGCTTCGTCCAGCAGCAGGATCGGCGCGTCCTTGAGCAGGGCCCGGGCGATCGCCAGCCGCTGCTTCTGTCCGCCCGACAGCATCACCCCGCGCTCGCCGACGATCGAATCGTAGCCATTGCTGAGCTCGGCGACATAGTCATGCACCAGCGCCGCCCTGGCGGCGGCCTCGATCTCGGCGAACGTCGCTTCGGGCCGGCCGAAACGGATATTGTCGGCGATGGTGCCGGCAAAGATCGTCGGCTCCTGCTCGACATAGGCGAAGCGGCGGCGGAGCTGCTCGGGCTCGACATCCCGCACATCGAGGCCATCGACGAGGATACGCCCGGCGGTGACGTCATAGAAGCGCTGCACCAGCGCGAACAGCGTCGACTTGCCGGCGCCCGACGCGCCGACCAGCGCCACCGTCTCGCCATGCGCGATCGAAAAACTCATGCCCGAGATCACCGTCTCGCTGTCGCGGGTCTCGTAGGCGAAGCCGACATCCTCGAAAGCGACCGTGCCGAGCGCCGGCACCGGCAACGCCTGTGGGTTGGCCGGCGGCTTGATCGCCGGCTCGGTGTCGAGGATCTCGACCAGCCGTTCGGTGGCGCCCGACACCGTGTGCAGCAGGCCCATGATCTCGGAGAGGTTGGTCAGCGCATTGCTGGCCATCAGCGCGTAGATCATGAACTGCGCCAGCTCGCCGACCGTAACGACGCCGGTGAACACCGCATTGGCGCCCCACCAGACCAGCACCACCAGCGCCGAGGTGGAGAGAAACAGCAGCCCGCCAAGCAGCGCGGCGCGCGCCCCCACCCGGCTGACTTCCGCCTCGAACGATTCCTCGGCGCGCGAGCCGTAGAGCCTCGACTGCTCGGGCTCCTGCACGAAGCTCTTGATGGTCTTGCTGGCGCCCAGCGCCTCGGTGGCCATCGCCGACATGTCGGCCAGTGCATCCTGGGTGCGCCGCGACATCCGCCGCAGCCGGCGGGCATAGAGCATCACCGGGATGAGGATGGCCGGCCCGACGATGACGATGGTCAGCGCCAGGTATGGGCTGGTGAGGAACATCAGCGTCACCGCGCCGATCAGCGTCACCGCGCCGCGCAGCATGATCGAGAGGCTCGTGCCGATGGCGCCGCGGATTGTCGCCACGTCGCCATTGAGCCGCGAGGTGAGTTCACCCACCCGGTGCAGGTCGAAGAACGCCGAATCGAGGGTCAACAGGTGGTCGAACACCTTGCGGCGGAGGTCGGTGAGCACGCGCTCGCCGAGCACCGAAATGAAATAGAAGCGGCCGGCGCTGGCCAGCGCCATCACCAGCGCCACGCCGATGGCGATCATGCCGTACTGGCCGACCATCGACAGGTTCTGCTCGACGAAGCCCTTGTCGATGATCTTGCCGGCCAGCGCCGGGATCACCAGCGACGACAGGGTCGAGACGAGGAGGAAACCGATGGTGAAGGTCAGGCGCCACGGATAGCGCAGTACGAACGGCATCAGCCGGCGGATCGGCTTGATGTCCTGCGGCCCGGTCCTCAGGGCTTCGCCCTTGCTGCCGAGCCTGCTGGTCGGGGCCGCCCCGGTGGTGCTGCGCGTGGTGCTTTTCAAAGTGCCCTCGATATAGGCAGGCAGCGCGCGCGCCGCAACCGAATTGCCAGCCCCGCGACAACGCGCGGCTTTCGCTTGCAGAGGGGCGGGATTTTCTCTATGTACCCGGCCAATCCGTATCAATCGTTTCGTCCGGGCGCCGTGGCGCCCGTTTGATTTGAGGCAGCGCCATGAAGAACGACATCCATCCCGACTACCACATGATCACCGTGGCGATGACCAACGGCACGACCTACCAGACCCGTTCGACCTACGGCAAGGAAGGCGACACCCTGCAGCTCGACATCGACCCGACCACCCACCCGGCCTGGACCGGCGTGCAGGGCAACCTGATGGACCGCGGTGGCCGCGTCACCCGCTTCAAGGACAAGTTTAAGGGCCTCGGCTTCTAAGCCTGACGGCACCGACGACGACCAAAGCCCGGCCATTGCGCCGGGCTTTTTGTTGCGCCTGGAAGGTGCAGCATCCTCCAGCGTGGCGAGGCCACGACGATCCTCACACCCGGTTCGTCTCGTACGCCGTGAGCGACGGATCGATCTCGGCCCAGTCGACGCGCGAGCGCATCCAGGCCTGGCGGTTGGGCTTGACCACACTGGGATCATCGAGGCTGCCGGCCTTGATGAACACCACCTCGGGGTGCAGAGGTGGCAGGGTGTAGAGCGGCGAGCCGCAATCGCCGCAGAAAAAGCGCGCCACTGGCCGGCCACTGTCGCCTGCCTTGACGAAACTCTTGGGCGTGCCTTTGCTAATGCTGAAGCCGGCGGCAGCAACCCGCACGCTGACGCCGAAGGCGCTGCCCGAAACCCTGCGGCAATCCTCGCAATGGCAATAGCCGGCGGCGCCGACTTCACCCTGGTAGGTGTAGCGAACGGCGCCGCAGAGGCACCCACCTGTCAATGTCTCGGTCATTGTCCCACCCCGGTCAGATCGACCGATGGTAGCGACTGGCGGCCTATTCCTTCAACCGGCCGAATGCTGCCTTGAGCCGCGCCAGCTGATCGGCAATGCCGCCTTCGCCGCTTGGGGCATATTCCGGCACGCCGCCGCGCTCGAGCTTGTCGAACTGCTGCACCCGGTCGAACAGCCGATCGCCCTTGGCGATGAACTCGCGGAGCCGATCCGGCAGCTCGGTGTAGCCGGGGCCGCCGCGATCGCTTGGCGTGGCGGAGAAGCGAACCTTCTCCTTTTCGGTGCGGGCATTCTCGGCAGTGAGCTCGCCTTCATTTACAGCGCGCTGCAGCAGCAACCATGAGGCAAGCTGCATCAGCCTGGTGGTGAGGCGCATGCTTTCGGAGGCATAGAGGAACGAAGCTTCGCGCGGCAGGCCGCGACTCTCCGCGCGGCCATCGCCGTCGAGATAGGAGGCGACCTCCTCGATCAGCACCATGCCCTCGCGATAGAGCATGTCGAACCCGCCCGACGCAACGATGCGCGGCCCGATGGCCACCGGCTTCTGCTTCTGCCTGCTGTCGTCCACGCTGTTGCTGCCCGGGTAACGGAAAATTGCGACCGGCGCCTGCTGCCGGATACCCCGTTATGCGCTCGCCCCCTTGCCGTTGGCTTAACGGACCATTGGCAACGGCACAAAAGAAAAGAGCCGTCGAAACGGCTCTCGAAAGTTAACAGGGAGGCGTCAAACAGAGGGAGAAACCACTCTGCAAAATCCAGAGAACTGGATACGATCTAAGTTAACGGCAATGTGTTAATTTGAGGTTAACGAGACTCGCTTTCTTAACCTTGCCATTCCGTCACCAGCGCGACGCCCGGCGGCGCCTCACAGCTTGAACAGCGATTCCGCCTCCGAGCGGGTTTTGTTGCGCGCCGCGATTGCCTGCTCGAGGCGAGCGATCTCGGCCTTCAACAGGCCAATCCGCTCCTCGAGTTCCTCGACCGACATCGTGTCGATCAGCATGCCGACCTCGTGCCCTCTCGGCTTTTTGACTGCGTCGTCGTCGAACATGATGTTCTCCCGGCTTGGGTTTTTCCGAATTTTAGACCTCCTGCCGAGGCGTGCAACCCTGAGACTCCGGAGCGTCACCTTTGACGTCTCCCCAGGGCGTCGGCTTCGACGTCCCCCAACGATTAGCCGATTGCCAGCGCCCGCAGCATGGTCCTAGCTAAAGGCCATGCCAATCCCGCAAGAAATGACCGCTATTTCCATCACCGAGTTCGGCGGCCCCGAGGTGCTGCAGCCGGTGCGCCTGCCAGTGCCGCAACCGGGACCGGGCGAGGTGTTGATCCGTGTCGCGGCCGCCGGGCTCAACGCGCCCGATCTCGGCCAGCGCCGCGGCACTTACAACCCGCCGCCCGATGCCTCGCCGCTGCCCGGTCTCGAGGTCGGCGGCGAGATCGCGGCAATCGGCCGGGGTGTGCGCGGCTGGTCGCTCGGCGATCCGGTGGTGGCGCTGACTCATGGCGGAGGCTATGCCGAGTACGTCGCGGTGCCATCCGGGCAGGTGCTGCCGGTTCCCACCGGCTGGTCGATGCTCGCAGGTGCGGCGCTGCCTGAGACCTTCTTCACCATCGAGCAGACGCTGGTCATGCGGGCCGGGCTGGCGCCGGGCATGCAGGTGCTGATCCATGGCGCGGCCGGCGGCATTGGCGGGGCGGCGATCCAGATCGCCCGGCTGCACGGCGCCAATCCCATCGCTATCGTCTCCGGCCCGGAGAAAGCCTCCTATGCCCGTGCGCTTGGCGCCGCCGAAACCATCGACCGCTCGAGCGAGGATTTCGTCGCCCGGACGCTGTCGATCACTGGCGGCAAAGGCGCCGACCGCATCGTCGACATTGTCGGCGGCGATACGCTGGAAAAGAATATCCGAGCTGCGGCCCGCTTTGGCCACATCGTCATCGTCTCGACGCTCGGCGGGCCGAAATCCGAGATCAATGCCAGCCTGATCCTGATGAAGCAGCTGACGCTCTCGGGCTCGACGCTCAGGCCACAGAGCCGCGAGGTAAAGGCGGCAATCGCCCGCAGCCTCGCAAAATCGGCCTGGCCGGCGCTTGCCGATGGCCGCATCGTCCGCCCGCGGATCCGGGCCCTGCCGCTCGCCGAGGCGGCTCGCGGTCATGTCGAACTGGAGCAACCCGGCAATTACGGCAAGCTGATCCTCGTTACGCCATGGGGCGAGACTGCTGAAGATAGCGACAATCCGATTGAATCGGCCTGAGCCCGCAGGTATATAGGCGCATTATTCCCCCTCAGGATGACGACGAGGCGGGGCGGACCGGAAGAACCCGGCCGCGCCTCAAGGAGAGATTTATCATGGCCACGCCCCTACTGATGCCCAAGGCAACCGCCGTCTGGCTGGTCGACAACACCGCGCTCTCGTTCGAGCAGATCGCCGCTTTTTGCGGGTTGCACCCGCTTGAAGTGCAGGGCGTCGCTGACGGCGACGTGGCCAGCGGCATCATGGGCGTCAACCCGATCCAGAACGGCCAGCTGACCCGCGAGGAGATCGAGAAGGCCGAAGGCGACCCGAGCTACCGCATGAAGATCTCGGACCCCAAGGTCCGCGTCGCCGCGCCCAAGCGCAAGGGCCCGCGTTACACCCCGATCTCGCGCCGCAACGAGCGCCCCAACGCCATCAAGTGGCTGCTGCGCAACCACCCCGAGATGAAGGACGCGCAGATCATGCGCCTCGTCGGCACCACCAAGTCGACCATCGACGCGGTGCGTGAAGGCACCCATTGGAACAATGCCAACATCACCCCAATGGACCCGGTGACGCTCGGCCTCGCCAGCCAGATCGACCTCGATCTGGAAGTGAGCCGTGCCTCGAAGGGCGCTGCGCCGGGCGATATCGCCGAACAGGGCACCATGCTGCTGACCGCTGAGGAAGCGCTGGCCGGCGCCCATGGCCGTGCCGGCATGGACCATGCCGAGGACGACGAGCACACCGAACGCCGCCCCGAGCGCGAAGAAGAGCTGGACGCGGACTCGGTGTTCGCCAAGCTGAAGTCGCTGAAGGGCGATTCCGAAGAGTAAGACGTCGAGCGCGGGCAGCAGAGATGGAAATCAACCTGCTGCTCGCCATCTTTGTTCTTCTCGCCGCCACGGTATTGCTCGTCCCGCTGTTCAAGTGGGCCGGGCTCGGCACCATCCTCGGCTACCTCGCCGCCGGTGTGCTGATCGGCCCCTACGGGCTGGCGCTGGTTTCCGACACCGACCTGATCCACCAGATCGCCGAATTCGGCATCGTCATGATGCTGTTCCTGATCGGCCTCGAGGTCGATGGCAGCGAACTCTGGCGCATGCGCAACAAGGTGTTCGGCCTCGGCCTCACCCAGATGGCGGCGACCACCATCGTCGTCACCGTGCTGGCGCGGCTGATCGGCTTCGTCTGGGCCGACGCCGTGGTGGTGGGCCTGGCGCTGGCGATGAGCTCCACTGCCATCGCCATGCAGTCGGTGGATCAGCGCAACATCACCAAGACCGACACCGGTCGCGCTTCGCTGGCGATCCTCTTGGTGCAGGACGTGGCGGTGATCCCGATCCTCGCCATCATCCCGCTGCTCAGCGCCATGGGCGGCTCGCCCATCGAGGCGATCGGCGAGAACGTGCTCGAGGCGGTGGACAACCCGATCGACTGGTGGATCGCCCTGGTGGTGGTCGGCGCCTTTGCCGCGGCGCTGCTCGGTTCGCGCTTCGTCATCCGGCCACTGATGAGCTGGCTCGCCCGCACCCGCGTCCCCGAAGCGTTCACCGCTTTCGCGCTGGCGCTGGTGATCGGCGCCGCGCTGGTCACCGAGAGTTTTGGGCTGTCGCCGGCGCTTGGCGCTTTCTTCGGTGGCGTGCTGTTGGCCGACAGCGAGTACCGGCACGAGCTCGAGAGCAACCTGCAGCCATTCAAGGGCCTGCTGCTGGGGCTGTTCTTCATCACCGTGGGCATGTCGATCGCCTTCAACGTGGTGATCGAGAACCCGCTGCTCGTGCTGGCCTTGGTCGTGGCACTGATCAGCCTCAAGATGCTGGTGCTGTTCGTCCTTGCCACCTTCTTCAAGATGCACGTCGCCGAGCGGCTGCTGCTCGCGGTGCTGCTCAGCCAGGCCGGCGAGTTCGCCTTCGTCGTGCTGCAGTTCGCCCGCACTGCCGGCAACCTCTCGGGGCCCGAGGTGGAGCTGCTGACCGTGGTGGTGGCGCTCTCGATGGCAACGACGCCGTTCCTGATCTTCCTCTACGATCGGCTCTGGGCGCCGCGGCTCAACCGCAATGGCAGCGACGAAACCGAGCTGCCGCCCGGTCCCGACGTGCCCAACCCGCATGACCGGGTGATCGTCCTCGGTTATGGCCGCTTCGGCCAGATCGTCACCCGGCTGCTGCGCGCCCAGGGTTTCGAGATGACGCTGATCGACGACGATCCGGCGCAGATCGAGCTGGTCAAGCGCTTCGGCGTCAAGGTGTTCTATGGCGATGGCGGCCGCCTCGAGATCCTCCGCGCGGCCGGTGCCGACAAGGCGCGGATGATCGTCATTGCCGTCGCCGGCGCCGAGCGCATCCTCGGGATCGCCGAGCTGATCCGCCGTAACTACCCCAACGTCATTGTCGCGGCCCGCGCCGTCGACCGCTCGCATGCCCACGATCTGATGGCGCTCGGCGTGCAGGTGATCGAGCGCGAGACCTTCCGCGCCGCCATCAAGCTCGGCGAAGAGGCGCTGCTCGCCCTCGGCCGCGACGCAGCGGAGGCCCACCGGGTGGCTGAGGCGTTCGAGCAGCACGACACCCGCATGCTGCGCGAGAGCTACGTCGTGCGGCACGACCAGGCCGCCTATATCGGCTTTGTCCGCCGCTCCACTGAAATGCTCGACGCGGTGATGAAGGCGGATCGCGAACAGCAGCCGGAACCGGGGCATTCTGCTGAAGGCGATATTGACAACAAGGCGCCACGGGCCTCCGAGTAGCGCCCAGTCTTCTTCCCCACCGGTCACCCCCTTTCCCCATGCCCGATCTCTATTTCTGGACCGTCGCAGTCCTCGCGGTCTTCATTGTCGCCCTGAGCAAATCCGGGCTGGTGGGCAGTCTCGGGCTCGTCGGGGTGCCGCTCCTCAGCCTGGTGATGCCGGCGCGCGACGCCGCCGGGATGATGCTGCCTTTGCTGCTGGTCATGGACGCCATCGCCGTCTGGACCTACCGCAAGGATGCCGACTGGCGCATCCTCAGGATCATGCTGCCTGGCGCCTTCGTGGGGACCGTCGTCGGCTGGGTGCTGTGGAGCTTTGTCTCCGACGCCATGGTGCTGCTGTTCGTCGGTATTCTGACGCTGCTGTTCATCCTCGATGCGCTGCTGCCGCTGCGCAAGAAGCTCGAGGGGCTGCCGCCGTCGCGGCCATGGGGTACGTTCTGGGGCGGCGCGGCCGGCTTCACCAGCTTCATCAGTCACACCGGTGGGCCGCCCTTCCAGATCTACGTGCTGCCGCAGAAGCTGACGCCGGTGATCTTTTCAGGCACCACCGCGTTCTTCTTCGCCATCGTCAACACGGCCAAGCTGGTCCCCTACTTCTTCCTCGGCCAGCTCAACGTTGCCAATCTGGAACGGGCCGCGATTCTCGCCCCGCTCGCCATTGCCGGGGTGATCGTCGGCGTCTGGCTGGTGCGGCGGATTTCGGTGAAGCGGTTTTATCAGCTTACGTATTGGCTGGTGTTCCTGCTGTCGCTGAAACTGATTTATGATGGCGCGGTCGGGGTGTTCTTCCCTGCCGCTGTGGCCTGAGGCACAAGAAGCAGAATATGAGCATCGACTATCGCCTCGACCACATCGCGCTGCTGGTTCGCGACCTCGACGAGACGGCGAAGTTCCTCACCGAGGTGCTGCAGATCCGCGAGGTGCCCGATCCGATGGGCGGCACTCATATCCGCTGGTTCGAATTCGGCAACAGCCAGCGCTTCCATATCCAGGCCGGCGACATCAGCCGCACCCATGTGGAAAAGCGCACCCACTTCGCCCTCTCCGCTCCCGATTTCGAGGCCGTGCTGGAGCACCTCAGGGCACGGGGCACGCCGTTCTCCGACATGCAGGGCAACCCGGGCGCGGTAAACACCCGCCCCGACGGCATGCGCGCCGTGTTCGTAGAGGATCCGAACGGCTACTGGTTCGAGATCAACGATTTCAAATGAGCGAACAGTGAGTGGCGAATAGCGAGTAGCGCTCCAACCACTCGCTACTCGCTACTCGCCATTCGCTCCCCAAAATGAAAAAAGGCCGCGGCGCTTGCCGTGGCCCTCACAACTGCATGGGATTCTGTTTGTTTCCTCAGGCCTCGCTGAGCATTCGCGTCAGCTCGTCCTTGATCTCCAGTTTCTTGCGCTTCAGTGCCGCGACGTACAAATCATCGTGGCTGGGGTGGCTCATTTCATCCTCGATCTTCCGGTCCAATTCCCGGTGACGCCGCTCGAGCGATTCGACGTGGCCTTCAGTCGTCATGACAACTCCTCTCCAGCTTTTCGACGCAGTGATCGTCACAAAAATTTCACGCGCTGTCGATGTGCAAGACTGCAACACATCGTCGCCGGTGCAAAATCAGGTGCAAATCTCCGACCGATCGGCTAACCCTTTTCGCACAGGCATTTCGCCTCGCTGAGGGACCTCGTCAACCGCTGCGATGCTGCCGCTCACCAAGGAACAAGAAGCCGCGCTGGGTCTGGAACTGGCTGCAAAACGCCAGGAACATGCCGACCTCGACGCCGCCATTCACACCCTCTCATCGTCCGGCTACTCCGACCAGATGCTGATTCAGCGCATGAAGAAGCGGAAGCTCACCCTCAAGGATCGCATCGTACAGCTCGAGAACATCCTGCTGCCTGACATCATCGCCTGACGATTCGCAGACTGCCGGGATCAGCACCCACCTGCGTCGGCGCGCCGCGCTCCCCTTTCATCGCCGACCATGCTACACAACCTGACCGACCGCTGGTCGGTCCTCGGTTTTGACGCGTGCGACTGTCCTTGGGAGGGCGGAATGCCGTTTCCTCGAATTGTGAAGAGCGCCCCTGCGCGGCGCGACGAAATCCTTGATGCGGCGCAGCGATTGTTTGCCGGCAACGGCTACGACTCGACCTCGGTCAGCCAGATCATCGCCGCCGTCGGCGTCTCGAAGGGCGCCTTCTACCACCACTTCGAATCGAAGGAGGACCTGGTCGAGGCCCTCGCCTGCCGCTATGCGCGCCAGACCGCAGCGCTGACCGAAGCGGAACTCTCCGACCCGACCCTCGATGCCTTCTCCAAGCTCGCCGGCTTTCTCGGCACCATGCGCCGTCACAAGACCGAGACCGCGGCGGAACTGCGCGCCACGTTCGAGCCGATGTTCCGGGCCGAGAACCTGCAACTGTTCGAGCGCACCCAGCGCGCCGTCACCGAAGTGGTGCGGCCGATCCTGACCCGCATTATCGTTGAGGGGGTTGCCGAGCAGACCTTCGATACGCCCGATCCGGAAAGCGCCGCCGAGACCATCATGCACCTGATGACCTCGAACCGGGAACTGATCGTCGAGCTCTACCAGACCCGCGACCGGCTGCATTTCGAGCGGCTGTCGCAGCGCCTGCTCGACAAGATGGAGTATCTGGGCACCGTCATCGACCGTATCCTTGGGCTGCCGGAGGGCTCGATCGAGCTGGCCGACCGCAGCGCCCTCGATGCGTTGGCCTGTGCCCTCGACCGGCCGCCGACGGCTGCCTGAGTAAAGCACGAGGGCTAGCCGCTTGCGCTCAGCGGAGCTCTTACATATGGGTGAGAATTCGGAGCGTAGTCAGCAAAAGTTGCAAGCTTTGCGGTTCGACTGCGCGACAAAACTAGGCATGAGCCGCGCCTTCCGGGGGACCTAAGTGCCGACCTCGCCACCCGTCGCCATCATCATGGGCAGCCAGTCGGACTGGCCGAACCTGCGCCATGCCGCCGAGACGCTCGACGCGCTGAAGATCGACTACGAAGCGCGCATCATCTCGGCGCATCGCACGCCCGACCGCATGTACGAATTCGCGAGGGGTGCCAAGGCCGAGGGCTTTCAGGTGATCATCGCCTCGGCCGGTGGTGCCGCGCATCTACCCGGCATGGTGGCCGCGCTGACCCCCCTGCCCGTGCTCGGCGTGCCGGCGCAGACCGCGGCGCTCGGCGGTGAGGATAGCCTGCTCTCGATCGTCCAGATGCCGCCCGGTATCCCGGTGGGCACGCTGGCCATCGGCCGCGCCCGCGCCATCAACGCCGCCCTGCTGGCCGCCGCCATCCTCGCGCTCTCCGACCCCGAGATTGCTTCAGCACTCGACGATTTCCGCGCCGACCAGACCGCTTCCATCCCCGAGTTTCCATCCGACGATGTCTGACGTCTCGCCGCTGCCACAGGGCAGCACCATCGGTATCCTCGGCGGCGGCCAGCTCGGCCGCATGCTGGCGCTCGCCGCCGCCCGGCTGGGGATGAAGACCCATATCTACTGCCCGGATCCCGACAGCCCGGCCTTCGACGTCACGCCGCTGAAAACCGTCGCCGCCTATGACGACGAAGCGGCGCTCGCCGCTTTTGCCGCCGGTGTCGATGTCGTCACCTATGAATTCGAGAACGTCCCGGCCAAGACTGCCGCCTTCCTCGCCAATTTGAAGCCGCTGCGCCCCGGCGCCAATGCGCTGGCCGTGTCGCAGGACCGGCTGGCCGAGAAGGCCTTCCTCACCATCAACCGCATCCCGGTGGCGCCGTTCGCAGCAATCGCCGATCTCGACCGGCTCGAGGCCGAGCTCGAGGAGATCGGCACGCCCGCGGTGCTGAAGACCACTCGGCTCGGCTATGACGGCAAGGGCCAGCGCATCGTCAACAATATGGAAGATGCCGCCCTCGCCTGGGAACTGCTGTCGCCCAAACCACTGGTGCTGGAAGGCTTCATCGCCTTCGACAAGGAAATCTCGGTGGTGGTGGCGCGCAACGCGCAGGGCGAAGTCGCGGCGTTCGATCCGGCCGAGAATGTCCATCGCGACCATATCCTCAAGACCAGCACAGTGCCGGCCGACATCAGTTCGAAGACCGCGAAGAAGGCGGTCGAGATCGCGTCTGAGATCGCCACGGCGCTCGATTATGTCGGGGTGCTCGGCGTCGAGTTCTTCGTGCTGCCGGGCGGCAAGCTGCTGGTCAACGAGATCGCGCCGCGGGTGCACAATTCCGGGCACTGGACCGAGGCCGTGGCCATCACCGACCAGTTCGAGCAGCATATCCGCGCCGTGCTCAACTGGCCGCTGGGCGACCCCGGCCGCATGGCCGACGTGGTGATGGAGAACCTGATCGGCGACGAAATCAGCGCGATTCCCGAGCGGCTTGGCCCCAGCATTCGGCCGCATGCCTATGGCAAAGCCGAGTCGCGCCGCGGCCGGAAAATGGGTCACATCAACCGCGTTGCGTTGAAAAAGCGCGCAAAATGAGCGATTTCCGACGCTTGGTGGTGTGGACAAGCCGTTTCGATTGGCCTATATAGCCGCCCACGAATGACCGGTTCAGCCGGTCGGCGCTCCTTTGGGGGCGCTCACCTCAAACAGTTCTGACTGATTACGAAGGGCGGTTGCGCTTGCAAGTAGTTGTTCGCGATAACAATGTTGACCAGGCGCTGCGCGCACTGAAGAAGAAGCTCCAGCGCGAAGGTGTCTTCCGCGAGATGAAGCTTCGCAACTACTACGAGAAGCCGTCCGAGAAGAAGGCGCGCCAGAAGGCCGAGGCCGTGCGCCGCGCCCGTAAGCTTGCCCGCAAGCGCGCCCAGCGTGAAGGCGGTCTGCCCGCCCCCGCCGCGGCAGCGCGTCCCGCACGCCCGTAAGAGGCGTTCAGATTTGGTTCAGGAACGCCGCCTCACAAGGGCGGCGTTTTTGTTACGTACCGCCAGAATTCGCTCATATTTGTGCAGTTTGTGCGCAACCGGATGAGGCCTTGTGCCGTTGGCGGCAACGGATAGACTCCCGATCCACTCTGGGTCGACTATAAACGCGTCAAACATTGGGGACTCCAACATGAAGAAGTTCATCGCCGCGGCCGCCGCTGCCGTCATGCTCATGACCGCCGGCGCCGCCCAGGCCGCCACCCAGGTCAAGGTCGGCGTACTCAGCTGCTCCGTCGAAGCCGGTATCGGTTTCATCATCGGCTCGTCCAAGGATATGACCTGCCGCTTCAAGCGCGACGGCTACAAGACCGAGCGCTATCAGGGCAACATCAAGAAGCTCGGCATCGACATCGGCGTCACCGGCCGCACCGAGATCGTCTGGCTGGTGTTCTCGGCCTCCAACACCAAGTACGGCAAGGGCTCGCTGGCCGGCACCTACGTTGGCGGTTCGGCTGAAGCCACCATTGGCGTCGGCCTCGGCGGCAACTGGCTGATCGGCGGCTCGCGCAAGGGCTTCGCCCTGCAGCCGTGGTCGATCCAGGGCCAGACCGGCCTCAACTACTCGGTCGCCTTCTCGGGCCTGACCCTGTACTGAGCCGACACATAACGCTGAAATTGAAACGCCGGTCCCTGGGGGCCGGCGTTTTCATTTTGGCCGGTGCGGACCGCGCATCTAGCGCACCCCAGCCTCTGCCCGCTGAAAGAACCCCTTCGCCCGCTCCCACAGTCCTCGCGCCCACATATCGCTGTGCCCTGCCCCAGGTTCGATCCAGAGCTCATCCGGGTTCGGCGCCAGCGCATAGACCCGCTCCCCGTGGTTGACGCCAATGGTGCGATCGGCCGTGCCGTGTGCCACATAGACTGGCTCGGTCACATCCTTGATCCACTGGTCCACCGGAAACTGGTCGGCCATCAGCAGCCCGACCGGAAGGAACCAGTAACGGTCGGCGGCAACCGAGACCGCGGAGTCGAACGGCGTCTCCAGCAGCAACGCATCGGCCTCCCTGAGGCTCGCCACATAGGTGGCGGGCCCCGAGCCGAGCGAACGCCCCCAGAGGACGATCGGAAAACCTTTGTCGGCCGCCCAGTCATAGGCCGCGAGGCCATCGGCGAGGATGTTCGCCTCGCTCACCTCGCCGGGCGAGCCGGGAAAGCCACGATAGTCGAAGGCGAGGAAACCATAGCCATCGGCGACGAACGCCGCAAAGCGCTCATGCTCACGCGAGAAGCTCTGCGCATTGCCGCGGAAATAGACGATCAGCGGCTTGCCGGCAGCCGGCGGCTGGTACCAGCCGGTGAGGGACGAGCCATCGGCGGTCGGGATGCTCACCAGCTCCGCCGCGGTGAGCTTCGTCTCGCTCAAACCGAACAGCCGCCCGCTGCGGTCGTACTGAAAATCGCGCTGGAAAAAATACATGGCGCCCAGCACCATGGCATAGGCCAGCACCGCGACGATGCCGGCCCCGATGGCGATCCGTCCCAGCCGCTGCATCTCATACCCTCCGTTGCCGAAAGGGCATGCCATGGCGGCGGAGTGATGTCAGCCCTGCGCGGCCTTCATCTTCTCGGGATCGAGGGCAAACTCGAGGGCCCGGTCGAACACTTCGGCCGGCTGGCAGCCGGATACGGCGAACTTGTTGTCGAACACGAAGAACGGCACGCCCTGGATGCCCTGCTGCGCCGCGGCAACCGCCAGTTCGTGGGTGATCGCCAGCTCACGCGGGTTTCGCACAGCGTCGAGAGCCTCAGCATGAGTGAAGCCGTGCTGTGTCGCAACGCCAGCCAGCACTTCGTCGTCATTGATCAGCTGGTGATCCATGAAATAGCCCCAGGCGATGGCATTGGCCAGCGCGTGCTGGGTGCCCTTGGCCTTGGCGAGCCGCACCAGCGTGTGGCCCTTGCGGGTGGGGAACGAGCGCGGCTGCTGGCTGAGATCGAGGTCGATGCCGGACTTTTTGGCCTCGCCCTCGACGCGCGCCCACATCTCCTTGGGGTCGCGGCCATACTTCTCGCGCAGCATGTCGGCCACCACCACGCCTTCCTCGGGCGTGTTGGGATCGAGATAGAACGGATGGTTCTCCACCTCGACCACCACGTCATCCGGCAATGCGGCGATCGCCTGGTCGAGCCGCGCCGAGCCGACGAGGCACCACGGGCAGACGGTGTCGGTAAACAGGTCGATCTTGACGGTGCGCGGCACGGTGGTCCTCGTTGGCTGAACCGGCCACACATGGCGGCTGAGCCCCGGCGGCGCAAGAACGCACACCGAGGTAACCTGCATCCTCCGACCTGCCTGCCCCGGCGGCGCATGACCGCACCCCGAGGTAACCTGCATCCGCCAAACTGCCTATCGAACTCCCTACCCGCGGTGTCATCCCCGCGAAAGCGGGGATCTGCGTTTGCGATGGTGGCGCGGCCAAGAAAACCGAGGTTCCCGCTTTCGCGGGAATGACCCGGTGGTTACGTCCAGGGCCAGACTTCGGTGCGGTCCAATCGCGAGATGCCTTAGTTGAATGCCATAACGGCGCTGATGACGATGCCGGCCATGGCGAGCCGGGTGATCCAGCCCATTACCTGTGGGCTGATGGTGCCCGGCTTGGCGACGATGCCGATGATCATGGCGATCAGCACGACGACCACCAGCCCCATCTTGATGAAGAACCAGATGCTCTGCCCTTCGAACCCGCCATAGCGGACATAGACCATGGCGATGCCGGTGATCAGCAGCAGGCCGAAGGCGATGCGGGCGTTGATGGAAAGGCGTTTGCCGATGCCGCCGAGCAGCGGTCGTGCATCGGGCGGCGCCGCGGCGATACGGCTGCCGATCAGCGGCGCCGCGATGGTGGTGGTAATGGCCAGCCCGAAGGCCGCGAGATGAATGATGAGAAGGATATTGAACGTGAGATCCATGACGGCCGTGCCCTTTGCTGGAAAGGCAGACTGGATACGACCTCAAGTGAAGTTGAGGTCAATAGGGAGATCACCAGAGTGATGGCACAGCGGTGGCAGGCCGGGTGGCGACGACCAGCAGGGGCCGAACCACTCGGCACGATGACAGCTCCGCTGGCACGGAGGAGATTGATCGGGCCAGTCCAGAAGTGCAGAGAGCCGCCCTCGGGCGACTCTCGTTCGGCATTGGCGATGACGGAAGTCGGCTGATCTAGTGCCCGAGCGCCTTGACGATGTCTTCGGTGACCTTCTTGGCGTCACCGAACAGCATCATGGTGTTGTCGCGGAAGAACAGCTCGTTCTGGACGCCGGCATAGCCGGCCGCCATGCCGCGTTTGATGAACAGCACCGTGCCGGCGTCTTCGACGTTCAGCACCGGCATGCCGTAAATCGGCGAGGTCTTGTCGGTCTTGGCCGCGGGGTTGGTGACGTCGTTGGCGCCGATGACGAAGGCGACATCGGTCTGGGCGAACTCGGAGTTGATGTCCTCGAGCTCGAACACCTCGTCATAGGGCACGTTCGCTTCGGCGAGCAGCACGTTCATGTGGCCCGGCATACGGCCGGCCACCGGGTGGATAGCGTACTTCACTTCGACACCCTCGGCCTTCAGCAGGTCGGCCATTTCGCGCAGCGCATGCTGGGCCTGGGCCACGGCCATGCCGTAACCGGGGACGATAATGACCTTGCCGGCGTTCTTCATCATGAAGGCCGCGTCCTCGGACGAGCCCTGCTTGACCGGCCGCGTCTCTTCTTCGCCCGCGCCGGCGGCGGCGCTGTCGCCGCCGAAACCGCCGAGGATCACCGAGATGAAGCTGCGGTTCATCGCCTTGCACATGATGTAGCTGAGGATGGCGCCGGACGAACCCACCAGCGCCCCGGTGATGATCAGCGCGGTATTGCCCAGCGTGAAGCCGATGCCAGCCGCCGCCCAGCCCGAATAGGAGTTGAGCATCGAGACCACCACCGGCATGTCGGCGCCGCCGATCGGGATGATCATCAGCCCGCCCAGCACCAGCGCGACGACGGTGATGGCCCAGAACCACAACGGATCGACGGTGACCGCGAAGGCCCAGATCAGCACCAGCAGCAACAGCCCGAGGGCGATGTGTATGATATGGCGGAATGGCAGGATGATCGGCTTGCCGCTCATATTGCCGTTGAGCTTGGCGAAGGCGATGACCGAACCGGTGAAGGTGAAAGCGCCGATGGCGACGCCGAGACTCATCTCGATCAGCGCCTGGGCGTGGATATGGCCGACCGTGCCGATGCCGAAGGCCTCGGGCGCATAGAGCGCCGCAGCCGCCGCGAACACCGCGGCGAGGCCGACCAGTGAGTGGAACGCGGCGACCAGTTGCGGCATGTCGGTCATCTTGACCTTGCGCGCCAGCACCGCGCCGATGCCGCCACCAATGGCGAGGCCGCCGATGATCAGCACCCAGCTCAGCCAGTCGGAAACGCCGGCCACCAGCAGCGTGGTGACGATGGCGATGCCCATGCCGACCATGCCGAAAGTGTTGCCCTGCCGCGACGAGGCCGGGCTCGAGAGCCCGCGCAGCGCCAGGATGAACAGCACGCCCGAGACGAGGTAGAGAACGGCGGCGAAACTGGCGTCGATCATTCCGTAACGGGCTCCATGCTGCCGGTGGGGAACTCCACATCGACGAAGGCGGGGTAGACTTCCTTGAGGATCGCCACCTGCTGCGCATCTTCGACGCGCACCAGGTACCAGGTCTCTTCATCGAACATGCCGAGGGTCGACGACGTGGCCTTCACCTTGCCGCCGGCCTCGCCCAGATCCATCACCGTCTCGGTGGGGATCAGCGCATAGGGGGTGCCGTCGGCGGTTTCGAAATACTCAGCCGCTTCGAGGTCCATGGCGAAGGAAACGATTTCCACATCCTTCATCACCTGGTCCATCTGCTGCTGCGTCGCTTCAATCAGCTGCTCGGTGGTGACGTTGAAGTTGGCGGCGATCTTGTCGAGCACCTTGGGCGGCACGACGTCCATCACCTCGGACATGTCGCTGGCCTTCATCGCCGCATCAAAGCTCTCGATCCGGGCGGCGAGCCCCTCGAGCTGCTCGTCGGTGAACTCGGCGGCAAAGACCGGCGTGCTGAGGGTGGCGATGACCGCAATGGCGGCGATAAAGCGCTTGAACATCAGTGTTTTCCCGTCTTGCCGGCCGGCGCTTCCTTCTTCTTGTACATCGCCAGCATGCGCTGGGTGACAAGGAAGCCGCCGAAGATGTTGACGCTGGCGAGCACCAGCGCGAGGAAACCGAAGAGTTTTGACACCCAGTTGCTGTCGGCGGCGAGCGGCACGCCGACCGCGAGCAGCGCACCGACCACGATCACCGAAGAGATGGCGTTGGTGACGCTCATCAGCGGCGTATGCAGCGCCGGGGTGACGCTCCACACCACGTAGTACCCCACGGCGATGGCGAGAACGAAGATCGACAGGCGGAAGACGAACGGGTCGATGGCGCCACCGGTGGCGGCGCTGACCGCCACAGTGATGGCATCCGCAGTGTGCGCAGCGGTCTGTTCCATTTACTTCTTCCCCTTGGCAGTCGAGGGTTTTGCCGCAGCCGGTTTGGCCGCCTTGGCGGCGACAGGCTTGGCAGCAGCTTTCGCGGCCGCCGGCTTGGCAGCAGCCTTCTTGGGCGCAGTCGCGTCCTTGGGCGCCGCGGCCTTGGCGATCGGCGCGACAATCGGCGCAGCCTTTTTCACCTTGCCGCCGATGGCTTTGGCCACTGCTGCGGTCTTGGCGGGGGCGGATGGTGCCGCCTCCGCCTTCGGCGCTGCAGCCGGCTTGGGCGCCGCGGCCTTGCTTGTGGCACCGGCCTTATTCGGCTCGGCGGCCTTTACGGCCGCGGGCTTCGCAGCCGCCAGGACCGCATCGACCTTGATGTTGGGATGGACGATGGCGCCGTCGCGGGTGAGCACGGTCGCCTTCACCAGCTCGTCGTCCCAGTTCACCGCCAGCACCTTCTCCTTCTTGTCGATCAGCGTCTCGAGGAAGGAGACGAGGTTGCGCGAATAGAGCTGGCTGGCCGAAGTGGCGAGCCGGCCGGCGACATTGGTGAAGCCGATGATCGTCGCGCCGTTGACCGTAGTGACGGTCTTGCCCGGCTGGGTCAGTTCGATATTGCCGCCACGCTCAGCCGCGAGATCGACCAGCACCGAACCCGGCGCCATCGACTCGACCATTGCCCTGGTCACCAGCTTGGGTGCCGGGCGGCCGGGGATCAGCGCCGTGGTAATGACGATGTCCTGCTTGGCGATATGACCGGCAACCAGCTCGGCCTGCGCCGCCTGCTCGTCCTTGGTCAGCTCACGCGCATAGCCGCCAGTGCCCGAGGCATCCTTCAGCGCCTCGGTCATGATGAACTTGGCGCCGAGCGATTCCACCTGCTCGCCGGCGGCGGCGCGCACGTCGGTGGCGGTAACCACAGCGCCGAGGCGCTTGGCGGTAGCGATGGCCTGCAGTCCGGCGACGCCGGCGCCCATCACGAACACCTTGGCCGGGCGAACCGTGCCGGCGGCGGTCATCATCATCGGCATGGCGCGGTCGAACGCCCCGGCGGCATCGATCACCGCCTGGTAGCCGGCAAGGTTGGCCTGGCTCGAGAGAATATCCATCACCTGGGCGCGGGTGATGCGCGGCATGAACTCCATGGCGACGGTGGTGACGCCGGCCTTGGCCAGCGACGCGATCTCGGCCTCGTTGCCATAGGGGTCCATCGCGCCGATCACCAGCGCGCCGGCAGTTGCGCCGGCAAGGCTGCTGGCAGTGGGGCGGCGCACCGTAAGGACGATATCGGCGCCCTTGATGGTTGCCGCGGCATTGCCGATGCTGGCGCCAGCAGCGGCGTAGTCCTTGTCCGGGAAGCGGGCCAGTTCGCCTGCCCCCGCCTCGATGGCGACTTCGGCGCCGAGCCCGATCAGCTTGGTGACCGTCTCGGGCGTCGCCGCGACACGCGTCTCCCCGTCGGCGCGTTCCCGCAACACTGCAATCTTCATGGAAGTCTCCAGAGCGTCAGTCGCCGACCGTGTCGGTCACCGGATAGAAAAATCCCGCCGTCAGCTGCGGCGGGATCCCATCACCATCACACCGACGATGAGCACTGGAATGGCCAGCAGCAGCAACGCCCCGATGATCGGCTGATGCGCCTCGATGAAGGCGTAGAGCGACAGCGCCACGAACACCATCGACACGATGCCCCACTTCACGAAAGTGATGAAGCCGGCATAGGTCGCCTCATGCTGGGCGTAATCCATAGCGGGCGGCAGTTCGTGCGTGGCAGCGGCGGCGGGTTTCTTGGCCATAGGTCCTCAGTCCATTGATCGTCTTTCGGGACACCGATCCCCAAACCATCACGTCGCGATAGCACGCGAACGCCGAAGATCAGACCGCCCCACTCCGCCTCTCATACTTCGCGCGGCAGTGCCGCACAAGCGCAGCGCGGCGGTTGGCCACGCTGCACCATTTGCCAGGCCGCCCGCCACATCAGCCTCAGGCCGGTTGCGTCGCTTCCAGCTCGTTGATCAGCCGCTCGATCATCCCCAGCCCGAGCGACCAGAAGTCCGGGTCGCGGGCGTCGAGGCCGAAGGGCGCCAGCAGCTCGGAGTGGTGCTTACTGCCACCGGCCTTCAGCAACTCGAAATACCGCTCTGCAAAACCTTCGCTCGACTTCTCGTACTGCGCGTAGAGCGAGTTCACCAGGCAATCGCCGAAGGCATAGGCGTAGACGTAGAACGGCGAATGGATGAAGTGCGGGATATAGGCCCAGAAGATGTCGTAGCCTTCATTGAGCTTGATCGCCGGCCCAAGGCTTTCTGCGCCGACCTCGAGCCAGATCTGGTTGAGGTCGGCCGTGGTCAGCTCGCCCTGTTTGCGCCGCGTATGGACCTCGCGCTCGAAGGTGTAGAAGGCGATCTGCCGCACCACGGTATTGAGCATGTCCTCGACCTTGCTCGACAGCATGGCGAAGCGCTGCGTCGGGTCGGTGGTGTTCTTCAGCATCGAGCGGAAGGTCAGCATCTCGCCGAACACCGAGGCGGTCTCGGCCAGGGTCAGCGGCGTCGGCGCCATCAGCGCCCCCTGCGGGCCTGCCAGCACCTGGTGCACGCCGTGCCCGAGCTCATGCGCCAGCGTCATCACATCGCGTGATTTACCGAGGTAGTTGAGCATCAGGTAGGGATGCGCCGAAGGCACCGTCGGGTGCGCGAAGGCGCCCGGCGACTTGCCGTCCTTGGTCGGCGCGTCGATCCAGCCCTTTTCGAAGAACGGCTCGGCGATCTCGGCCAGCTTCGGCGAGAAGGCGGCGTAGGCCTCCATCACCGTATCCCTCGCGGTCGGCCAGTCGTAGATGCGATCGTCACTGCTCGGCAGCGGTGCGTTGCGGTCCCAGGCGTTCAGCTGGGCCTTGCCGAACCACTTGGCCTTCATGGCGTAATAGCGGTGGCTGAGCCGCGGGTAGGCAGCGCGCACCGCCGTCTGCAGCGCATCGACGACTTCACGCTCCACCGAGTTCTCGAGGTGGCGGCTGTCCGCGATATCCTTGAAACCATGCCAGCGGTCGGCGATTTCCTTGTCCTTGGCGAGGACATTGGTGATGTGGGTGAACAGCTTCTCGTTGCCGTGCAGCGTCTTCGACAACCCGTTGAACGCCGCCTCGCGCTTCAGCTCATCTTTGTCGGACAGGTAGTTGAGCGTCGATTCGAGGTTCAGCTCCTCGCCGTCGACATTGAACTTGAGCGCGGCCATGGTCTCGTCGAACAGCCGGTTCCAGGCGCCGGCGCCGGTCACCGATTTCTCGTGGAACAGCTCTTCGATTTTGTCCTCGAGCTGGTAGGGCTTGGCCTTCCTCAGCTCGGCAAACCACGGGCGGTAGCGGCCGAGCTCGGGGCTACCGTCGAGCGCCGCTTCCAGCACCGCTTCGTCGATGCGGTTGAGCTCGAGGCCGAAAAAGATCAGCCCGGTCGAGAGATCGGTGAGCGCCTGGCTGAGATCACCGAGGAACTTGACCTTGTCCGGATCCTGGGTGTTCCGCACATATTGCAGGAACGCGTAGGAGCCGAGCTTGCCGCTGAGATCGCCGAGCGCCTCGTAACGCTTGATTGCATCGAGCAGCTTGCCCGCCTTCGCCAGCCCCTCGAGCTTACCCTTGAAGTCGGCCTCAAAACTCTTGGCATCGGCCTGCGCCGCGGCGAGATCCGCCTTCAGCGCCGGCGAGTCGTTGCTGGTGTAGAGATCGTCGAGGTTCCAGGTCGGCATGTTGCCGAGCTGGTTGTGTCCCTTGTGGGCTGTGGCTTCTGCGGCACGCGGGAGGTTGCGGGTATCCATGTCTCACCTAGGCTCGAAATTCAGGCGCGGACCTTAGCCAGCGCGCAGCACGATGGGAAGCGGTGCCGAGGCATGCTAGGCTGACGCTATGAACAAGCATGTCGGCAAACAGCACGAAGTGTCTCCTGCGATCGAGGAACGACTCGAACGGGCCGCCGAGCAGTTGCAGATACCCGCTGATCAGATCGTTGAAGACGCCTTGGCGCACTACCTCGACCGCGTTGAGAAACGCAGCGAGCTCTATGCCGAGCTCGACAGGCGCTACGAGGACTATCGGAAAACCGGGCTGCACCTGACCAATGCCGAAGTGAAGGAATGGCTGCTGAAGCGCTCCAGAGGTGAGAGCGACACGCTTCCGGAATCGCATACCTGATCGATGGCGCGGGTCGAGTGGACCGCTGCGGCTCGCCTCGATTTGCAGGAGCTCGACGAATTCCTGCACGAGAAGAACCCTGAGGCAGCAGCGCGGGCCATGCTCGCCATCTTTGAGGCAGCCGACCAGATCGAGACCATGCCGGAAAGCGGCCGGCCGGCAGAAGGCCGAGCAGCAAACGAACGGGAACTGGTCATCGCTTTCGGCACCGGAGGCTATGTGGTGACTATCGTGTCGTCACAGACCTGGCCGTCATCCTCGGCATCAAACACCAGCGCGAAGCTGGCTACTGACGCGAATTCCTCAGGCTTAATCGCCTCTTAACCCACCCCCCACATGCTGCTCCAAAACGGCACAGCGCGATTCGCCGCGGCGGCGAAGCGTGCAACTACAAAGTCCTTGGAGGACCATGACGCGCGTTCTGATAGTCGATGACGACCTGGTGCAGCTGCGGCTCACCTCCGAGGTTGCCAACCGGGCCGGGTTCTCTGCCGTTACGGCCACCAGCGGCAGACAGGCACTGGAACTGCTCCACGCCGACCCCGGCATTGGCGCCATGGTCCTCGATCTGGTGATGCCCGATCTCGACGGCATGGCAGTGATGGAAGCGATGCGCCGCGATGGGCTCGCGACCCCCGTGATCGTTCAGACCGGCCACTCCTCGCTCGATACCGTCGTCACCGCCATGCGCCAGGGCGCCGCCGATTTCTTCGTCAAGCCGGTCGCCCCGGAGCGGCTGATCATGTCGCTCAGGAACGCGCTGAAGCTGGGTGAACTCGAGACCATGGTGCGCACCGATCGCAGCCGGCTCAGCGGCACCATGAGCCTCACCGATATCGTCACCCGTGCGCCGAGCATGGACCGGGTGTTGTCGCTGTGCACGAAGGCAGCGAAATCCACCATCCCGGTGTTGATCGAAGGCGAGACCGGCGTCGGCAAGGAGCTCATTGCCCGGGTCATCCAGGGTTCGGGTGATCGCGCCGGCAAGCCATTCGTCACCGTCAACTGTGGGGCGATCCCCGCCAACCTGATCGAGTCGACGCTGTTCGGGCACCGAAAGGGCGCCTTCACCGGCGCCGTCGCCGACCATCCCGGCAAATTCCTCGAGGCGCATGGCGGCACCATCTTCCTCGATGAGATCGGCGAGCTGCCGGTGGAGATGCAGTTGAAGCTGCTGCGGGTGATCCAGGACGGCGAGATCGAGCCGGCCGGCGCCGACAAGCCACAGCGGGTCAATGTGCGGATCATCTCGGCGACCAACCGGCGGCTGCTCAACCTGACCAAGGCCGGGGCCTTCCGCGAGGACCTCTATTACCGGCTCAATGTCTTTCCGCTCTACGTGCCGCCGCTGCGCGACCGGATGGAAGACCTGCCGGTGCTGGTCAACCACTTCGTCGCGCGCCTTGCGGCGGAAGCCGGCAGACGCATCGTCGGCATTTCCGAGCCGGCGCTCAAGCTGCTGCGCGATTATGACTGGCCAGGCAACGTCCGCCAGCTGGAGAATGCCGTGTACCGCGCCGTCGTCCTCAGCGACGCCGCCTATCTCGAAACCGCCGACTTCCCGCAGATCGTGGCGCTGAGTGCCGGCCGCGCCGAGGCGTTGCGGTTGACCTCGACTGCGCCGGGCCCTTCAGCCCCGGTTCACATCGATGAGGCTATCGCCTCTCTACGCGAGGTTGTGGACAAGACAGCGGTCAGCGACCGCTTCATGGCCCAGAGTGGCGAAGTCGCCGCCCTTGCCGATGTTGAGCGCGAACTGATCGTGTTCGCGCTGCGCCATTATGGCTACCGCATGTCGCGGGTGGCACGGGCGCTCGGCATCGGCAGGTCGACGCTCTATCGCAAGCTCCGCGAGTACGGCCTGGACGAGGGATTGGAGAGCGATGCCGCCTAGGGCTGCTGCGCATCAAGGCGAGAAAACCTTGCAGCTCTAGCTGAACGCGCTTTTGGCACGGCGGCGATTAGTTGCACCAAGTCCACAGACCGAACTCACAAAATCGCGAGGAATTGTCAGCGTTAAGTTTTGTGGGCTAAGCAAAATGCATATCTGGGGCAAAAGTGCCGAGTCCTCCCCGTCACGCCGCCCCTTGCCAGCCCTCGAGCCGGGCACGGAGTACTTAATGACTATGCTGAAGGCCTTGTTGTTGGCGGGCACGGTGGCGCTCGCATCGCCATTTGCGATTTTCACGCAAGCAGCCTCTGCCCAGGAAACCGTCACGGTCGCCGGCATCGAAACCACTCGCATCGTGATCGCGCCGCCCAAGACCGAGCTGGCGCGGATCATCAAGGCTGGCCTCTCCACCGCCTATGCGGCGGCCGAAAAGGGCACCCGGGCCTACCAGCAGACGCAGAAGCTCTATTTCTTCTATGGCGCGCGCCATTTCGAGCCGCTCTGGCTGAGCAAGACAGACGATGGCTCCATCGCCTTCTCGCCCAATGCCGAAAAGATCATCGACGTCTTCAAGGCTTCCGAACTCGAAGGCTTTCGCCCGGCGGATTACCTGACCGCCGACCTCGACGTGGCCGCCGCCGGCACCGATCCGATGAAGCTGGCAGCGCTCGAGACCGCCTTCTCCACCGCGGCGATCCGCTACGCGCAGGATGCTTTCGGCGGCCGCATCTCGCCGCTCGACGTCAACAAGACCTGGACCATCGCGCCCAAGCGCATCAACGAAGCCGAAATGCTGGTGAAGCTCGCCGACAGCAGTGAGCCCGACAAGCTGCTCCTGGCGCTGTCGCCGACCCAGCCGGAATTCCTCGGGCTGAAGGCGGCGCTCGCCAAGTTCTACGACGGCGCGGTGATGGACGCCGCAATCACCATTCCCGAGGGCAAGCTGCTGAAGCCTGGCATGCAGGACGAGCGCGTGACGCTGCTGCGCCAGCGCCTCGACGTGCCGGAGCCCGATATCCCGGAGACCGCCGGCGCCGCGGTGACCGTCGACATCAACTATGATGAGCCGCTGGTCGTTGCCGTGCAGGCCTTCCAGGAAAGTCTCGGCCTCAATGGCGACGGCGTCATCGGGCCGGCGACCATCGCTGCGCTGAATGGCGGTTCGGCCACCACCAAGGAAGACATCGTCGCCAATATGGAGCGCTGGCGCTGGGAGCCCAACGACTATGGCGACTTCCAGGTGACGGTGAACATTCCCGAATTCCGCCTGTGGATCATGAACGAGGACCAGGTCCACTACACCACCCGCGTGGTGGTGGGCACGCCCAAGAACCAGACGGCGGTGTTCAACGACGAGATCGAGCACATCGTCGTCAACCCGTACTGGAACGTTCCGTCCTCGATCGCGACTAACGAGATCAAGCCGCATTTGATCGCCAACCCGGGCTACCTCGCCAGCCAGAACATGGAAATGCTGTCGGGCGGCAAGGTGGTCAACGCCTCGGCCATCGACTGGACGCAGACCAACATCAACCGCTTCCACATCCGGCAGAAGCCGGGCGCCGGCAATGCGCTGGGGCGGGTGAAATTCCTGTTCCCCAATCAGCACGATATCTACCTGCACGATACGCCGTCCAAGTCGCTGTTCTCGCGCTCGTTCCGCGCCTACAGCCACGGCTGCGTGCGCGTCGAGAACCCGATGGATTTCGCCGACGCGCTGTTGGCGCTCGAGCCCGAGATGAACGCCGGAACGCTGGAAGCGGCGTTCGGCGACAAGGAGCGTTGGTTCAACCTCAAGACCAAGATCCCGGTGCACATCTCGTACTTCACCCTGCGCGTCGACGCCGACGGCACCATCCGCTCCTACGGCGACGTGTACGGCATGAACCAGCGGTTGAAAGAACTGCTGGCCGAATAGCAATCGGACGCGTTCGGGACTAGAAACAAGGGTCGGGGTCGCGAGACGCCGGCCCTTCTGCTATGATGTCGCATCGGTTCAGGCGGCCAAGCGTTTACGACTGCTTAGGAATTCGGCCTTGGTTCAGCCGGATTTTCTGCCTAGAGAACCCGCACGGTAGCCGCCTCACTTGGGTTACCGGGCGTTAGCGTTAATGTATTCTCATCGAACTGGCGCTAGGCTATCTCGTCTATTGGGTTGCAACGGGTCGTTCGGGGCGTGTCGGGAAAACTGTTGGGGATATGGCGGGCTCTACCGCGGCTGTTTTTTGCCGCGACGATGGCGTTGACCGTCGTTCTGCCGCCGAGCGTCGTGCCGGTGAGCGCTGCCAATGGCGGCGGCGACCGCACGCTGTACCTGCACCACACCCATACCGGCCAGACCGGCAGCTTCACCTTCAAGCGCAACGGCCAGTACGACCAGAAGGTCTTGCGCGAGCTCAACATTTTCCTCGCCGACTGGCGCACCAAAGAACCGACGAAGATGGACCCGGCCCTCTTCGACCTGCTCTGGGAAGTGTACCAGGAAGTCGGCGGCCGCCAGCCCTACAACATCGTTTCCTCCTACCGTTCGCCCAAGACCAACAAGATGCTGGCCTCGAAATCATCGGGCGTCGCCGACAACAGCCAGCACATGCGCGGTAAGGCGATGGACGTGTTCATCCCCGGGGTGAACCTCTCCAAGCTCCGCGAAGCCGCGATGAAACATCAGGTCGGCGGCGTCGGTTTCTACCCCACCTCGGGCAGCCCGTTCGTCCACATGGACACCGGCAATGTGCGCGCCTGGCCGCGCATGACCCGCGCCCAGCTGAAAAAGGTCTTCCCCGACGGCAAGACCCTGCATCTGCCCACCGACGGCAAGCCGCTCTCCAATGAGGGCCGCGCCTACGCTCAGGCGCAGTGGTCCAAGTGCCGCACTGTGCCCTGCGATGGCGATGCCATCTTCGAGAGCGCCCCGGCGATCATGCTGGCCGACAATGCCGGCGAAGCTGCGCCGATCCCGGCGCTCCGTCCGCGTACCCTTGGCGGCGGCGCAACCATCATGCTGGCTTCGGCCGAAGAGCCGGCGCAGCGCGTCGTGCCGACCTTCGAGGTGGTGGCACCGGTGCCGGTGTTCCGCCGCTCTGAAGACGGCATCAATGTTGCGGCGCTGCCGCCCGGCATCGACACCAAGGCGTTCGAAGCGGTGGGCGCGCCAGTGCCGGCGACCAAGTCCGCCCGCATCCAGCTCGCCACCCGCGCGCCGCTGGGCGACGAAAGCGGCCAGACCGCCGTCGCGGCGCTCGCCGCCATCGACCAGCCGCTGCCCAAGCCGCGCGTCCTGATCTCGCCCAAGGCCGACGAAATGGTCACCGCCTATGTGGCAACCAGCCCCGATCCGGGCGCCGAACAGGCACTGAAGATGATCATCGAGCGCGAGAGCGCTGTGGTGCCGGAACTCCCGAGCCGCGATCAGTTGCTGAGTTCAGGCAATGTCCAGACTGCGTCGCTGGGCGGCCCCGAGACCTTCTCGACGCTGAAGGGCATGTTCGACATGACCTTCAACTCGCTGAGCGGCAACGCGGGCTCCGAGCCGATGCAACAGGCGCTCGCCGACCTGGCGCTGAGCCGCCAGCCGAACCAGTCGATCGAGCTCAGGCCGATGGACCTGGTGGCGCCCGAGATCGACCACGTCAACGACACCCTGGTGCAGCCGGTACCGATGAGCACCGCGTTCTGGGCCGAGATGACCGAAGCCGAGGGCTACCTCGAAAAGGGCACCGAACTCGGCCCGCTCACCGGCCGCGTCGCCTTCCTTCCCGACAACGCCGCAATTCCGGCCTATGACCGCTTCGTGACGGATGGTTTGCAGCTCGTCGCAGAACGCTAAAAGGCCGCGCCCGCAGGGCGTTGCAATGCCGAACCCAAGCCTCTAAGTCTCTGAGTGAGAGACCGGCCCGTTCCGGCGAAGGATCGGTATTTTGGACAACTCGCAGACCCCGCTGCTCGATCGCGTATCGGCGCCAGCCGACCTGAAATCCCTGTCGCGCGATGAGTTGCGCCAAGTCGCCGATGAGCTGCGCGCCGAAGTGATCGACGCCGTGTCGGTCACCGGCGGTCACCTGGGCGCCGGGCTCGGCGTGGTCGAGCTGACCGTCGCCCTCCACGCCACCTTCGATACCCCCCATGACCGTCTGATCTGGGACGTCGGCCACCAGGCCTATCCGCACAAGGTGCTGACCGGCCGCCGCGACCGCATCCGGACTTTGCGCCAGAAAGACGGGCTCAGTGGCTTCACCCGCCGCGCCGAGAGCGAATACGATCCGTTCGGCGCCGGCCATTCCTCCACCTCGATCTCTGCCGGCCTCGGCATGGCCGTGGCCTCGGAGTTGAAGGGCGAGAAGCGCAACGTCATTGCGGTGATCGGCGATGGCGCCATGTCGGCCGGCATGGCCTACGAGGCGATGAACAATGCCGGCGCCATGGACGCCCGGCTGATCGTCATCCTCAACGACAACGACATGTCGATCGCCCCGCCCACCGGCGCGATGCGCTCCTACCTCGCCAAGCTGGTTTCCGGCCCGGTCTATCGTGGCTTCCGCGACACCGCCAAGTCGATCACCGAAAAGATGCCGAAACTCATCCATGAGACGGCGCGCAAGACCGAAGAGTTCGCCCGCTCGTTCTTCACCGGCGGCACCCTGTTCGAGGAGCTCGGCTTCTTCTATGTCGGCCCGATCGACGGCCATAACCTCAACGATCTGCTCGACGTGCTGCAGAACGTGCGCGATGCCGAGTCCGGCCCGATCCTCATCCATGTGGTGACCAAGAAGGGCAAGGGCTACGGGCCGGCCGAGAACTCCGCCGACAAGTATCACGGCGTCAACAAGTTCAACGTCATCACCGGCGCGCAGACCAAGCCGCAGTCGAACGCCCCGTCATACACCTCGGTGTTCGCGCAGAGCCTGATCGAGGAAGCCAAGGCCGATGACCGCGTCGTCGCCGTCACCGCCGCCATGCCCAACGGCACCGGGCTCGACAAGTTCGCCGAACTGTTCCCCACCCGCATCTTCGATGTCGGCATTGCCGAGCAGCACGCCGTGACCTTCGCCGCCGGCATGGCGACCGAGGGGCTGAAGCCGTTCTGCGCCATCTACTCGACCTTCCTGCAGCGCGCCTATGACCAGGTGATCCACGACGTGGCAGTGCAGGGCCTGCCGGTCCGCTTCGCCATCGATCGTGCCGGCTATGTCGGCGCCGATGGCCCGACCCATGCCGGCAACTATGACGCCGCCTATCTCGGCGCCATCCCCGGCATGGTGGTGATGGCCGCCGGCGACGAAGCCGAGTTGCGCCACATGGTGGCGACCGCCGCCGCCTATGACGAAGGCCCGATCGCCTTCCGCTACCCGCGTGGCGATGGCCTCGGCGTCGACCTGCCGCCGCGCGGCACGGTGCTCGAGATCGGCAAGGGCCGGATCCTGCGCGAAGGCAAGTCCGTGGCGCTGGTCAATTTCGGCACCCGGCTCGGCGAAGTGATCGCCGCCGGCGAAAAGCTGATGGCCTATGGGCTGAACCCGACCATCGCCGACATGCGGTTCCTGAAGCCTCTGGACGAGACGCTGCTCGCTCGGCTGGCCAAGGAGCACGAAGTGCTGATCACCATCGAGGAAGGCGGCATCGGCGGCTTCGGCAGCCACGCCGCGACCTTCCTCTCCAGCCACGGCCTGCTCGACGGCAAACTGAAATTCCGCCCGCTGATGATCCCCGACGTGTTCACCGAGCAGGCCGGCGTCAACGATATGTATGCCGTGGCCGGGCTGGACCGGGCGGGCATCGTGGCGACGACGCTGACCACGTTGGGCATCGATACGGCGGCTGTGCCGCGGACGACGAAGGCTTAGGTTCTCCACACTGCTAGAGACGGCCCCCTCCCGGCCTCCCCCATGAAGGGGGAGGTGAAGAGTCGAGGCTTTGGCTTGCATCACGCCAAGTGAACCGGCAGGGCACCTCCCCCTTCATGGGGGAGGATGGGAGGGGGCCGTCTGCTTCCGGTCGCAACCGGCAGAGAATCTGTTAGCAAGGGTCCATGCAGGTGGCGATCGACATGGGTGTGGCGCAGGGTGGCGCCGAGGCTAAGCTCGATCTCGAGGAACTGTTGGCTACGCGCCTCCTGGTGCAGGGCAATTCCGGCTCCGGCAAATCCCACCTGCTGCGGCGGCTGCTCGAGCAGAGCGCTCCGTGGGTGCAGCAATGCATCGTCGACCCCGAAGGCGATTTCGTCACCCTGGCCGACAAATACGGGCACCTGGTGGTCGATGCCTCACGGTCCGAGAGCGAGCTCACGACCATAGCTGCTCGCGTCCGCCAGCATCGCGTCTCGGTGGTGCTGAGCCTCGAGGGGCTGGATGTCGAGCAGCAGATGCGCTGCGCCGCCGCCTTCCTCGGTGGCCTGTTCGATGCCGACCGCGACTACTGGTACCCAATGCTGGTGGTGGTTGATGAAGCGCAGCTCTTCGCCCCCGCCATTGCCGGCGAAGTCTCCGACGAAGCGCGGAAGCTATCGCTCGGCGCGATGACCAACCTGATGTGCCGCGGCCGGAAGCGCGGCCTTGCCGGAGTGATCGCCACGCAGCGGCTGGCAAAGCTCGCGAAGAACGTCGCCGCCGAAGCCTCGAACTTCCTGATGGGCCGCACCTTCCTCGATATCGACATGGCCCGCGCCGCCGACCTGCTCGGCATGGAACGGCGGCAGGCGGAAATGTTCCGCGACCTGAACCGCGGCCATTTCATCGCGCTGGGGCCCGCCATGTCGCGCCGCCCGCTGCCCATGGTGATCGGCGTGGCGCGCAACCCCGACCTCCCGCCCAGCCCCCACCTGTCGCCCCTGCCCGCTTAGTCCATCGCTCTCC
>NZ_LAJE02000159.1 GCF_000970465.2 Devosia insulae DS-56
CTCCCTCAATCCCTCCCCTCAAGGGGGAGGGAGGCGATAGTTGAGTGGTCCGTGCGAGATCATGGCGCCAGGACGCAGGTCGATGGGACGCTGGGCGAGCCGTCTGTCGGTCGGGAGACGGCAAGCGTACTGGTTAGCCCGCCGCCAGAATCGCCTCGGCAGTCGCTTCGTCGGTGATCAGGCCATTGACCAGCCGACGGGTCAGCGCCGCCCGGATGCCGGGGACCTTGCGCTCGCCGACGGCCGTTGCCACCACCATCGAGTTCTCCCGCGATGGCAGCGGCGCCGAGGCGACGCGGTCATTGGTCAGCCCGCTGATGAATTTGCCCTGTGCATCGAAGGCCCAGCCGACGATCTCGCCGACCGCGCCGGCCTTCTGCAGCAGCTTCAGTTCGGCTGCCGAAATGAACCCGTCCACCACCAGCGGCGCCTCGGGCCCGAGGTCGCCGATGCCGACAAAGGTGACGTTGGCCTGCTGCGCCAAAGCGTGGGTTTCGCGGATCATCGGCTGGCTCAACAGCATGTCGCGCTCTGCCGGCGATGAGGCGATGACCGGCAGCGGCATCGGGAAGCTGCGGGCCTTCACCGTCTCGGCGATGTTGAAGATCACGTTGTAGAAGGCGGCCGAGCCGTCGGGCGCAATCGAGCCGGTCAGCGACACGATCTTGTGCTGCGGCGCTTCCATCGGCGTCAGCTGCTCGATCGCCGCTTTCAGCGTTCGCCCGGTGCCGATCGCCATCACCGTCGGCTTGTCGCTTCTGAGCCAGCGCTCGATCTGCGCCGCGGCGGCGATCGCCACGCCATGGATCGCCCCGGGAGCCTCGGGATCGGTCGGCACCACCTCGGCAAAATCCAGCGCATGGCGCTTCTGCAGCTGCTCGGCCAGCTCCATGCAGCGCCCGATCGGATGGTCCAGCCGCACTCGCACCAGCCCCTCGCTCACCGACAGCGACACCAGCCGCTGCGCCGTCTGGCGCGACACCCCGAGTTTTTTGGCGATCTGTTCCTGATTGTTGCCGGCGACGTAGTAGAGCCATCCCGCCCTGGCCGCATCGTCGAGACGCGTAACAGCTGTGTCCTGACGAGCCATGAAGCTTTGCCCTCCGATTGGGCGGATACTCATCGAATGGGCGGATAATCGCAAGGCCAAATCGCCCCGTCGACGACCGTTCTAAAGCAGGGGCAGGGTGATGCGGAAGCAGGCGCCCGGGCCGGTGCCCGGCAGCAGTTCCAGCTTGCCGTTCATTCGCTCGATCAGCTGGCGAGAAATGGCAAGGCCAAGGCCAGCCCCGGCCGGTGCGGTGACGCCGCCCGATTGCCCGCGCGCGAACTTCTCGAAGATCAGTTTGCGCTCTGCTTTGGGGATGCCGGGACCATTATCGGCGACTTCGATCAGGTAGCGTCCGCGCCCGGTGCGCGAGCGGACTTCGACCATCGGCTCAACCGCATCATTGTATTTAATGGCGTTGGAGACGAGGTTGATCAGCACCTGGCACAGCCGGTCGGGTTCGCCCGAGATCACCGCGCTCGGCGCGCGGCTGCCGACGGTCAGCTGCATGCGGCGCTGCCGGGCCAGCGCCGAGCAGACTTCGATGGCGCGATCGATCGAGTGTTCGGCCTCGATCGGCGCATTGTCCCAGCCGTGCTCGCCGTGATCGAGTGCGCTCATCCCCAGGATGTCGTCGAGGAGCTTCGTGAGCCTGAGGCTCTCCTGGTGGATGGTTTTGACGAAGCGCTGCCGCTCATCGGCGGTCAGCCTTTGCTCCTCGAGCAGGATTTCCGAGAACGAGCGGATCGAGGTCATCGGGGTGCGCACCTCGTGGCTGACCTGGCTCAGGAACTCGTCCTTCTCGGTGTCGATGGCCCGCAACTGCGTGTTGGCTTCCTCCAGTTTCTGCGCCGTCGACCTGAGCTCGGCGGAGGTCCGCTCCAGCTCCTGCGAATATTCGATCACCTGCCGGGTCTCGCCGGCCATTTCGAACACTTCCTCGAGTGACACTGCGTCACCCGACACCACCTTGCTGAGCATCACATGCGCCGAGGCAGAACCGATCGAGCCGGCGAGTTCACGCTCCAACCGATCGATGAACTGCGGCGGGGGCGCGCCTGCCACGCCGTCGAACAGTGCCTTGGCGCGTGGCGCACCGAGCACCCGCTCAGCGACGAAATAGAGATCCTCGACCGTCGCCGAGCCGCGGATCACTGCCGGTGCGCCAGCCCCCGGGCGGCGGAACAGATCGGCAAACAGCGCAGCCTGCACCCGTTCGAGCACCGATTGCGAGGTGAACAGCGAGACGACGACCAGCGTCACCGTGTTGAGGAAAAGGCTCCAGAACACCACGTTGACCAAGGGGTCGATGCTTTCAACACCGAACAGTGCCTCGGGTCGCAGCCAGGCGAGACCCCACGGCCCCTCCGCCATGATTTGCGCCACCAGCGGCGACGAGCTCTGGAACGACGGCATGAAGCTCGACCAGGCCCAGACCACGAAGCCCACCGCCACTGCTGACGTCGCCGCCTTCAGCGAGGCCTCGCGCCAGAACAGGGCCGCGATAATGGCCGGGAGGAACTGCGCCACGCCGCAGAACGAGATCAAGCCGATCGGCGCCAGCGCATCGGAATCGCGCGTCAGGTAGAAATACAGGAACCCGAGCAGCAGGATCAGCGCGATCGAGAAGCGCCGGGAGTTGAGCAGCAGCCGGCTGACGCCGCGCGCGCTGGCAACGCCATGCCCCTGGGTGACCCGCAGCATGATCGGCATGACGATATGGTTGGAGACCATGATCGAGAGCGCAATCGACTCGACGATGATCATCGAAGTAGCCGACGAGAAGCCGCCGATGAAACTGAACAGTGCGAGGCCCTCTTGTCCGGCCGACAGCGGCAAGGTGAGGACGAACATGTCCGGATTGGCGCCCGCCGGCATCGAGGTCAACCCGAACAGCGCGATCGGCAGGGTGAAGAGACTCATCAGCAGCAGGTAGGCCGGAAAGGCCCAGCCGGCGGTGCGGAGGTGATTCTCATTCGAGTTCTCGACCACGGTGATCTGAAACTGCCGCGGCAGGCAGAGGATCGCCGCCGCCGACAGCACGTTCATCGCCACCCAGCGGTCGTCGAAATTGCCGGTCGAGTAGATGTCGATCCCCGCCGCCTCGGCGCGCGAGAAGATCGCTTCGAGCCCGCCGCCCGCATAGATGACGAAAATGCCGATCGCCAGCAGTGCCGCCAGCTTGACCACGGCTTCGAAGGCGATGGCGGCGACGACGCCGTGATGCTGTTCCTTGGCATCGACGTTGCGCGTGCCGAAGAGGATGGTGAACAGCGCCATCCCCGCCGCCACCGCCAGCGCCAGCCCGACCTCGTCGATGCCGCGCAGCGTCCGGCCGGGAAACTCGCCGACCCCGGCAATGGCCTGCAATGACGAGGTGACGGCCTTCAACTGCAGCGCGATATAGGGTGCGATGCCGATCACCGCGATAACCGTGATCAGCACGGCGAGGCGGCTTGACTTGCCGAAGCGCGCCGATAGCAGGTCAGCGATCGACGTGATGCGCTGCTTGTGGCTGATCCGCACCAGCCGGCGCAGCACAAACCACCAGCCGATGAACACCAGCGTCGGTCCGAGATAGATGGCGAGATATTCGAGCCCGTTGCGCGCTGCCGAGCCGACGGCGCCGTAAAACGTCCAACTGGTGCAATAGACCGAGATGGCGAGCGTGTAGATAAACGGCGAGCGGAGGAACGCCGCCTTGTCGTTACGCGCCTGCCGGTCGCTGACATAGGCGATGAGGAATAAGAGGCCGACGTAACCGATGGCGACGGCGATGACCACGTCAGGCGTCAGCATCAGTCCTCGCCCTCGGCTGGCGGTTCGGCCTCGGCTTCGCGCGGCAGACGGCGCCCGAGCCAGAAGGCGGCGGCGATCAGGCCCAGCCAGCAGACGAACAGATAAATCACTTCGAACGGCACGCCGAACAGGCGCCGCTCGAGCTGAAACACCACAGCGAGGGGCGGCAGGATCAGCAGCACGCCGAGAAGGCTGAGGAACAGCGCCGCGCTTTCGAGCTTCCGGCGCTCCATCGGTCTATTCCACCGCCGGAGCGAGGCCCATCAGTTCGCGCACCGCCCCCACCACCTCGGCATTGGCATAGGGCTTGGTGATGAACCGGTCGGCGCCGAGCTCCTCGGCATTACGGCGATCCTGCGCCTGGCCTTTGGCGGTGAGGATCAGCACCGGCAATTGCCTGAGCGCCGCATCGGCGCGGATCTGCTTCAGCACATCGAACCCCGAGCGCTTGGGCAACATCACGTCGAGCACCAATACTCTGGGCATGCTGCGGCGCACCGCGCTGAGCGCGGCATCGCCGTCGGTGACCGCTTCGATCGACCAGCCGGCGCGGCGCAGGATGAAATCGAGCGATCTCAGAATGCTCGGTTCATCCTCGGCGATGAGAACATCGACAGCCAAATCTCCCCCTCCCGCCCGACCTCCCAATCGGACCTGGACCACTTAGCCACATCTAGTCCGGCTCGCCAATGTCGAAACGCCGTGGCACCAGCGGCGCCCGGATGGCGGCTGGCTCGCCGGCGGTGGTGAAGGCTTCCTCCTGCCGGTCGGCGCAATCGCGCCGCGGGCAGAGCCGGCAGCTCGGACCCACCGGCACGTCGGCGCTGCTGTCGCCGAGATCAAGCCCGGCGCCGTAGACCGTGCGATCGGCATGCAGCACATCGCAGGCGAGCATCACCGAAGTCGGAATGGCGTGGTCGGCATAGCCGGCACCCTGCCGCGGCTGCGCGCTGGCGATGAACAGGTAGCGCGAGCCGTCGGCGAACTGCGCGATCTGCCGGGCCAGCGTACGCGGCGTGCGGAACGCGCCATAGATCACCCAGCGCGGGCAGGCGTGCCCGGCGCTCGGCAGCGGCAGGCCGGGCAGGGGGAAATGCTTGGTCAGCCGCCCCGCCGCATCGGAGCGCAGAAACCCGAATGGCAGCCCCGGCTCGCCCGGCTTGCGCAGCGACACCAGGCGATGCGCCACCTGCTCAAAGCTCGCGGTATAGAGCTGGCGCAACGTCTCGATGTCATAGTGCTGCGCCTCGGCGTCGGCGAGAAACGGTGCGTAGGGAAACACCATGGCCCCCGCGAGGTAGGAACTGAGCGCCCGATAGCCGAGCCGCCGCGCCGTGGCCGTCGACAGTTGTGGGGTGTCGACCTCGCGTTCGATGGCCTCGGCGGCACTGAGTTCGGCATACAGCCGGGTGAGCTGGAACTGCCGGGTGGCGGCGCCGGCGCTCGCCTGGAACCACATGGTGCGGGTGTTGGAGTTGAAGTGATACTGGCCCGGGAAACCGGCAGCATCGACTTCGCGACCGGCGCTGCGGGCAATGCTGACCCCGAACTTCGCGGCGAGGCAGGCGGCAAGCGCCGCCTCGCCGAACCGCCCCTCGGCTTCGATCTGGGCGCGGAGCCCGGCCGCGACGGCCTCGAGCCCCGGGAAGTAATTGTCGCGCTCGAAGATCAGGTCGTCGAGTTCGCGGATCGGTGACAGTGTGCGCCGACCCCGGGCATCCACCTCGAACTGGCCGATCAGGCTGTGCGCCACCTCGGTCAGCCCGCGTGTCTCGCGCGTGATGGTCGCAACGAACCGGTTGCGCTCGCCTTCCTCGAGATCGGCGACATCTTCGAGAATTTCGGCGGTGGAGCGGACCGCGGTGATGCCGGAGAGAATGCGGTGCAGCAATTGCGCCAGCAGCGGATCGGTCCGCAGCCGGTCGGCATAGCTGTCGGCATTGGCGGTGGCGCCGAGATAGGCGCGGCGGAGGCGGGCGATGGCGCGCGCCGCGGCCGGCTGCTGCGCCACCAGATCGCGCGACGCCGGCATGTCGATCCCCTCGAGCACCGGATCGGCAAACGCTTCGTCGAGTTCGGCAATCAGCCGATGCTCGGCATCGCCGCTGAGTTCGCTCAGCTCCACTTCGAGCTCTTCGGCCAGCCGGATCAGCAGCGAGCCGCCGACATGGCGCTTATTGCGCTCGATCAGGTTGAGGTAGCTCGCCGAAATCCCGGCCCGGCGGGCCAGCGCCGCCTGCGACACCCCCAATGCCCGGCGGCGTGAACTGATCTTGAGGCCGATCGGTGCGCGCATTCATCCCCCCATTTTTGTCAATGTATTGACAAGTCCTCAGTCAATCAAGGCCAACGATTTACAGAAATGCTGAGCAATATCAGTCACCTGTTGCGAAGCTTTGCGGGTCGCCGGATAGTGACGCATCGCTGTGAGGCGCATGGCAATGCACCGTGCCCCGCCGCGCATGAGGAGGAGCTAATGACCAATTCTGGGAACTTCAGCCGCCGCGGCGTGCTGAAGGGCGGCCTTGCCGGCATTCTGGCGACCGGCGTCTCGCCGCTGATTTTTACCCGGGGCGCCTATGCCCAGGAATTCTGCAATGCACCGACCGGTGACACCGTCACTATCGGCTTCAACATGCCGTTGACCGGCGCTTACGCCGACGAGGGGGCCGACGAACAGCGCGCTTACGAGCTCGCCGTCGAGCACCTGAATGGCGGCGGCGACGGCGGGCTGATCCCGTTCTTCTCGTCGAAGACTTTGAAGGGCACCGGCATCCTCGGCAAGAAGGTGGTCGGCGTCACCGGCGACGACCAGACCAAGGCCGACGCCGCCCGCGACTCGGCCCGCCGAATGATTGAGCGCGATGGCGCGGTGATGATCACCGGCGGCTCGTCGTCCTCGGTGGCAATTGCCGTGCAGGGGCTCTGCCAGGAGAAGGGTGTCATCTTCATGGCGGCGCTCACCCACTCCAACGACACCACCGGCAAGGACAAGAAGCGCTACGGCTTCCGCCACTTCTTCAACGCCTATCAGTCGGGCATCGCGCTCGGCCCGGTGCTCGGCGAAGCCTACGGCAAGGAGCGAGTCGCCTATCACCTGACGGCAGACTACACTTGGGGCTGGACCCAGGAAGAGTCGATGAAGAACGCCACCGAGGCGCTCGGCTGGAAGACGCTGGAGCCGGTCCGCACTCCGGTCGGTGCAGGCGATTTCAGCCAGTACCTGACGCCGGTGCTGAATTCCGGCGCCGACGTGCTGATCCTCAACCACTACGGCTTCGACATGGTGAACTCGCTCACCCAGGCCGTACAGTTCGGCATGAAGGACAAGCAGGCCAACGGCAAGCAGTTCGAGATCGTCGTGCCGCTGGTCTCGGACCTGATGGCCAAGGGCGCCGGCGCCGCCATGAAGGGCATTTACGGCACCTCGAACTGGGACTGGCAGCTACCCGACGACGCCTCGAAGGCCTTCACCAAGTCGTTCGGCGCCAAGTTCGGCCAGCCGCCGAGCCAGGCCGCGCACACCTCGTACGTCCAGGCGCTGCTCTATGCCGATGCCTGCGAGCGCGCCGGGACCTTCTACCCGCCCGAAGTGATCAAGGCGCTGGAAGGCTTCGAGTTCGACGGCATGGGCAACGGCCCGACCAGCTATCGCGCCGAGGACCACCAGTGCTTCAAGGAAGTCTACGTGGTGAAGGGCAAGGAGACCCCGTCCAACCCGTTCGACCTGCTCGAAGTGGTCGCCACCGCCTCCAAGGAAAGCGTCACCTACGACCCGGCGATCTTCGGCGGCGAGCTCGGCCCCGATACTGCGGTTGCCTGCTGACCGAATCCTGGAGCCCGCTCCGGTTGCGACCCAGCCGGAGCGGAACCTCGGAGCGAGATCGGGAAAAGTTGCAGACTTTTCCGGTTCGATCCCGCGACCAAACAGGGACTCTGAGCAGGGGGCGATTCAACGACACGCCACCCTGCTCCTAGGGCATCAACAGGGCAGCGGACCATGGACGCCATACTCGCGCAACTTCTCAACGGCCTCGACAAGGGTGGAGCCTATGCGCTGATCGCGCTCGGCCTGACCCTGGTGTTCGGCACCCTCGGCGTCGTCAACTTCGCCCATGGCGCGCTATTCATGCTCGGCGCCTTCTGCGCCGTCAGCTTTCGCTACCTGATCACCCTCGAAACCGTCACGGTCGATCCCACCCAGACCACCGCCTGGGGCACCGCGCTTGAAGTGCGCACGCCGCTCGCCCAGACCTGGTTCGGCGATTGGGGGGGCGTGCTGATCGACTGGTCGGTGCCGCTGTCGATCCTCCTCGCCATCCCGGTGATGCTGGTCATCGGCATCGTCATGGAACGCGGCCTGATCAAGCATTTCTACAAGCGCCCGCACGCTGAGCAGATCCTCGTCACCTTCGGCCTCGCCATCGTGCTGCAAGAGATCGTCAAGGCGATCTTCGGGCCCAACCCGATCAGCCAGGCCATGCCCACCGCGCTGCGCGGCGCCGCCGATGTCGGCGCGCTGATCGGCCTCGCGCCGGGGGCGCTGACCTATCCGCTGTGGCGGCTGGTCTACTTCCTGTTCTCGGCCGGCGTCATCGCCGCGGTGTTCGGCTTCCTGCGCTTCACCACCTTCGGCATGGTGGTACGCGCCGGCATGGCGGATCGCGAGACGGTCGGGCTGCTCGGCATCAATATCGACCGCCGCTTCACCATCATGTTCGGTCTTGCCGCCGTCGTCGCCGGCCTCGCCGGCGTGATGTACACGCCGCTGCTGCCGCCCAACTATCACCAGGGCATGGATTTCCTGGTGCTGAGCTTCGTCGTCGTCGTGGTTGGCGGCATGGGCTCGCTGCCCGGCGCCGTGGCCGCCGGGTTCCTGCTCGGGATCCTGCAGAGCTTTGCCTCGATGAACCAGATCAAGTCGCTGCTGCCCGGCATCGACCAGATCATCATCTACCTGACGGCAGTGGTGATCCTCCTCGTCCGTCCGCGTGGGCTGTTCGGCCGCCGTGGCATGATGGAGAACTGACCATGGCGCTGTTCCAGCTCTCCCGCCGCGATGCGCTGATCTTCGCGCTCTTTGCGCTCGTGGTCATCACCATGCCGGTATGGACGGCGCCGTTCGGCGCCAACTATCCGGGCCTGATGCAGAAATTCGCCATCTACGCGATCTTCGCCATCGGCTTCAACATCCTGTTCGGGCTCACCGGCTACCTGAGTTTCGGCCATGCCGCCTTCCTCGGCGTCGGCTCCTACACCGCCGTGTGGTCGTTCAAACTCCTCACCATGGATGCGCTGCCGGCGCTGCTTCTCGCGGTGCTGATTTCCGGGCTGTTCGCGCTGGTCATCGGCTTCCTCAGCCTCAGGCGGTCGGGGATCTACTTCTCCATCCTGACGCTGGCCTTCGCCCAGATGAGTTACAATCTCGCCTATTCGGTGCTGACCCCGATCACCAATGGCGAGACCTCGCTGCAGCTCACCCTGCAGGATCCGCGCCTCATCGACCTCGCCTTCACCACCCGCGGCGCCGGGCTGCCCACAGCGAGCCTGTTCGGGGTGACGCTGAGCGGGCTCAGCGGCTTCTACTTCTGCGCCGTGGTGCTGCTTATCGCCTTCTTCTTTGCCCAGAAGGTCTTCGCCTCGCCCTTCGGCATGATGCTGCGCGGCATCAAATCCAACCAGATGCGGATGAGCTATACCGGCTTCAACACCCGCCCCTACGCGCTCACTGCCTTCGTCATCTCCGGCATGTATGCCGGGCTCGCCGGGGCGCTGCTGGCCGTTACCGACCCGCTGGCCGGCGCCGAACGCATGCAGTGGACGGCGTCGGGCGAGGTGGTGCTGATGACCATCCTCGGCGGCGTTGGCACGCTGATCGGGCCGGTGATCGGCGCCTGGCTGATCAAGTATTTCGAGAACATCTTCTCGTCCTTCAACGAGGGCATCTTGAGCCGCTTCTTCGACTTCATTCCCGCCCCGCTGCACGACACCATTGTCGCCATATCAAGCAAGTTCGTCGGCGAAGGCTGGCAGCTGACGCTGGGGCTGCTGTTCGTCTTGGTCGTGGTGTTCCTGCCCGGCGGCATCATGGAGGGCGTACGCCGTATCGGCGCGCTGTTCCGCCGAGGCACCCCACCCAAAGCCGGCGCCATCCGCGTCCAGCCGGCGGAGTAGCGCCAAGATGACAACCACCGAACGCAATGTCGTCCTGCATGTCGATGACGTCAGCAAGAACTTCGGCGGGCTGCATGCCCTCTCCGACATCGATCTCGAGGTCGAGCAGGGCAAGACCCACGCCATTATCGGGCCGAACGGCGCCGGCAAGTCTACTCTGCTCAACGTCATCATCGGGCGGCTGGCGCCGACCAGCGGGGCGGTGGTGTTCGACGGCCAGGTGCTGACCGGCAAAAAGCCGCACCAGATCAACCAACTCGGCGTCGCCCGAGTGTTCCAGACCCCCGAGATTTTTCCGGATCTGACCGTGCTGCAGAACGTGATGGTGCCGGCCTTCGCCAAGCGCGATGGCGCCTTTCGCGTCAATGTGCTGCGCAGCGTCGATCGCGAAGCGGCGCTGCGCGACGAAGCCGAGGCGATCCTCGAGGATGTCGGCCTCGCCGATCGGCGGCTTTCCCATGCCGGAGCGCTCAGCCGCGGCGACAAGCGGCGCATGGAGCTGGCCATGTGCCTGATCCAGCATCCGCGCCTGCTGCTGCTCGATGAGCCCACCGCCGGCATGTCGCGGCACGACACCAACACCACCATCGACCTGTTACAGAAGATCAAGGCGCGCGGCATGACCAAGGTGATCATTGAACACGACATGCATGTCGTGTTCTCCTTGGCCGACAAGATCTCCGTCCTGTCGGGCGGCCGGATCATTGCCGAGGGGCTGCCCGATGAAGTGCGTGGCAATATCAAGGTGCAGGAGGCCTATCTCGGCGGCGCCCACCGGGTCGAGGCGGTGCACTGATGAGCGCGATCGTCATGGACACTGATCTCACCACGACCGCTCGCAGCGCCGAGCGCGTCGTGCCGCACGACGGCCCGTTCTTTGCGGCAAAGGACATCCACGCCTATTACGGCGAGAGCTACATCGTGCAGGGCGTCAGCTTCGACATCCGGCATGGCGAAATTCTCGCGCTGCTGGGCCGCAACGGCGCCGGCAAGACCTCGACGCTCCGCACCATCGCCCGCGTCGACAACCCGGCCCTGCAGGCGGGCGAGATCTGGCTCGACGGCCAGCCGATCCACAAGATGAAGTCCTTCGAGGCAGCCCGCGCCGGCATTCAGCTGGTGCCGGAGGATCGCCGCATCATCCAGGGCCTGACGGTCGAGGAGAACCTCACCATCGCCCAGGTCGCGCCCGGCCATGGCTGGGAGCTCGAGCGCATCTACTCGCACTTCCCCCGGCTCGCCGAACGCCGCCGGCAGGAAGGCGTCACCCTGTCGGGTGGCGAACAGCAGATGCTGGCCATCGCCCGGGCACTGGCCCGCAACCTGAAGCTTCTGCTGCTCGACGAGCCCTATGAGGGGCTGGCCCCCGTCATCGTCGAGGAGATCGAACGCATCCTCAACGAGATCAAGGCGCTTGGCATCACCACCATCATCGTCGAGCAGAACGCCGTTGCGGCGCTCCGCCTCGCCGACCGCGCGGTGATCCTCGACACCGGCGAAGTCGCCTTCACCGGCCTCGCCAAAGACGTGCTCGCCGACGAAGCGCTGCGCCGGGAGTATCTGGCGATCTGAGACCAAGCTGCCTCGCCGGCGAAGTCAGGGCTAACGCATAAGGAGCACTGACAGTAGTTGGGGTGCCTTCTCCCCTTGTGGGAGAAGGTGGCCGAAGGCCAGATGAGGGGTCCGCGAAACGAAGTGTAGCGCGACCGGAGCATAGCGACGGGCGATACGGTACGCGGAGAGCACCCCTCATCCGCCCTTCGGGCACCTCGCGGCGAGGGCTTCGCCCTCGTCCGCTGACCACAAGGGGAGAAGGCCCCCGCACTGCCACCGGTGGCTCTTCATATGCTATCGCCCCCGCCACGCGGGGGAGGATCATCGAGAGGCCGGTGCATCACGCCGAACCCTGTTCCCTTTCCCACCCGAGTCTGCTTTGACGAGCCGGTTCAACGCCTTCTCGGGAGACCTCGCCTTGACCCAGTCGCCGCATGACGCCTTTGCCGAGGCGCTCGCCACTTACCGGACTGAGCGCGATGTTGGCCTGGCACTGCATCGGCTAGCCGAGGCGCTGGTTGGGGTGAAGCTCTTCACCATGACGGCCGACAACCCTGATGGCGGCTATGTGCGGCGGGTCTATTCGAGCGACGAGGCGGCCTATCCGGTGCTGGGCACCAAGCCGATCGTCTTCGATGACACCTATGAGAAGATGCGCACCGAGCGCTTCATCTACTCGGCCAACTCGGTCAAGGACATGGAGAAGGACTTTCCCGACCTGACGCTGATCCGCTCGCTCGGCTGCGGCTCGGCCATCAACATCCCGGTGGTCGCCGGCGGCGAAATGCTGGGGAGCGTCAACCTGCTCGAGGTCGAGGGCGCCTATCCACCGGAAAAGGTCGAAGCCGCCCGCGCCCTCGTCATCCCGGCCGCCGCCTGCTTCCTGATCCTGCGCAGCCGTTTCACCATCTGACCAGTTGCACCGGCGCCGCCAAGGTGCTGATATACCCCGATTATAGTGGGGCTAAAGTTTTGCGAGTCCGGAGCCAAGCGGGCCCGTCCAAGTGACGGCCTATGTTGTGCAGCGCCTGTTGCTGATGCTGGTGACCTTGTTCGCCATCATCACGCTGACCTTCTTTCTCATGCACGCCGTGCCGGGAGGTCCTTTCACCTCCGAAAAGATGTTGCAGCCGGAGATTCAGGCGGCGCTCAACGCCAAATATCACCTCGATGATCCGCTCTGGCTGCAATACTTAACCTACCTGCGGGGCGTGCTGAGCCTCGATCTCGGCCCCTCGTTCAAATATGCCGGGATGAGCGTCAACGAGATCATCGCCGAGGGCCTGCCGGTGACCATGAAGACCGGCGCCCTGGCCTTGATCTGCGTGGTGGCGCTCGGGGTGCCGCTCGGCATCGTCGCGGCGCTAAACCGCAATCGCTGGCCCGATACCCTGGTGATGGTGATCGCCACCATCGGTGTCGCCGTTCCCTCCTATGTCATCGCCACCGTGGCGCTCTACATCTTCGCCTTGCGGCTCGGCTGGGTGCCGACCTTCGGGCTCGATGACTGGCGCGGCTATTTCCTGCCGGTGTTTGCGCTGTCGGGGTTCTGGATCTCGTTCATCGCCCGGCTGGCCCGCTCGAGCCTGCTCGAAACGCTGCAGCAGGACTACATGATGACCGCCAAGGCCAAGGGGCTGAAGCGCGGCACCGTGCTGTTCAAGCATGGCTTGCGCAACTCGCTGATCCCGGTGGTGACGGTGCTTGGCCCAGTGGTTGCCAACCTCCTCACCGGCTCCTTCGTCATCGAGCAGATCTTCGCACTGCCCGGCATCGGCCGGCATTTCGTCCTGTCGATCACCAACCGCGACTACACCGCCATCATGGGCATCACCATCTTCTATGCCGCCGTGCTGATGGTGATGATCTTCATCGTCGACATGCTCTATCTCGTGCTCGACCCGCGCATCAAATACCGGGCCGACCCCAAATGACCGACACGCAAGTCGCGCCTGAAATGTGGGCCCCAGCGACGCGCGACGGCGCCGCTGCGGAATACATTGCCGCGCCCAGCCTCACCTTCTGGCAGGATGTGCGGAAGCGCCTCTGGGCCAACAAGCCGGCCATGCTCGGGCTCGGCTTCATTATCCTGTTAGTGCTCGCCGCGATCTTCGGGCCGATGCTGTCGCGGCACACCTATTTCGAGCAGAACCTCAAGCTCTCCAACGTGCCGCCGCTGTTCCAGACCTACGAGGTCACCGACAGCACTGGCGCGACGACGCGGTTCTTCTTCAACTCCGGCAACCTCAACCTCTACGAGGTGACACCATCAGGCGAGGTCGCCGGGCTGCTCCGGCCGGCGAAGAAGGACCTGATCAAGAAGCAGCAGCAGTTCAAGTTCGGCGACAAGCAGGTGGTGCTCGATACCGCCAAACAGCAGTTGAGCTTCGCCGATGGCGCGGCGCTTACTCCCAGTGGCTGGCAGTGGAACATGAGCAACCTGCTGGGCACCGATCAGCTCGGTCGCGACGTGCTGGCGCGCCAGCTCTATGGCGCCCGCATTTCGCTCACCGTGGCGTTTGTCGCGACCCTGGTGAACTTCTTCATCGGCGTGTTCTACGGCGGTCTCGCCGGCTATCTCGGCGGCAAGGCCGACACCATCATGATGCGCATCGTCGAGGTGATCTCGACCATCCCGCTGACCCTCTACGTCATCCTGATCATGGTGGTGTTCAACTCCGGCTTCCTGTCGGTGGTCTTGGCCATCGGTTCGGTCTACTGGGTCGACATGGCGCGCATCGTGCGTGGCCAGATCCTGACGCTGAAGCAGCAGGACTACGTCGCCGCCGCCCGCACCATGGGCGCCTCGACGCCGCGCATCCTGGTTCGACACCTGCTCCCCAACTCGGTCGGCCCGATCCTCGTGACGCTCACCATGCTGATCCCGAGCGCCATCTTCATCGAGAGTTTCATGAGCTTCATCGGGCTCGGCGTCACCCCGCCGGAAGCCAGCTGGGGCACGCTGACTTCCGAAGCGGTGGAGACGCTGCGCGCCTATCCCTACCAGCTGTTCTTCCCGGCCGCCGCCATCAGCCTCGCTATGTTCGCCTTCAACTTCCTCGGCGACGGTTTGCGCGATGCGCTGGATCCAAGGTTGCGCGCATGACCACTCCGCACATGAGCACGCCCTTGCTTTCCGTGACCAATCTATCGACCAGCTTCTTCACCTCGCGTGGTGAGGTGAAGGCGGTGCGCGGCGTCTCGTTCGAGCTCCGTGCCGGCGAGATCCTCGGCATTGTCGGCGAGTCCGGTTCGGGCAAGTCGATCACCTGCATGAGCCTGATGGGCCTTCTGCGCAGCAGCGGCCGCGTCATCGACGGCAGCGCGCTGTTCGAGGGCCGTGATCTCCTGACCCTCGACGAGGACGAGTTGAGCGCCCTTCGCGGCAACGACATCTCGATGATCTTCCAGGATCCGATGACCTCGCTGAACCCGACGCTCACCGTCGGCGAACAGGTGATCGAGACCATCCTCAGGCATAGGAAGGTCAGTCGCTCTGAGGCCCGCGCCCGCGCCATCGAACTGTTCGAACTGGTCCGCATCCCCTCAGCGGCCAAGCGGCTGAGATCATACCCGCACGAGTTCTCCGGCGGCATGCGGCAGCGGGTGATGATCGCCATCGCGCTCGCCTGCGACCCCAAGCTGTTGATTGCCGACGAACCGACCACTGCGCTGGACGTCACCATCCAGCGCCAGATCCTGGCGCTGCTCAAGGAGCTGCAGGGCCGGCTCGGCATGGCGGTGATCCTCATCACTCACGATCTCGGCGTCATCGCCGAAACCGCCGACCGGGTGCTGGTGATGTATGGCGGCATGGTGATGGAGGAGGGGCCGGTGCGCGAGCTGTTCGCCCGGCCATCGCACCCTTACACGCAGGGTCTCCTCGCCTCGATCCCCGATCTTCGCGACGACACCCACCACCGGCTGACCCCGATCCCCGGCTCGCCACCCGATATGCTGCGCCCGCCCAAAGGCTGCCCGTTTGCGCCGCGCTGTGCGCACGCCATGGCGCAGTGCAACGCCGCGCTGCCGCCACTCTATGATGCCGGCCCGGCGCATCGTGCCCGCTGCTGGCTGCACCACCCTGAAGCGCCGCGTGTCGCCGGCATCACCGCCGAGCTCGTTCCCGCATGACCGATACCCCGCTGGTCGAACTCAAAAACCTCACCAAGCACTTCTCGCTGCCGGGCGATCTGCTCGGCCGCAACCGGCCGCTGCTGAAGGCGGTCGACGGCGTCGATCTCGAAATCCGCCGCGGCGAGACGCTGGGGTTGGTCGGCGAAAGCGGCTGCGGCAAATCCACCCTGGCGCGCACCCTGATCCGGCTGTTCCAGCCAACCTCCGGCCAGATGCTGTTCGACGGCACCGATATCGCCGACCTGCCGGAGCGGCAGCTGGTGCCGTATCGGCGGCGCATGCAGATGATCTTTCAGGATCCTTACGCGTCGCTCAACGGCCGCATGACGGTCGCGAGCCTCATCGCCGAGCCGCTGGAAATCGCCGGCATCGGCACCGCCGCCTCGCGGGCGCAGCGGGTCGCCGAACTCCTGGCGCGGGTCGGCCTCAATGCCGACCACGCGCATCGCTTCCCGCACGAATTCTCCGGCGGCCAACGCCAGCGCATCGGCATTGCCCGCGCCATCGCGCTCAACCCCGAACTGGTGATCTGCGACGAGCCGATCTCGGCGCTCGATGTGTCGATCCAGGCCCAGGTGGTCAACATGCTCGAGGACCTGCAGGAAGAGCTGGGCCTCACCTACCTGTTCATCACCCACGACCTGTCGATGGTGCGCCACATCTCCGACCGCATCGGGGTGATGTATCTGGGCAAGATCGTCGAGCTCGCCTCCAACGACACCCTCTATCGCGCCCCGGCGCACCCCTATACCCAGGCGCTGCTCGCCTCGATCCCCGTCGCCGATCCCGAGGCGCGCCGCGACGTGGCGCCCATGCGCGGCGAGATCCCGAGCCCGATCGATATCCCCTCCGGCTGCCGCTTCCGCACCCGCTGCCCCTTCGCCACCGAGCTCTGCGCCCGGGTCGAGCCGCCGCTCAGCGATGTCGGCGGCGGGCATCTTGCCGCCTGTCACTATGCAGACAAAGTCATGGCCGGCGAAGCGCTCGCCGCCTGATTGGAGTTTTTGACTTTCAACAGGGCCGGACAACGGCCCGCAAAACAGGAGAGAAATCTATGCTGAAGCGATTGCTGCCGCTGGTTGCCGCGGCTCTGCTGGCCTCGGTCGGTCCGGTTTGGGCCGCCGGCGAGCTGACCTACGTGGTCAACAACGAATCCGCCGCCTACGATCCGGGCACCACGGCCGAGACCTTCGCCACGCCGATCATCGGCAACGCCTTCGAGGGCCTGGTGAAATACGCCTCGGATGGCGCCGTGGTGCCGGCTCTGGCCGAGAGCTGGACCATCAGCGATGATGGCCTCACCTACACCTTCAAGCTGCGCGCCGACGCCAAGTGGTCAGATGGCAAGCCCGTCACATCAGGCGATTTCGTCTATGCCTGGAAGCGCGTCCTGACCCCGGCCTCCGGTGCCAAGAACAGCCAAATGCTCTACGGCATCGCCGGCGCCGAAGAGTTCTACGCCGATCAGTCGAAGGACAATGTCGCGATCTCGGCCACCGACGATCACACGCTCACCTTCACCCTGAAGCAGCGCGTCCCCTACATGCTGCAGCTGCTCGGCTTCTCCACCTTCTACCCGGTGCGCGAGGATATCGTCGCCGCCGATCCCGATGGCTGGACCCGCAAGCCCGCCACCTATATCGGCACCGGCCCGTTCCGCGTCACCGCGATGAATTTTGGCGAGTCGATCGTGCTCGAGAAGAACCCCGAATATTACAATGCCGCCAATGTCAGCCTCGACAAGCTGACCTTCCGGCTGATCCCCGACCCGGCGACGGCGCTCGCCGCCTATGAGGCCGGCGATGTGGATGGCGTCGAGGCGGTGCCGGCACCGGAAATCCCGCGTCTCGCCTCGGAAGACAATAACGGCTTTCTCGTCGTGCCGGCGCTCGGCACCACCTATGCCTTCTTCAACCCGCACCAGAAGCCGCTCGACGACGTGCGCGTCCGCAAGGCGCTGTCGATGGCGATCGACCGCGAGGAGATCGTCGAGTTCGTGCTGCAGTCGGCCGATATTCCGGCCATGGCGCTGGTGCCACCCGGCATGAACGTCGCCGGCGAAGACTTCCGTGACGGCTCGGACAGCTTCGGCCTCGCCCCGACTGCCGAAGTCGATGCCGCCAAGGCCTTGCTTGCCGAAGCCGGCTATCCGGATGGCGCCGGTTTCCCCGACACGGTGTTCGTCACCTACTCGTCGCCGCCGATCGAGAAGCTCCTCGAAGCCATCCAGCAGATGTGGAAGAAGAACCTCAACATCGACGTCAAGATCCAGGCGTCGGAGTGGCAGGTGTTCTACCCTGAGGTGCAGAAGGTCGAGTACCAGATCGCCCAGATGGGCTGGGGCGCCGACTACCCGCACCCGATGACTTTCCTCGACAACTTCGTCACCGGCAGCGCCAACAACCTCGCCAACTGGTCGAACGCCGATTACGACAAGCTGATCGCCGACGCCAAGGCGACCAATGACGAGAAGCAATCGCTCACCGACATGCGCGCCGCCGAGGCGCTGATCATGAACGATGCGGTGATCCTGCCGCAGTATCACCGCAACCAGTACATGATGATGAAGCCCCACGTGAAAGGCTTCTGGCGCTCGCCGCTGAACGTGCCGTATTTCGACGCGGTCACCATCGAGAAGTAAGCGCGCTGCCGCGTGCTACGAACCCCGGTCTCGCAAGAGGCCGGGGTTTTTTGTTGGGAGGATCGCCGCCCATCTGCGCCATCGTGGCTTACCCCTCATCCGGCGCTACGCGCCACCTTCTCCCCGACGGGGAGAAGAATCCTGAGGGGCCGGTGATGGGCACAATTCCTCTCCCCGTCGGGGAGAGGGTGGATCGGCCGCAGGCCGAGACGGGTGAGGGGTTGGCTGGCACTGGGCTATCGCTTCCACGTCAAATCAAACATGATTTGACAAATCATGTTTTCGGCCTGAGAACATGCCGCCAATCAGCCTGGGGTCGTCCATGTTCAATCGAGCCATCCTCGCCGTTCTTGCCGGCGCCATCATGCTGGCCGTCGCGCCCCTGGCGCAGGCCGTCGAGATCAGGCACGACCTCGGTACCACCGAGGTGCCCGATGCGCCCAAGCGCATCGTCGTGCTCGAATACAGCTTCGTCGACAGCCTCGCTGCGGTGGGCGTCGCGCCGGTCGGGATTGCCGATGACGACACGCGGGAGTCGATCGTTCCCGCCTATACCGCGGTGATCGGCGACGACTGGAAATCCGTCGGCACCCGCAAGTCGCCGAGCCTCGAGGTGATCGCCTCGCTGCAGCCCGACCTGATCATCGCCGATACCAGCCGGCACGAAGCGATCTACGGCGCCCTCAGCGAGATCGCCCCGACCATCGCTTTCGACAGCCTCACCGGCACCTACCAGGTGGCGCTCGAGGCGGCCAAGACCATCGCCCACGCGGTCGGCAAGGATGCCGAGATGGAGGCGCGGCTGGCCGAGCACACCACCAGGATGGAGGGCTTCAAGGCCGCCATCGGCGACGTCTCCGCCTGGTCGGCGCAGTTCATCGTCGACAATGGCGAAGGCATCTTCCTCCACTCGCCGGTAAGCTATAACGGCTCGCTGCTGGCCTGGTTCGGCTTCAACAACAATATGCCGACGCCCGACGGGCACACCTACGAGGAAGCCATCGTCAAGACCTCGCTGGAGCAGCTGTCCGAGATCAACCCGCAGGTGATCCTGCGCGGCAAGTATGCCGATCCCGGCCTCACCGACAGCTGGGTCGGCCAGCCGCTCTACGACAATGTCGAAGCGGTCAAGACCGGCAACCTGGTCGACGTGAACGCCCACGAATGGTCGCGCCTGCGTGGCGTCATCGCTTCGGAAGTCAGCGGCGCCAACCTCGTCGAGATCGTCAAACACCTCAAGAAGTAAGCTTGCAGCTGAAGAAGTAAGCTTGCCTTTGGCCATCCGTTTCGCGCTCCTTGCGGCAGCAGTGCTCATCGCAGCCCTGCTGTCGTTGATCATTGGGCAGCGCAGCGATGTTGGTATCGGCAACGTGCTGCAGCTGCTGTTCGTCGATGACGGCAGCCTCGCCCGTTCGGCGGTGGTCGATCTCAGGCTGCCCCGCACCCTGATCGCCGGGCTGATCGGCATCAACCTCGGCCTCGCCGGGCTGGCGCTGCAGGCGGTGACACGTAACCCGCTGGCCTCTGAATCGGTGCTCGGCATCAATCAGGGCGCGGCGCTCGGGGTGGCACTGGCGCTGGTATTCCCGGCACTGATGATCGGCAATCTCGACACCATGGCGATCATCGGCGCGGTGGTGGCCGGCGCCGTCACCTTCGGCATCGCCGCGGGCTTAGGTGGCCGGCTCGACTCGATGCGGCTGATCCTCGCCGGCGTCACCGTGGGCGCCTTCAGCTTCGCCTTCGTGCGCTTCACCTTTACCCTCGAGGACAACCTGTCCCGGCTGGTCCTCAGCTGGACTTCGGCCGATATCTCCGCTGCCCGCTTCGACCAGGCGCTGCCGCTGCTGTTCTGGGCCGCCGGCGGGCTGACCATCAGCACTTTCATGGCGCACAGCTTCAACATCCTGGCGCTCGGCGATGGGGCTTCGCAGGGGCTGGGCGTCGATCCGCGCCGCATGCGCTTCATCGGCGCCATGCTGGCCGCCGTGCTCACCGGAGCGAGCGTCGCCGCGGCCGGGCCGGTGATGTTCGTCGGGCTGGTGATCCCGCACCTTTGTCGCCTGTGGTTCGGCTCCAACCATCGGCTGTTGGTTCCGGCAGTGGCGCTCGGTGGGGCAGGGCTCGTGCTGTTCGCCGACGTGGTCTCGAAACTGGTGCGCTTTCCCTACGAGACGCCGCTCGGCGTCATCTGCGCGCTGATCGGCGCGCCGTATTTTCTCTATGCGACACTGCGCGCGAGGCACATGGCATGAGCGCCGTGGTGCACGTCCCGGTGAGACCTCGCAGCACGCTTCGCGGCCTCGTCCTGATCGCCGCGCTCGCCGTGCTGGTCATTGCCGCGGCGCTCTGGAGCCTCAGCGTCGGCGCGGTGCCGATCCCGACCCAGACCATCGTCAACACGCTGTTCACCCTCGATGGCGAGCAGCAGACCTACATCATCATGAAGTCGCGCCTGCCGCGCATGGTGCTGGCGCTGCTGGCGGGCGCCGCCTTGGCGCTGTCCGGCGCCATCATCCAGGCGGTGATCCGCAACCCCTTAGCCAGCCCCAACATCATCGGCATCAACTCCGGTGCCGCGCTGTTCGCGCTGGTGCTGGTGCTGGTCTTCCCCGATATCCCGCAGGTCTGGATGCCGCTCGCCGCTTGCATCGGTGGCCTGACGGCCGCCGCCTTCGTCATGGTGGTGGCGCATTATCGCAACCTCTCGGCAATCCACCTGGCGCTGATCGGCGTCGCCGTCGGCTTCGTCTTCGAGGCCGGGGTCGATTACCTGCTGATCGTCTCCAATGACAGCGAGAGCTCGGCCCCGATGATCTGGCTCACCGGCTCGCTCTGGGGGCGCACCTGGGCCCATGTGGCGGTCAGCTGGCTGCCGCTCGTCGCCCTGAGCGCCGTGGCGCTGCTGCTCTCCTATCGGCTCGACCTGATCGCGCTGGGCGAAGCAACCGCCACCGGCCTTGGTCTCAACGTGCCGCGCCAGCGCCTGTTGCTGCTGCTCGTCGCGACGCTCCTCGCCAGCGTTTCCGTCGCCGTGGTCGGGGTCATGGGCTTTATCGGCTTGATGGCGCCGCATATTGCCCGGCGGTTGGTCGGCGGCTCACATCGGCTGATGCTGCCGGTGGCGGCGCTGGTCGGCATGCTGCTGGTGGTGCTGGCCGATGGCATCGGCCGCGCCATCGCCCCGCCGATCGAGGTCTCGGCCGGCATCCTCGCCGCGCTGATCGGCGCGCCGTTCTTCATCTACATCATGCTGACCACGACTTCGGAGCAGGACTCATGAGCATCCTGGTCAAGGGTGTCACCGCCGGCTATGGCCGCGACCGTGCCATCGTCGAGAACATCGACCTGACCATTGCGACCGGCGAGGTCACCATCCTGATCGGCCCCAATGGCTGCGGTAAATCCACGCTGCTCAAGACCATCGGCCGGCTGCTGAAGCCGCGCACCGGCACCATCCATGCCGATGACCTCGATGTGCTGCGCAATCATCCCAAGCGCGTTGCCCGCACCATCGCCTACCTGCCGCAGAGTCCAGCTGTGCCGACCGCGATCACCGTCGAGCAGCTGGTGGGCTACGGCCGCGCCCCGCATCAGTCGCTGCTCGGCCTCCGCTCGCCCAAGGATATCGAGCTGGTCGACCAGGCCATCGCCGCCACCGGGCTCGCCGAGCTGCGCTTCAAGCCGGTGGCCGAGCTGTCTGGTGGGCAGCGGCAGCGCGCCTTCATCGCCATGGCGCTGGCCCAGGATACGCCCTACGTCATGCTCGATGAGCCGACGACCTTCCTCGACATCAAGCACCAGGTCGAAACCCTCGACCTGGTGCGGCACCTGCATGGGGCAGGGCGGACCAGCATCGTCGTCCTCCACGACATCGCCCAGGCCGCCCGCTACGGCGACCGCCTGGTGGTAATGCACGAAGGCCGCATCGTCGCCGAAGGCAAGCCGGCGGATGTGGTGACCCCTGAGCTGATCCGCAACGTCTATGGGCTCGACTGCGAGGTCTACGCCGATCCGGTGTCGGGCACGCCGGTGGTTACGCCGCGGTAGTCCCTCCGCCTACAGGCAATGAC
>NZ_LAJE02000160.1 GCF_000970465.2 Devosia insulae DS-56
GGTCTATAGCCATGGTCTATCCTCGCGTCAACTCGAAAGTTGCGCTAAGCCATTGTTTCTATTATTAAATTTAAAGAGTTCCGCTAGGCCGCGACACTCTCGTACCCGTCGCTAATCTTATGTTTCACCAGAACCGGTACATTCAGACAGCGCTTTCCGTTCTTCAGAATGATGCCCGGCGGCTCATCCGGATAGAAAGTTCGCCTCTCGGCCTGGTTCAGGAAGCTCCGGATTATCAGGCTAGCGCCATCCGCTTCGTTGGGATGGTCCCAAAGAAAGTACCTGGCGTTCCAAGAACGCTGGCTTCGGCAGATCAGCGGATTGCGCTTCATCGCCAATTGGCGATCTTCTAGAAGCCACACCCATTGAGTGCTGTACGTGCCAAGACGTGGGGGGTCTGGAGCTTTCGCCATCGGCCCACTCACTTCGCTAGAAGCTTCACAGGCTTGGCAGGCTTCTTCAGAAGCTTCACAGGCTTTGTAGTTCTAGCTGCCTTAGGCGCCACGCGCTTTAGAACGGTACCATCGCTGAGTTCAAAGGCGAACGCGGTGGTTCCATCAGCCTCGCGTGTTACCTTCACATCGAAGATGGATCGCGAAATGCAGCGCCAAGTAGCTGTATCGAGCCGGTATATCCATAGCCCATTTTTGTGCGACCCAAGAGTGGCGTCGGGGTACTGTCGGCCCCAATCGATGGAGTCGATCACGACCACACCTGCTCCACTCGCCAGCGCCTCAATGCGCTTGTGGAAACTATCTAGAGTCGGCGCAAAGCCCTCGATAACGGCGTCTGCAAGTGCAGATGTATTAAGACGCATGACTGCCCCCGATCTGCTCGGTTGCCGGCTCGACGTGCGGTGCCGTCCCAGTGGCCGCTAGCGCCTTCACTACACGACGGAATGTGATACTTCGCTTGTCAGGTGCATTGTGGAGTCGAACGGTTCGGTTGCTCCGTGATGCACGAGCAGTGGCGGAAATGTCCCTCTCGTTTGGAAATTCTGCAAATCTGCCCTTTGTTGGTTCTTCGTTGTAAGTCTCAAATTTCATTATTTCTCCTAGATAGATACGGTGGTTAGTGGCGCTCGATAACGAGCAGGTTAGATATAGTGCAGTTCTTAGGGTCTTGGTCGCGGAACAATATCTTGTGGGATCGCGGATGAAAGTCTTCACGGACAAATGTTGCCGCCATAAGTTCCGCCAGCGGCACGTATCGAAATGTTTCGCCCTGCGACATACGGAAGTAAGGCCCATTTGACTTAGATCGGCAGGCGGGCCGCTTCGGAAAATAACTTGGTATCAGCACCCTTTCCTTTCTGTTGTGCCTGCCAATGATGCATGCGGCTCGCTTCACCTTTTGATCGGGTGACGCAAAATATCCGGCATGTCCCGGAATCTCGCGCCAAGTGTCTTCGATCTCGGACATCGAGATAATTCCTTTACTTGAAATGATGTGACTGTAGTTTTGGGTCGTCACCCCACCGGGAAAATGATGAAATGCCGGTGGGGCGACTGCTGTAAAACGTGCGCGAGAAAGCTCAGCGCACCAGTAGATCGTTCAATAGAAACACACAGAACCGTCTACAGTTTAGTACTGTAACACACTTTGACCGAAATGTCAAGCTTCTATTTGCGGATTCAGCAAATATACTTTTGAGCCGACAGTAACGATCGGGTTTGAGGCTGACTCAGGGACCGCACTCCACGCGGCGAAGAACGACCACATACGCCCGGTGACGGGCGTTTGCGGTTTTGTGCCAGATGGCAAGTGGCAGGAGTTAAACGCCCGCTGGCGGGTCGTTTCTGGCGAGGTGGGCGCTTGGCGGGGTGTCGGCTGCGTGGCCGATCTATGTCTCGCCTCTTACCTGCATCACCGAACCTTCGCACCAAGTGGTGATAATCCAGTGGGCTTGGAACAGGCCGTCTAGGTCGGTAACGAACCCGGGAAATGGTTGGCCCCATTTCGGCACGGGGTAACGGAACCTGTCGGCAAACGGGTCGAAGGTCTGAACGTGGTCAAGCATCGCATTGACGCTTTCCGCTAGGTCGTCGTCGTCGTTGAAGCCTAATCCGGATCGAGCTTTACGAAGGTCCTCAAACAGCAAGCTTAGATCGTGGCTTCCCTTGGCCTCGCCTGTCGCCTCAAGAAGCGCGACCTTCAAAGATAGCTCGACGCTTTGACGCCAGAGGGTGACAAGCGGTCGGTCCAGCATGCCGGAATGATCTTTGCGTGCAAGGTCCCACATAGCTTCGAATCCTCTTTCGAAGCTGTACGAAACCATGTCCCAAGAACCCGCCATCAGGTCAGACGGCTGTTCACGAAGGAATGCCCGCATAGCAGGCTGAGTTTCGATGATTTGTTCGATCAGAGCTTCGCGATCTTGCAGTGTCACACGCGTCCCCAAGGCATCTGGAGGCGGAACCTAGTTAGATCGAAACGCCCGAGCAAACCAGTATGAGACGGTCCCCGCCATGGCTGAAACGGGAACAGATGTGTCCCACTTTTTTCAGGCTCAAGAATGGTGGGACAATCGGGCCGGAATTGCCCAATGAAATCAAGGGCGCTCTGAAAGCGATGGAGGCCACATCCGGAATCGAACCGGAATACACGGATTTGCAATCCGCTGCGTAACCACTCCGCCATGTGGCCTCACCGAGGCGGTTCATATGGCAGAGCAATTCTTGATGCAAGCTGAACGGGATCAATGACAACGGCATTTCTCAAAGGGAACGCCCGCATCGCTTGTGTCCGCCTTGGTTTTCCGGCCTTGTTCTCCGGAACAGGACCGTGCCTTGCCCTCGACCCCCATGCCCAGTGCCCCGACGAGACCGCAGATCGACCGTGCGCAGAAGCGCCGCGAGCTGCTCGCCGTCCCCGAAACGGTGCTGGTGCTCGATGCGCCAGCTGGGATGGGCAAATCGATCCTCCTGTCGCAACTGGCCGCGGAGTTGGGAACGAGCGTCCACCGCTCAGCCTCGGCCCCATCTGAAACCAGCCTCCCGGTTACCCTGTGGGACATTCCGCCGGGCAGTAAGCCAGATCCCCTGCCCGAAGCCTTCGTCTCCGGCGACCGCCGGATCATCATCGCCAAGCGACCGGAGACGGTGCTGCCGTCGCTCGATCGTGCCGCCGTCTACGGCCACGTCCGCCGCTTCGGCGTCGCGGAGCTGTTGATCGGCCGCGATGAGCTGCGGCAGGCGATGCCGGCGCGGCTGGCCGAACGCAGCTTTCAGCAGTCGCAGGGCTGGCCAATGCTGCTGGGCCGATCGAGTGCGGGCGAAGCAGAGCTGGCGCGCTTCCTTGCCCGCGAGCTGCTGGCGCCGATGCGGGCGGTCGAGCTTGCAGCACTTGCCGCCTGGCTCGACGCAAGCACCGCCTCGATGGCGAACTCCGAGTTGCTGGCGCTGCTCGATCCGGTTCGCCCGGCGCTTCGACATGCCCTTGCAGCGGAGATCACCTCGCGGCGCGCGCATCCCGAACGGGCGGCTGAGCTTGCGACGGCCTATGCCGGACAGGGCTCGATGACGGACGCCATCATGACCTGGCAATCGATCGGCCGCTTCGACGAGGCTTTTGCCGTCTACGCTGCCGGTGGCGGCCGGTTCTACCTCTACCGACACGGGGCGGCAGCGTTTGATCGCGCGCTCGCGGGCTTTCCGGCTGACTACGCGCTCGGCAATGACACGCTGGTGATGAGCCTTGCGATGCAGGCCCTCAAGCATGGCGAGGTGGCGCGCGCCCGCCGGCTGCTGGCTGATCGCTTCGGCCCAGGGATCAACGACTTCCACAGCGTTTTCACCCATCGCGAGAAGTACAGCACGGACCTGCTCGCCTTCCGCGTCGTGATGCTGATCTACGAGGATTACCAGCTGACTGACGAGCTGTTCGAGCAGGTGTTCGACACCTTGGGCGATCTGCCGCTCGACGATCACATCGTACGCGGCAGCTTCTACAACTCGGTGCTGGAATTCTATATCCGCGGCCGGCGCCTCGCGGCTGCCGAGGATGTCGCGCAGCGCGCCCTCTACCACTACGAGCAGGCCAAGGTGCCGATGCTCGCCTTCTACATCAGCCTGCATCAGGCGCTGGTGCGGCTGTTGATGGGCGATGCCAACAATGCCCGCCGGCACGCCGAGCAGGCGGCGCGCTACCTGCACGCCATCGCGTTCGACAGTCCGGGCGACGAGCGCCTCTTGGCGCTGCTCAATGCCTGCATCGACTACGAAGGCGGAAAGCCCGAGCCGCTGGCCCGCTTCCTCAGCACGGAACTCGATGATTTCGTCCACGGCGAGATCTGGCCCAGCCTGATCGAGTTCGCGCTGCACTATGGCAGCCAGGCGTTGAGCGAGCACTTTTCCACCCTCGCGGCGCGGAACTTCCTCGATCGCTGGCGGGTCTACCAGATCTCCAACCGGCAGTTCGGCCTGATGATCGAGCTGCGCGAGGCGGCGATCCTGCAGAATGCCAACCGCTGGCAGGAGGCGGCGGAGAAGGTCGCGGCCCTCGCCACCCGCATCACCCGCTCATGGGTTGCGGCCGCCGGCGAGGAACTCGAGCGCCTCAAGGACCGCGACGAGATCGTCCAGGCGATGATCTGGCTCAGGCACATCGTCTACGAGCAGCCGACCCGCCCGCATCTCGAGCGGCAGCTCGGCTACATCATCGGCAACCTGAACCTCACCGGACGCCAGCGGCTTTGTGCCGAAGTCTGGCTGGCCTTTGTCCATAAGCGGCAGCGCAACCTGTCGCGGGCGCGCGCGCTGCTGCAGAAGGTGTTCGAGGAGGCAGCGCGCCTGGGCGCCATTGCCCCGCTGGCCGAAGAGCGGGTGTTCCTCAGCGAGCTGGTCGAGCAGCAGCGCATCGGGGAATATCTCGAAATCTCGGCCCCGGTGCGCCAGGTGCTGCGGCGGCTGCGCGATGGGGGCCTGCCCAACTCGGCGCTGGGCGCGCAGAACGGGCTCAGCCGGCGCGAGACCAAAGTGCTGATGATGATCTCCGAGGGATCATCCAACAAGTTCATCGCCAACGCGCTCGGGCTCAGCGAGGCAACGGTGAAATTCCACCTGTCCAACGCCTATCGCAAGCTCGGCTGCAAGCGCCGCCGCGAGGCGATCAGCGCGGCGCGAGCGCTTGGACTGGTCGGCTAGAACCTAGCCGATTTAGTCGAAAACCTAGCCTTCTTTGCGCCTTGAGCCTGATACCCGCATGTTGCGAAGCTTTCCCTACCGGGCTCGTGCGACCGCAAGGTGACGTCGAGCCCTGAGGGGTACCGGCGCAAACCGGGCGATCTCCCGGGCGTGGGGCTCAAAAGCGCCGGGGTGGACAAACACGGGACAGGGAACATCACAGTCATGACCAAGCACAGGCTTCTTGCAGCAACTGCACTTTCGACCCTCATGCTGGGCGCAGCGCCCGCCATGGCGGTCACCGTGACGATGAACACCGTGCAGATCTTCGGCACCATCGATCCGGCGAAAATCTCCGACTACACCGACTATATGGCGGCGGTGAACCTCTATGACGGGCTGGTCACGGTCGACGCCGCAGGCAACATCATTCCCGAACTGGCCGAGAGCTGGACGGTGTCGGATGACGCCAAGGAAGTCACCTACAAGCTGCGGGACGACGCCAAGTTCGCCGATGGCTCGCCGGTTGAAGCCAGCGACGTGGTCTATACGGTCGAGCGCCTGCTGCGCATCAACCAGGGTCCGGCCAACCTGTTCGCCGGTGTGCTGACGCCCGGCTCGGTGACCGCGGTCGACGCCAAGACGGTGAAGTTCACCCTCGCCAAGACCTTTGCGCCGTTCCTCACCACCGTGCCGGCTATCTTCATCCTCAACGAGGAAGTGGTGAAGGCCAACGAGGGTGCGGACGACGGCCAGACTTACCTCGCGACCAATGTCGCGGGCGCCGGCGCCTACAGCCTCAAGAGCTGGGATCGCGGCAGCCAGATGACGATCACCCGCAATGCCGACTACTACAAGGGTTTCGGCGCCGGTCCGATCAACGAGGTGCATTGGATCATCACCAATGACGAGGCCACCGTGCGCTCGCTCGCGGCTTCCGGCGAGCTGACCATGTCGAGCCAGTTCCAGTCGCCCGACACCTACACCGCGCTCGAGGCGATGGGCCGCTTCGTCATCGCCAAGGAAGAGACCTCGACGGCGTTCTACCTCAAGCTCAACAGCAAGGCCGCGCCGACCGATGACGTGCACATCCGCAAGGCCATCGCGCTCGCCACCGACTATGCCACCATCCGCGAAGTGATCTCGCCTGGCGGCGTGCTGTCGACGCCGCTGCCCAAGGCCTTCGCCGCCTTCCATGCCGATGATATCCCCGAGCCGGTCTACGACCTCGAAGCCGCCAAGGCGGAAGTCGCGCAGTCGAAATATGCCGGCGCGCCGATCCCGATCACGCTCGCCTATGTGGCGGGCACCAAGTTCGAGGAAGAGATCAGCCTGCTGATGCAGTCGAATCTCGAGCAACTCGGGTTCGTGGTGACGCAGCAGGCGGACCCCTGGAACCGCATCACCGAGATCGCCGGCAAGGTCGAGAGCACACCGAACGTCAACCAGATCTTCTTCGGCCCGACCTATCCGTCGCCGGATTCGATGTTCTTCACTCAGTACCATTCCGAAGCGGCCGGCACCTGGGCCTCGATGGAGTGGGTGCAGAATCCCGAGATCGACGCGATGATCGACGAGGCCCGTGGCACTGGCGACACCGCCAAGCAGGCTGAGATCTACAAGGCCGTGCAGCACAAGCTGGTCGACCTGCAGTCCGACGTGTTCCTCAACACCCAGACCGTCCAGCACGCCATGGACAAGTGCCTCACCGGCTTCAAGGCCGTGCCGATGATGTCGTTCGACTACGACTTCACCCGCTACAGCTGGACCTGCTGATCCTAGCCGTCCCCGGCTTCGGCCGGGGACAGCCCTTTCCCGCACCACCCCTTCTCGGCTTACCAGGGCGGCTGCCTCTTGGAATTCCTGCTTTTCCTGTTCCGGCGCATTTTGTGGTCGATCCTCGTCCTCGTGGGCCTGTCGATCGTCATCTTTGCCATCGCCCGCGTGGTTCCGGGCGATCCGGCGCGGATGGCGCTCGGCCCCACCGCTACGGCGCAGCAGGTGGCGGACCTTCAGGAAAAGCTCGGGCTCAACAAGCCGATCGTCGAGCAATACGGCATGTTCATCGCCGGGCTCAGCCGCGGCGACCTCGGCCGCTCGCTGCTGACCGAGCGACCGGTCAACGACGATATCCGCGACACCTTTGCGGCGACCTTCGAGCTGGTGCTGGCGACGATCACTCTTGCCTTCGTGCTGGGCGTGCCGCTGGGGGTCGCGGCGGCGCGCTGGAAGGATAAATGGCCCGATACGCTGGTTCGGGTGCTGGCGATCTTTTCGGCGGTGACGCCGAGCTTTTTTGCGGCGCTGCTGCTGCAGATCCTCGCCGGCTACGTGCTGCACATCCTGCCGACCACCGGGCGGCTGCCGCACAATATGGAATTCGTCGCCGGGATCACCGGGCTGCTCACCATCGACTCGCTGCTGGCTGGCCGGCTCGATGTGTTCGGTGAGGCGCTGCGCCACCTGCTGCTGCCGGCCACTGCGCTGGCGCTCGCCACCATGGGGCAGATCGCCCGCATCACCCGCTCGTCGATGATCGATGTGGCGAGCCAGGACTATATCGAGGCCAGCCGTGCCTTCGGCGTGCCGGAGCCGATAAGGGTGTTCAAATACATGCTGCGCCCGAGCTTCGTGCCGCCGCTGACCATTCTCGGGCTCGAGTTCGCTTCGCTGATCGGCAACGCCTTCGTGGTCGAGCTGGTCTTTGCCTGGCCCGGCATGGCCGCCTATGGCATCCGCACGATCCTGCAGAAGGACCTCAACGCAGTGATGGGCGTGGTGATGGTCTCGGGCGTGTTCTTCGTCCTGGTCAATTTGCTCATCGACGTGCTGGTCGGGTTCGTTGACCCCCGCGTCCGCATTCGGGGGAGCCGCTGATGGCCAGCGAAACCGTTCCCACCGCCCCGCCCCGCCGGCTCTCCAACGCCTACCAGAACTGGTACCGCTTCTCGCGCAACCCGACCGCGGTGATCGGCGCGGCGATCGTCATCCTCGCCATCCTCGCGGCGCTCCTCGCGCCCTGGATCACCCCCTATCCCGAGCATGTCGGCGCGGTGGTGAATTTCAGGGCCCGTCACCTGCCGCCGTCGGCGGAGTACTGGTTCGGCACCGACAATGTGGGGCGGGACATTTTCACCCGGGTGATCTTCGGGCTCAGGATCTCGCTGCTCCTGGCGCTGGTGGTGCTCGGCATCGCCATCCCGGTGGGCACGACGCTGGGCCTGCTCGCCGGCTATTTCGGCGGCTGGGTCGAAGTCGTCATCATGCGCCTGACCGACATCGCCCTCGCCATCCCGCCGCTGGTGATGGCGCTGGCGGTTGCCTCGGTGCTGTCGCCCGACCTGATCAACTCGATGCTGGCAATCGCCGCGCTGTGGTGGACCTGGCACACGCGGCTGATCTACTCGATCACCCGCCAGCTGCGCACCCAGGAGTTCGTCGAGGCGGCGGAGACGCTGGGCGCCAGCAAGTTCCACATCCTGTTCCGCGAGATCCTGCCCAACTGCGTTTCGGCGCTGGCGGTAAAGACCTCGCTCGATGCGGGCTTCGTCATCCTAGTCGGCGCCTCGCTGAGCTTTCTCGGCCTCGGCATCCAGCCCCCTACCCCCGACCTCGGCACCATGGTCGCCTCCGGTTCGGCGTTCCTGCCCGACTACTGGTGGGAATCGGTGCTGCCGGGTTTTGCCATCCTCATCGTGGCGCTCGGCTTCAACCTGCTCGGGGATGGGCTGCGCGACCTGTTCGATGTGCAGGAGGTGCGCTGATGGCCAACGCCCTGCTCTCGGTCCGCAACCTCAGCGTACAGTTCACCACCTATGGCCAGACCAACCCGGTGCTGAAGGGGGTATCGCTCGACGTACCAGCCCGCTCGCAGATTGCGCTCGTCGGTGAGAGCGGTTCGGGCAAGACCGTGACGATGCGGGCCATCATGGGGCTGTTGCGCAGCCCGCCGGCCAAGGTCACTGGTGGCGAGATCTTCTACGACGGTCGCGACCTGCTGACGATGCCCGACCGCGAGCGGCTGAAGCTGCGCGGCACCGCCATGTCGATGGTGTTCCAGGACCCGATGAGTTCGCTCAACCCGGTCTTCACCATCGCCGACCAGATGGGCACCATCCTCAAATATGCCGACCGCAGGCTCGGCCGCAGCCGCAACGGCCGGGAGCGCATGGCGCGGGTGCACGAAGTGCTGGGCCAGGTGCGGATGCGCGACCCCGAGCGGGTGGCGCGCTCCTACCCGATCATGCTGTCGGGCGGCATGCGGCAGCGCGTGCTGATCGCCATGGCGCTGCTCAGCGAACCCAGACTGCTGATCGCCGACGAGCCCGGCACGGCGCTCGATGTCACCACCCAGGCGCAGATCCTGAAGCTGCTCAAGGACCTGGTCGAAGAGCGTGGCCTCGCCCTGCTGATGATTACCCACAATCTGGGCGTGGTGCGCGAGACCTCGAACTACGTCTACGTGATGAACAAGGGCGTGGTGGTCGAGCACCGGCCGACCGCCGAGCTCTTCGAAGCGCCGCGCGACGATTACACCAAGGCGCTGATCGCGGCCGTACCGCGGCTGACCGGTGGCACCAGCTTCGGCAAGGCAGGAGCCGCCGCATGAGCGCCATGCTGGAAATCGCCGGGCTGACTAAGCTGTTTCCAGTCCGCAACGGCTTTGGGCGGAAAACCGGTGACGTGCGCGCCGTCGACGACGTGTCGTTCTCGATCGAAAAGGGCAAGGTCTATGGCCTTGCCGGCGAGAGCGGCTCAGGCAAATCGACCATCGCGCGGATGATCATGGGCCTGGCGAGGCCAACCGGCGGCGACATCCGGCTCGATGGTCACAGCATCATCGGCGAGACGGGCACCCGCGCCTATGGACGCAAGGTGCAGATGGTGTTCCAGAACCCCGGCTCGTCGCTGAACCCGCGCCGCACCGTGGGCCAGTCGATCGCCGTGCCGCTTGCCGCGCACGGGACACCGGCCAGGGAACACAGGCAGCGGATCGCCGAACTGCTCGAGATGGTGCAACTGCCGGCCGATTTCGCGCTGCGCTACCCGCACGAGTTGTCCGGGGGCCAGAAGCAGCGTGTTGCCATCGCCCGGGCGCTGGCGGTGGCGCCGCAACTGCTGATCCTCGACGAGCCGACCTCGGCGCTCGATGTCTCGGTGCAGGCCCGCGTCATGGACCTGCTGGTCGATCTCGGCCGGCAACTCGGGCTCACTTACCTGTTCATCTCGCACGACCTCAGCCTGATGCGGAACTTCGCCGACACGGTCGGGGTGCTCTATCTCGGCAAGATCGTCGAGACCGGCGCCACCGCGTCGGTCTTCGAAGCGCCACAGCACGATTACACCCGCCTGCTCCTCGCCTCGGTGCCGGTGATCTCGGCCGAGGAAGAGGCGATGCGGCCCAAAATTCCACTGATCGACGGGGAAATCCCGACGGCAGAGCAACTTATCGCGCTCCGCGCAGCAGTCTCCCAAAGGATAGAAAAATGATCAGAATTGGCATCGACGTGGGCGGCACCAATACCGACGCCGTGGTCATGGATGGCCCGACCGTCATTGCCGGGGTGAAGGCCGCCACCACCGCCGACGTGATGACCGGCGTGGTCAACGCACTGAAGGCGGTGCTTGAAGCATCGAAGCTCGACGCTTCGGCCATCGACGTGGTGATGATCGGCACCACCCACTTCACCAACGCGGTGGTGCAGCGGCGCGACCGGGCGAAGACCGCCGCCGTACGCCTCGGCCTCCCCGCCACCGCTTCCCTGCCCCCAATGGTCGATTGGCCCGAGGACCTGAAGCTCGCGATCGGCGGCACCGGCTACCTGGCGCATGGCGGCAACGAGTTCGATGGCCGGGTGATCTCGCCGCTCGACGAGACGGAACTGCTCGGCATTGCCGAGGACATCAAGGCCAAGGGCATCAACACCATCGCCATCACCTCGGTGTTCTCACCGGTGACCGGCGAGTTCGAAAAGCAGGCCGGCGAGATCTTCGCCAAAGCCCTGCCGGGCGTGCACATCACGCTGTCGAGCGATATCGGTCGCATCGGCCTGCTCGAGCGTGAGAACGCGGCGATCATGAACGCCTGCCTGCGCGATCTCTCCCGGCACGTGATCGAAGCCTTCCGCAAGGCGATCACCGAGACGGGCATCCGGGGCCGCTTCTACCTGACGCAGAACGACGGCACGCTGATGGATGCGGCGTTCGCCGAGAAGTTCCCGGTGCTGACCTTCGCCTCGGGGCCAACCAATTCGATGCGCGGCGCGGCCTTCCTCTCGGGGGTTGCGGACGCCATCGTCGTCGATATCGGCGGCACCACTTCCGATGTCGGCTCGCTGCACAAGGGGTTCCCGCGCCAAGCCACCGTGGCCGTGGAAGTCGGCGGCGTGCGAACCAACTTCCGGATGCCGGACGTGTTCTCGATCGGCCTCGGGGGTGGTTCGCACGTTGTCGAGACCGGCGACGCCATCAAGGTCGGCCCCACTTCCGTCGGCTACCGGATCGTCACCGAGGCGCTGATCTTCGGCGGCTCGACGCTGACCACGTCCGACGTCGTTGTCGCCTCCGGCCGCGCCGAGCTCGGCGAAAAGGCCAAAGTAGCGCACCTGACGCCCGAGTTCATCGCCCGCACCCAATCCAAAATCATGTCGATGCTGGAGGATTGTGTCGAGCGCTCGCGCCTCTCACCCGAACCACTGCCGGTGATCGTGGTGGGTGGCGGCTCGATCCTCGTCGATGGTCCGATCGGCGGCCTCGAAGTGGTGAAGCCCAACCACTTCGCCGTGGCCAATGCCGTCGGTGCCGCCATTGCGCAGGTTTCTGGCGAAGTCGACCGGGTCTATGCGCTGGCCGAGATCGGCCGCGACCAGGCGCTGGCTGACGCCAAGGAGCGCGCCACCGAAGCTGCGGTGGCCGCCGGGGCGCTCCGCTCGTCGATCGAGATCGTCGATGTCGAGGACGTGCCGCTGGCTTACCTCCCCGGCAACGCCACCCGCGTGCGGGTCAAGGCCGTCGGTGAACTGCATGTCGGATAAGGGTTATCTGCTCAAGGAGAGCGACCTGCTGCCATTGTCGATCGGCGCCGCGTTGCTCGGCACCGGTGGCGGCGGCAACCCCTATGTCGGGATGCTCAGGGCCCGTGAACTGATCCGCAAGGGTGCGGAAGTCCGCGTGCTGCCGCTCGATGCGCTGCCTGACGACGCCTGGATCGGCGAAGTCGGCGGCATCGGCGCGCCGGTGGTGGGGGTCGAAAAGATCGAGGAAGGCGGCGAGTGCTATCGCGCCATGCGCGCCGTGGAAGAGACCGCCGGCGTGAAACTCTCGGCCACCATCTCGGCCGAGATCGGCGGTTCCAACGCGCTCGAACCGGTGATCGCGGCGGCCTATGCGGGCCTGCCGGTGATCGACGGCGACGGCATGGGCCGGGCCTTCCCCGAAGTGCAGATGACCACCTTCTTCATCTATGGCGCCAAGGCGGCTCCGGCGGCCATCGCCGATGAGAAGGGCAATGTCGTCGTCTTCAAGGAAGTGATCGACATGTTCTGGCTCGAGACCTTCGCGCGCGGTGTCTCGGTCAACATGGGGGCCGCCGCCGGCCTCGCCATCGCCCCGATGTCGATGGAGTTCGTCCGCCGCACTGCGGTGCCCGGCACCGTGACCCAGGCGCTTTCGATCGGCCATACCGTGCTCGAGGCGCGGCAGAAGCGACAGAACGTCGTCGAGCGCGTCGTCGCCTCAACCGGCGGCAAGCTGTTCTTCACCGGCAAGGTCACCGATGTGCGGCGTGAACTGGTGGGCGGTTTTGCCCGCGGCCATGCCCACATCAGCGGCGTCGGCGACTGGGCCGGCTCCGAGGCGCGCATCGCCATCCAGAACGAGAATCTCGTGCTCTGGGTCGACGAGGTGCCGGTGATCATGGTGCCCGACCTGATCATCAACCTCGAGCTCGATACGGGCGAGCCGATCACCACCGAGGTGCTGCGCTATGGCCAGCGTATCGCGGTGATCGGGCTGCCGGTGCATGAGCTGATGAAGACCCCAAAGGCGCTGGAAATCGTCGGCCCCAAGGCCTTCGGCTACCCCGAACTCACCTTCAACCCGCTCCAGCCCCAGCCCGTCGTGGCCTGAGGCGAAAGGAACCGCAAATGAAGTTTCTTCGCACCATCCATGCCGAGGACATGGAAGACATCGCCACCGGCGGAGCTATCCTCGGGACCGGCGGCGGCGGCGACCCCTATGTCGGCAAACTGATGGCCCAACAGGCGATCAAGCAGTATGGCCCGGTCAACCTCGTCGATATCGACGAGCTGCCCGATGACGCGCTGGTGGTGCCGGTCTGCATGATGGGCGCCCCGACGGTGATGACCGAGAAGCTGCCGCAGGGCGAGGAGCTGATCAACGCGTTCCGGGCGCTCGAGCAGTTGCTCGGCCGGAAGATCGACGCGGTGCTCTGCGGCGAGGCCGGCGGCGTCAACTCCACCACGCCGTTCGTCGTGGCAGCGATGGCCGGCCTGCCGCTGGTCGATGGCGACGGCATGGGCCGCGCCTATCCCGAGCTGCAGATGGTGACCTTCACCATGCACGGCGTCTCCGCAACACCGATGGTGCTCTGCGACGACAAGGGCAACTCGCTGGTGCTTGAGACAGTCAGCAATGCCTGGACCGAGCGGCTGGCCCGTGCCGCCACCGTGGAAATGGGCGGCTCGGCGCTGCTCGCCTTCTACTCGATGTCCGGCGCCGTGGCGAAGAAGGCGATCGTGCGCGGCACGCTGACGCTCTGCTCGGAGCTCGGTCGCACGCTGCGCGAGGCCAAGGCCGGCCATGTCGACCCGGTCAATGCCATCGTCGACAAGCTCGAGGCCGACGTGATCTTCCACGGTCGCATCAAGGACATCGAGCGGCGCACCGTCGGCGGCTTCGCCCGCGGCACCGCCCGTTTCGAAGGCGTCGAGGAATGGAAGGGCCACAGCTTCCGCCTCGATTTCCAGAACGAGTTCCTGATGGCCGAGCGGGATGGCGAGATTATCGTCACGACGCCCGACCTGATCACCGTGCTCGACGCCGAATCGGGCCTGCCGGTCACCGCGGACGCACTGCGCTACGGCTTGCGGCTCAAGGCGCTGGCCATGCCCTCCAACCCGCAATGGCTGACACCCGCCGGCATCGAGCTCGTCGGCCCGCGCTACTTCGGCTACGACACCGACTACCGCGAGTATTTTGCGCGCTGACCGGCCATCAAAAGCCGGGCCCCGCGTGCGGGGCCCGGTCGATCGCCAGCGCGATCAGAAGTGGAAGTTGACGCCGAGCCGGACGGCCGAGCCGTCGATGTCGAACTCATCGTCTCCGTAGCCGTCGACTTCGACGGTGCCGAAGTTGGTGTAGAGGTACTCGGCCTTCAGCGAGACGGTGTCGGTGACCATGTATTCAGCACCGACGCCGGCGACCCAGCCACCGATGGTCTGGCTTTCATCGCTGACATCGAGATTGGCAACGGCCAGACCGGCAGTGCTGTACAGCAGCAGATCGCCGACGGCGAAACCGAGGCGGCCACGCAGGGTGGCAAGCCCATTGATCCCGTCTTCCTCGTCCCAGTGGTCGGTGTCGCTGCCTTCGAGGATGCCGGCGGCCGAGACGTCGGCTTCGACGCCAAGTACGATGGAATCGAACTGAGCGTTGTAGCCAGCCTGCACGCCACCCTGCCAACCGTTAAGGGTGGCGAGGTCGCTGTCGTCGCCGAAATGCGCGGCGTCGAAATCGGCGTAGCCGGCATGGGCGCCGATGTAGAAACCGGTCCAGTCACGGCTGGCGCTGACGATGGCCTGGTCCGGCGAGGGAACGTAGAGATCGGCTGCCGCTGCGGTGCCGGTGAGCAGCCCGGCAAGTGCCAGGGCGGCAAGGATACGCGTAGTCATATAGACTCCAGTAGACTGAAGCCCCCCACCGCCGCTCCTCTATGGCGACGGAGAATTTGTCAAGATCACCAAGGCGGTAGAGCGCTCTGCTATGGCACAGAATCAACACTCGATCGCCGGCCTGATCCTCGCCGGTGGACGCGGCGAGCGGCTGGGTGGAGTGATCAAGTCCGAACTGGTGCTTGGCGGGGTGCGCCTGCTCGAACGCGTCGCTGAAGGGCTCGGAGCCTGCTCGCCACTAATGGTCGGGCATGGACGAATCGATCCGGCGGCGCTGCACCTCTTGGCCGGAATGGTCGCCGTGCCCGACCTCGATGGCGACTATGCCGGGCCGCTGGCGGGTCTCGCCGGCGCCATCGCCTACCTCAATGCCTTGGCCACTCCGCCAGAGCTGCTGATCAGCGTCGCCGTGGACACGCCGTTCCTGCCGGCGGACTTCGTTGCACGCCTCGTCGAGGGGCTCGGCGAGGCGCCGGCGGCGGTCGCTGTCTATGGTGGGCAGCCCTACCCCACCAACGCGATCTGGCGCGTGGCGCGATTCCGCGAGCTGCCGGAGCGAGTACGGGCTGGAACCGCACCACGCAGTCTCAAATCACTGTCAGCAGAGGCCGGAGGTGTCTCCATCGAATGGGTGGAGGGCGATGCCGGCGATCCCTTCGCCAACATCAACACCCCCGAAGATCTGGCCAATCTGCAGCGGCGGGCGGCCACGGCCGGGGCCCATCGGGCCTGAGTTTCCGAGATCGGAAATTCGGGCTTGGCAAAGGAAATCAAAACCGCTACACGGGCGCTGCTTCACACGAGGCACGTGTTCCGCGGTAGCTCAGTTGGTAGAGCATTCGACTGTTAATCGAATGGTCCTTGGTTCGAGTCCAAGCCGCGGAGCCAATCTTTCCCCTCAGCCCTGAGATGATCAGCGCAGGCCCTCGGCCGGCGCTTCTGGCGTTTCCTCACCAGGCCAGCGACTTGCCGTCCAGCGCGGCCAGCAGCTTTTCGTCGTGGCCATAGATATCCGAGCTGAAGTGGACGCCGTCGGCTTCGACCCAGGCGGTGAGGTAGGTGATGTGCACCGGCAGCGGCGTCTTGAGGTTCACCACGGTGTTCTTGAGCGATGCGACCACAGAATCGATGCGCTGGTTTGACCAGCCGTCGACGCCACCGGCAGCCAGCACCTGATCGGCCAGCTCGAGCGGACGCGACAGGCGAATGCAGCCGTGACTGAAGGCCCGCTCGGCGCGGCCGAACAGGCTGCGGGACGGGGTATCGTGCAGGTAGACGTCATGGGAATTGGGGAACATGAACTTCACCCGGCCCAAGGCGTTATTGGTGCCCGGCTTCTGGCGCAGTTGGAATGGGAAGCGGCTCGGCGTCACCTGGGCCCAATCGACCTGCCGGACATCGTAGACATCCTTACCGCGCAATGCCTCGAACCCGGCGGCGGCGACGGCTGCCGGGTTGCTCTGCAGCTTGGGCAGCTCCTCCTTGGCGGCGAGGCCTGCCGGCACATTCCAGTATGGGTTGAACTCGAGATAGCGGATGGCGTCGCTGAACACCGGCGTGCGGCTATAGGGCTTGCCCACCACCACCGCCATCTTCTCCTTGATCTCGCCATCAGCGATACGGCGCAGCTCGAAGCCGGCGATGTTGACGATGATGTATTGCCGGCCGAGATCGTCCGGCATCCAGCGCCACCGCTCCATGGCGAAATCGATCGACTCGATCCGATCCTCGATCGGCACATTCATAGCGACCAGCGAGGCCGGACCGACGACACCATCGACGTCGAGGCCATGCCGCGCCTGGAAATGCTTCACCGCTTCGACCAGCACGTCGTCATAAAACTCCGGCTCGCCCGGCGCCGTGGCCGCAGCGCCGTCGGTGACGGCGAGGCGGGCGCGGAGCGCCGGGATGCGCGGGTCGGTCATCCCCGGCTTAAGCGTATCGCCGAGCGGCACCGTGCCCCAGCCGCCGAGCACCGCCAGCGCGTGATAGTCGTCGAGTGCCTTGCGTAGCGCCTGGTACTCGGCGCTCTGCGGCTCCCAGGCGTGCAGCACCGTCTCGACATCAGCCACCTTGGCGACGCCCGCCAGTGCAGCGGCTTCGTCGATGGTGCGGGGGGCAAGGAAGAAGTTGGGGTCGATCTTGTTGGGGAGGAAGCGGCCAACCTTCAGGTCCGAGGCATATTCGAGGAACGCCGCCGAGAAGTAGAGTTCGATGATGGCGAGGCTGCGCTTGTCGGTCTCGCCGGCGGCGGCCAGGAGGCTCGCGAGCTGCTGGCCTGGGTAGTCGTCGGGGTTGAGTCCGTCATCGGTGGCGTTGGCGAGCCGCGAGACCATGACGCCGGCCCGGGCGCTGTTCAGCCAGAGCAGCTCGCCGCTCTGCTCTTCGTAATAGGTACGCAGTACGTCGCGTCGCTGCTTGATCGGCAGCGGCAGGCGCGGCTCGTTGGCCAGCAGGTCGATGATGTTGATCCGCACCACCGCCAGGTCGCGCGGCGACAGGTCGACACGGTCCTGCGCCACAGCCGGCATAACAAAGAGCAGCGCCAGCAGCGCGACGACGAGTTTTCGGATCAGGTCAGGGCATGGGCGGCGCATAGAGGATCCCGCCTTGGGTCCAGAGGGCGTTGACGCCACGGCTGAGCTGCATCGGCGTCTCCTCGCCGAGGTTGCGCTCGAAGATCTCGCCGTAATTGCCGACATCGGCGAGCACCTTGACCAGCCAGTCGTCGGCAAGGCCCAGCGCCTTTACTGCCGGAGCCCCCATTGCCTTTGCTTCGTCAGCGCCGGCGCCCGCCATCGCTGCCGCATCCAACCCCTGCTCCTCGGCATCAATCAGCGCGAATAAGGTCCAGCGGATGAGGGTCGTCCATTGCGGATCGCTGTCGCGCACCACCGGTCCGAGCGGCTCCTTGGAGATGACGTCCTTCAGAATCACATGCTCATCGGGGGTCGGTAGCGCGGCGCGCTCGGCGGCCAGCGCCGAGCGATCGGCAGTGTAGGCATCGCATTTGGCCTCGGCATAGGCGGCGCGGGCCTCGTCGCGCGCCTTGAAGCTCAGGAAGGACACCGTCATGCCAGCCTTCTCGAAATAGGCTGCCGCGTTGGCCTCGGTCGTCGTGCCGCTGACCACGCAGATGCTGGCGCCGTCGAGTTCGAGCGGACTGATCGCCCCGAAGATGGCGGGGATCATGAAGCCCTGCCCGTCGAAATAGCTGGTGCCGGGGAAATCGAGCCCGAGGCCCAGGTCGCGCGACATGGTCCAGGTGCTGTTGCGGGATAGCAGGTCAATCTTGCCGTCGCCGAGCGCGGCGAAGCGCGCTTCGGCGGAGAGCGGCAGGTATTCGACCTTCTCGGCATCGCCAAGCGCCGCAGCCGCAACGGCACGACAGAAGTCGACATCGAACCCCTGCCAGGCCCCTGCCCCGTCCTGTTCGGAAAACCCGCCGAGCCCCTCACTGACGCCGCAGATCAGCTTGTCGCGGGCGCGGACGTCATCGAGCGTGCCGGCAAGGCCGACCGAGGTCGACGCGAGAACGGCCAGCATTGCTGTTGCCAGTAGGCGTCGGTGCATTGGCCTCCCTCATGGCTGGATGCGAACCTGGTCAGTCTTGGCCGCAACGGGGGCGACGCACAAGCCCTGGGCCCGTCACCGCCGTTACGCGATCGTTCTTACGCCTCGCGGCCACGGCCTGCTTACGCGCCGCGCGGCGGCAGGTTGGTCCTGGCACGCGGCACAGTGCCGGTCAGTCCCAGCTGATCGAGCGCCCGCTCGATCTCGGCGTGGGTGTACGGCTTCTCGAAATAGCGCGCGCCCAGCGGCAGGTCCGGCGTTTCGCCGGGCCGCGGTCGCGACACCACGATGATCTCGATGGTCGGCCAGCGGTTGCGGACGGTTTCCGCCAGCTGCGCGCCGTTTATCGTTCCCGGCACGTCATACTCGATGAAGGTCACGACGATACCCGAGCGCCCCTCGAGATGCGCCACCGCCTCGTCGGAGCTGAAGGCGACGAGAGCTTCAAACCCTGCCGCCTCGAACAATTGCACTGCCCCCAGCATGATCATGGGTTCGTCCTCGACGATGAGGACCAGTGGCCGGCTGCTTCCGGTTGATGTCAATTATGAAGACCCGCATTTTGTCACCCATTCGCATGGCGTTCCCGGCGCCATGCATTCAAGCCGAAGAGGCACCTCTTCGACTCCGAGCCGAAGAGCCCCTCTTCGACTCGGCCCGATGCGAATCCTTTCGCTCAACGACGGCAAAAGCGCGACCAGTGGTACGCACTCCCGTTCCACGCGCGAGGTGCGCATAAAGACCTAACGAATCCTCGCCGAAATCGTGCGACGATTAGATAAAGCTCCGAACAAAAGCGGGGACAAGGCCGATTTGCTTGGATTTCCAGGTCCCGGCGAGGATCCGCCAGAGTGGCTGGCGCGCAGATCGGCATCGTTGTCATCCCGTCGTCATTCGGGACGGAATGGGCAAAAACTGCCCAAAAAGTAATCACGCGACCGTGAGCGTCAGAGCGAGGCACGGTTTCGCCGCAATGCGACCACGCTTCGGGCACGGATCGAAGGCGCGGCCAACCGCCGCAACTCCGCGGGCAGCGTACGGTTTGGCGCGCTGGTAGCCGAAACACTGCAGGATGATGACGGTCGTACGTCATGCGTCAACCGCATGGCTCGTATGAGTCCGGGTTGCTTCTCAGCTTGGGGGCCAGCGAACAGGCTTTCACCCATCGGATGGCGAACAACGGCCATCAACCGGCAAGGATGCCAATACTAAGCGCCAACAACGATCACTCCAGCGGTGGAGAGTACGTCTGATGTCACTTAGCGTAACGGGGCCAGCGAGCACTTAGCTCGTCGTTCTGTACTCAGTCGCCACTCAACAACTCGCCTTCCGGGCGAGAACAATATTGCTCAACCTTGTGAAAGAGAACCGTCGTGGCCAAAATCAGCGTCTTTGGTATCGGGTATGTCGGGGTCGTCTCCGCCGCGTGTCTGGCGGATGATGGCCACGAGGTGGTGGCGGTCGATCTCGACCCCGCCAAGGTGAGCGCGGTCAATGCCGGCCTCTCGCCGATCGTCGAGAACGGGCTCGACGAGATCATTGCCCGCGCCGTCGCCTCGGGTCGGCTACGCGCCACCACCGATGGCCAGCAGGCGGTGCTCGATACCGATGCCAGCTTTGTCTGCGTCGGCACCCCGAGCGACGAGGCCGGCGCGGTCGGGCTCAAATACGTGAAGGGCGTCTGCGCCGATATCGGCCAGGCGATCAAGCACAAGCAGAGCTTCCACTCGGTGATCATCCGCTCGACGATCGTGCCGGGCACCATGGACGAGACCTGTGTCCCGGTGCTGGAAGAGGCCAGCGGCATGATCGCCGGCCAGGATTTCGGCGTCGGCTACTACCCCGAATTCCTGCGCGAGAGCACCGCGATTGCCGACTACTACGATCCCGGCCTCATCGTTTTCGGCGCCCTCGAAGATCGCACCGCGCAGATCCTCAAGGATATCAACGCCCAGATGCCCGTGCCTTCGCACGTGGTGACGCTGAAGACCGCCGAGGCGGTGAAATACGCCTCCAACTCCTGGCGCGCCGTGAAGGTGACCTTCGCCAACGAGATCGGCAACATCGCCAAGGCCTCGGGCGTCGATGGCCAGCAGGTGATGAAGCTCATCTGCGCCGACACCAAAGTGAACATCTCGCCCTACTTCATGAAGCCGGGCTTCGCCTTTGGCGGCTCGTGCCTGCCCAAGGATGTCCGCGCCCTGCAGCACCTCGCGGCGAGGACGGGCGTGCCCTCCCCGCTGCTCGACTCCGTGCTCATCGCCAACGAGGCGCAGATCGATCGGGCCGAGACGATGGTGGCCAACTCCGGCGCCAAGTCGGTGGGCCTCGTCGGCATCGCCTTCAAGCCCGGTACCGACGACCTGCGCGAAAGCCCGCTGGCAGAACTCGCGAGCCGGCTGATTTCGAAGGGCCTCGAGCTGCGCGTCTATGACCCGTACGTCTCGCAGGCGGTAGCCGGCGGCGTCAGCGCCATGGGCCGCGGCAATGACGTGGTGCCGGACCTGCCGTCACGGCTGGTCGGCAAGATCGAGGACCTGATCGCCGGCTCCGACGTGATCCTCGTTGGCAACCGTTACGAGGAGACCATCGCGCCGCTCAACTCGGTGAGTGAGTACCGCTCGCTGGTCGACCTGACGCGCATCAACACCTCGCTGCGCTCCAACGGCACCTACGAAGGCATCTGCTGGTAAGCCATGAACCTTCTCGCGCACGCCATCTACGTCCTCTCGGCCGCGGCAATCGCCAGCACCGTGCCGGCCTCCGCCTTTTCCGGCGGCGCCGGGGTCTTCCTCACCCTCGGGGTGATCGGGCTCTGGCGCTACAGCTGGGCGCTGGTCAACTTCGTGCGTGCGCACCTCTATATCCGCGTCTTCTACCCTCGGCGGCGCGCTGCCGCCGAGGCGCTCTACGCCACGCGCCGCCCGGCGCACGCCTTCTTCCTCGCCACCAGCTACAAGATCGAAGCAGCGATCACCTCGCGGGTCTACCGTTCGATCTTTGAGGCCGCGCGTCGCTCGCCCGGCGGGTCCACCGTGGTCGCCTCAGTGGTCGATCTCGCCGATGAGCGGCTGATCCGCGCCGTCGCGGCGCAGGTGCTCGCCGGCACCAACACCGTCGAAGTGGTGATCGACCGCATCGATGGCACCGGCAAGCGCGATGCGCTCGCCACCTCGCTCCGCTCGATTGCCCGACGCTACCCCAGCGCCGACGACGTGGTGCTGCTGATCGACGGCGATACCCAGATCCCCGGGGATATCGTCGAACGTGCCGCGCCGTTCTTCGCCAATGGCAAGGTCGGGGCGCTGACCACGCATGAGCGCGCCGAAATCGACGACGCCCCACTGTTCCGCGACTGGTTCAAGCTGCGCTTCACCCAGCGCCAGATGATGATGTCGGCGGTAGCAGTGGGCGGGCGGGTGCTGACGCTCACCGGTCGGATGTCGGTGTTTCGCGCCGACCTTGCCACCAACCCCGAGTTCATCGCCTCGGTCGAGCAGGACTATAT
>NZ_LAJE02000161.1 GCF_000970465.2 Devosia insulae DS-56
CCTCAAGGGGGAGGGGAGCAGACGCTCAGCGCTGGTTGAACAGGATCTTCTGCGCTTCCTTGTCGGTGGCGGCGCTGATCTGCTGGCTCTGCTCGAGCGTGATGCCGAGGGCGCGCTGCACGGTCGGCCGGTCGGTGACGCGCTGGCGCCAGGCGGCGAAGCTCGGAAACTCGGCGATGTCGATGCCGTGATTGTCCGAACCGCGCGACCAATCGAAGATGGCGATGTCGGCGATCGAGTAATCGCCCGCCACATAGCCCTTGCCGAGCTCGGCTTGCTTCCGAAGCTGGGTATCGAGCACCCGGTAGAGCCGGTGGCTCTCATCCTGGTAGCGCTTGATGGCGTAGGGGATTTTTTCGGGGGCGTAGCGCGAGAAGTGGTTGTTCTGCCCCAGCATCGGGCCGAAACCGCCGACCTGCCAGAACAGCCACTCGTCAATCTTGATCCGCTCGGACCAGCTGGTGCCGTAGAACTTGCCGAACTTCTCGGCGAGGTATTTGAGGATCGCGCCGGACTCGAAGATCGAGACGGGCTTGCCCTCCGGACCCTCGGGATCGACGATCGCCGGGATCTTGTTGTTGGGCGAGATGGCGAGGAAATCGGGCTTGAACTGGTCGCCGCGACCGATGTTGATCGGGTAGATGGCGTAAGGCAGCGCCAACTCTTCGAGGATGATGGTGATCTTCCGGCCGTTCGGCGTGGCGGCGTAATAGAGATCGATCGGCAAGGTCTGGGTGGTCATTGGTGGAGTCCCGAGTCTGCTGCTGAAGTGGTGACGGAACGCCACCGGAGGACGAGGGCTCCATATATCGGCACCTGACGATGGAAGACAACCCGCACACGGGAATGACAACGGCGGAGCGAGCCCCGCCGTTGAAAATCCATTCTGTTATGCGCGCTGGATGCGCATATGCGGTTCACCATCGCTGGTGCGTGCCGCCGAGATGCCGCGCAGGTCCACCGTCGCCCGCACGCGCTGGCGATAGATCGGGCCCATCAGCTCGGATTTCGACACGTTGACGGGGCGATCGAACTTCACGGTCACCTCGTAGTGGTTCATGTCGGCGAGCAGTTGTACCCCGATGACCATGCCGATGAACGGCTGGCTGAGGTAGGTGCCCTTGACGCGCTGGCCAACCTGCACCGGGCTGACCGCGCGTTCCGGCATCGCAGCTGAGGCGGTGTTCCAGTCGCGGTAGCCGTGGCGGTGGGCGATTTCTTCGAGCGCGGCACCCTGCCCCAGCGGGTTGCCCGCCAAAGCGCGTTCGGCGCGCAGCGCCTTGGCCTCGGCCTTGAGCGTGGCGGCACTGGGGGTATCGAGAGAGAAAGTCATGTCGGTCCTCTTCAACAGAGGCGGATTTCTTCATGGGGCTCGCCTTGCCATGAACCGCCTCGAAGGGAGCGATCATGTGATGCGTCACGGATGATCCGCGGCTGGACTTGACCATCGGGTTTCCCCGGCGAGCGGCAGGCGCCAGCAGCACGGCGCGACATGTGGTGGATCGGGCGGGCTTTGTCAACTCGACCCCATTCGTGCAGCTGATGGCGAAGATCACGGTTTCTCGTTGGAGTGCGGCGCCGCGACCAGCTAGTGAACTGCAATGACCGAGATCCTTCTGCTCGTTGCCGGGCTCATCGCCGGGACGCTCAACTCGCTGGCCGGCGGCGGCTCGTTCGTGCTGTTTCCGGCGCTGATGGCGGCCGGCGTGCCGCCGGTGATCGCCAATGCGTCGAACACCTATGCCTCGCTGCCGGGCTACATGAGCGGCGCCGCGGGGTTCTGGAAGGATATCGTCAAGCATCGCGACAAGCTGCTGCCCTACACCGCCATCGCGCTGATCTTCGGTTTCGTCGGGGCGGAACTGCTGCTGCACGTGTCGAACGAAGCATTCGGCAAGATCGTGCCCTGGCTGATGCTGTTTGCCGTGCTGCTGTTCGCCTTCGGCGGACAGATCAATGCGTTCATCGCCCGGCGCGCCGGCCAGGCGCGCGGCATGAAGATCGCCGGCACCGTGGCAATCTATGCGCTGCTGGCGGCGCTGTGCGTCTATGGCGGGTTCTTCAATGCCGGGCTCGGCATCCTGCTGCTGGCGTTCCTGGCGCTGGCCGGATTGCCCGACATCCACGCGATGAACGGACTGAAGAGCTGGATCTCGAGCGCAGTGGCGCTGATCGCCGTGGTGCGCTTTGCGCTCTCGGGCTCGATCGACTGGTATCACGGCTCGTTCGCGCTGGTCGGGGCGACGATCGGCGGCTATGTGGCGGCGCGGCTGTCGCACCGGGTGCCGACCAAATGGCTGCGGGCGCTGGTCATCATCTATGCGAGCGGCCTGACGGTCTGGTTCTTCTGGCAGGCTTACGGCGCGTAGGTCCGCCTAACCCTTGCGCACCCACACCGAGGTGTCGTGGAAGGCGGCGCCGCCGAACGGGCGGACCGGGTCGGAGCCGATCAGGGTGTTGATCCCAACGCCGTTGCGATGTGCCGAGTTCGGGTGGATGCCCTCGGCGATCAGCACGCCGCGCTGCATGCCGGCAAAGAACACAGCCTTCAGCGCCACCTCGCCGCGGCGATTGCCAAGCGTCACCGGGTCGCCATCGGCGATGCACAGTTCGGCTGCATCGTCGGGATGAACGAACACGGTCGGCTCGGGCTGGCGCTTCTGGCTGCCGGCGGTTTCGGCGAAACTCGAGTTGAGAAAGCTGCGCGACGGGCTGGTGGCGAGGCGGAACGGGGTTTCGGCGTCGACGCGCTCGGTGACATCCCAATGGTCGGCGAAGCGCGGCATCTCCGAGGGATCGCAGACCCAGTTGTAGCCCTTGAGCCGCGCCACCGCGTCCCAGTCCGGCTCGAAACGATAGCGCTTATCCGGCCAAGCGAAACCATCGGCGAAGCGGGCTTTCTCGTCCGGCCAGGCGCCGTCGATGAAGCCGGTCCTCTCGATCTCATCGAGTTCACCAAAGCCGGAGCGGCGGAAGGTTTCGGCCACCATCTCACGATCGGTGAGGTGCATCGAGGCGTGGTCGGTGCCGAGGCGGCGCAGCAGTTCGTTGACCACCTCGAAATTGGAGCGGCACTCGCCGGGAGCGTCGACCAGCTTCGGGCCGTAGAGCAGCCGCGTATGGCCGCCGCGCCGGTAATAGTCGTTGTGCTCGAGGAACATGGTGGCCGGCAGCACGATATCGGCCAGCTTGGCCGTATCGGTCATGAACTGCTCGTGCACCACGGTGAATAGGTCGTCGCGTGCAAAGCCGGCGCGGGTGAGCCCCTGCTCCGGGCTGACATTGACCGGGTTGGTGTTCTGGATGAACAGCGCCTTGACCGGGCCGCCGCCCTTCAGCGCGGTACTGTCGCCGGTCAGCACCTTGCCGATCTCGCACATGTCGAGCTCGCGGCCGCCCGGCCCCATCTCGGCGCCAGTGATGATCGACTTGTCGAGCTTCCATGAACCCGAGTTGGAGTGGAAGGCGCCGCCGCCATGGTGCTGCCAGGAGCCGGTCATCGCCGCGACCGACAGCGCCGCATGCATCGAGGTCGAGCCGTTGCGCTGGCGGGTGAAGCCGTAGCCGAGGCGGAAGTAGGTTTTTGGCGTGGTGCCGACAAGCCGGGCAAAGGCCTCGATCTCAGTGACGGCAAGGCCGGTGATGGCCGCGGCCCACTCGGGCGTGCGGCTCTGGAGGTGGGCCTCGAACTCGGGCGAGAAGTCGGTGTAGTCGGCCATGTAGGCGCGGTCAGCCAGGCCGTCGCGCAGCAGGATATGCATCACCGCCACGGCCAGCGCCCCATCGGTGCCGGGGCGCACGACGAGCGCCATGTCGGCCTGCTCCATGGTGCCGTTGCGATAGATATCGATAGCGACGATCTTCGCGCCACGCTCCTTGCGGGCGCGGATGGCGTGGGTCATCACGTTGACCTGGGTGGCGACGGCGTTGGTACCCCAGATGACGACGCAATCGCTGTCGGCCATCGACTCGGGGTTGGGGCCGGCCAGCACGCCGGTGCCGGCGATGAAGCCAGGCCAGGCGGTGCCGGTGCAGATGGTGTCGTACTGCAGCGAATAGCCGCGGGCGTGGCGCAGCCGCTCGATGCCGTCGCGGTGCACATGGCCCATGGTGCCGGCGTAGAAATAGGGCCAGATCGCCTCGGGCCCGTCGGTGCGCTCAATCTCCAGCCAGCGCGCGACGATCTCGTCGAAGGCTTCATCCCAGCTGATCTGCTGGAATTCACCAGAACCCTTTTTGCCAACGCGGCGAAGGGGATGGGTCAAACGGTTCGGGTGATGAATCCGCTCAGCATAGCGCGCCACCTTCTCGCAGATGACGCCGGCGGTGTAGGGATCGTCCTTGGCGCCGCGGACCCGGCCAATGGTCCGCTGGTCGATCAATTCGACATCGAGCGCGCAGGTCGACGGGCAATCGTGCGGGCAGACCGAACGGGCGGTGCGGGGCGTGGTGATGGCGTTCATGGCGCCGAGATTTATCACGCAGGTTCGGGCGGCAACAGGGCGAACCATTGCCCATGCGACGGCCCCCCTTGCCCCCGCCAGGAGCCAATTGCACAAGCAATGGGCAGTGACCGCTGGCGGTTCCAGGTGTTCCAGCGCGAAACCGGGCTGATCCATGCAAACCCTGCACCGCACCCATGCAGGTCGCTGCGTTCCCGGATCGAGAGGCGAAGCGGAGCCTTGAGCTATATTCGGGAGGATTTTCAGCATGGCCTATTATCCACCTCGCATCGATCCGGACGCGCTCGATGGCAGCGACGGCTTCAACATCAGCGGCGCCACCACCGACGACCGGCTGGGGACCAGCGTCGAGAACGCCGGCGACGTCAACGGCGATGGCTTTGACGACATCATCGTCAGCGGCCGCGACCGGATGGGCAACGCCGTCTACAACTACGTTGTCTTCGGCTCGGCCGAGCCGTTTGCAGCCGATTTCAACATCACCGAACTCGACGGCAGCAACGGTTTCGCGATCGATACGGTGGACAAGGCCTGGTACGTCCAGGGCGCCGGCGACATCAATGGCGATGGCTATGACGACCTGATGGTCGGCACCACCAACGATGCCGACCAGTATGGCTACGAGGACATCCACGTCGTCTTCGGTAAGGCGGACGGGTTCGAACCATATGTCTGGCTCGAGCAGCTCGACGGCGAGAACGGTTTTACGCTCAACGGACCGCCCCGATCGACCGCCAACTACACCATCGCCTCGGCCGGCGACACCAATGGCGACGGCTTCGACGATGTGCTGATCACCACCCAGTACGAGGCCCGGCTGCTGCTCGGCAAGGCCGACGGTTTTGCTGCGGACGCGATCGTCACCGATGCGACCGCCTCGATCTTCAACTCGAGCCAGTGGGGCTACGCGCCGCCGTCCGGCATCGGCGACATCAACGGCGACGGGTTCGGTGATGTGGCGATCGGCGAAGCGGTGATCTTCGGCGGTGCCGACGGATTTCCCGCCGGCCTCACCGTCGACCAGCTCGACGGCAGCAACGGCTTCCGGCTCGACCCCGATGTCAACCGCTCGGTCGCGGCGGCCGGTGACGTGAACGGCGACGGCATCGACGACTTCATCGTCGGCAACCCCAACGCCCGGCCACACGGCCACATCGATGGCGGCGAGGCCTATGTGGTGTTCGGCAAGGCAGGCGGGTTTGATGCTGCGCTCGATCTCGCGGCGCTCGACGGCAGTGACGGCTTCGTCATCCGCGGGCCCACCCTGTCGCGGCTGGGGGTGGAGGTGGCCGGGGCCGGAGACGTGAACGGCGATGGTTTCGATGATGTGCTGGTGCAGACCGGCTATGGCAGCGCGCACGTGGTGTTCGGCCGGGCGAGTTTCCACACGCCGGGCTTCGACGTCGACGATCTCGACGGCCGCAACGGCTTCGAAATCGACAGCGCCGACCCCTATTCCGGGTTTGAGGACATTGCCGGGCTCGGCGACTTCAATGGCGACGGCTTCGCCGACCTCGCCTTCGGCAACAGCCAAGCCAGCCCGGGCGGCCTCTATCTCTCCGGAACCACCGCGGTGGTGTACGGGCTGAAGCCCACCGAAGCGGTGACCCGGATCGACGCGGCCGGCGACCAGACGATGCGGGGCGGGCTCGGCAATGACGTGCTGATCAGCCATGGCGGCGACGACCACCTGATCGGCGATGCGGGCAATGATTCACTGCGTAGCGTCGCGGGCGCCGACATTCTCGAAGGCGGGCTCGGCAACGACGAGTATTTCGTGTTCGCCGACCGCACCGACAGCATCATCGATAGCGGCGGCATCGACACGATCCGTGCGACGACGCACTGGGACCTTGCCGGCAATCCCGAGATCGAGAACCTGGTGCTCGCCGATGCGGGCGATTGGCACGTGAACGGCAACGCCCTCAACAACCGGCTGGTCGGCGGCTTTGGCGACAACGTGCTCTCCGGCGGCAATGGCGATGACCGGCTCGAGGGTGGCGGTGGCGACGACATCCTGATCGGTGGCTTTGGCCGCGATGTGCTGATCGGCGGCGCCGGCTCGGACCGCTTCGACTTCGCCAGCTACCAGAGCGAGCCGACCGTGGGTCGCGACGTGATCGTCGACTTCGAAGCGGGAGACCTCATCAACCTTGCCGGCGTCGACTCCAACGTCTGGCGCAAAGGCAACCAGGCCTTCACGTTCATCGGCGACGGCGAGTTCACCGGCAAGTGGGGCCAGTTGCGCTACGACTACTTCACCTTCACCAACGGTGAAGTGGTGACCATCATCGAAGCCGACACGGATGGCGATGGGGAGGCCGATTTCGGCCTCGAACTGCGCGGCCAGCATGTGCTGACGGCGGGCGACTTCATTCTCTAGATCTTCTCACCGTTTCAAGTGAAACGGCGAAAGGATCTAGATCCTTGATTTGGTCGCGCTTTCGAACCGGAAAAGTCTGCAACTTTTCCTGAAAGCGCTCTGAGGGAGAGTTCCATGGCCTACATCATGGGCACCGACGCGCCCGAGACACTCACCGGCAGCGACGCCAACGACGCAATCCTCGGGTTTGCCGGGGACGATCACATCATCGGCCTAGGCGGCAGCGACCAGTTGTTCGGGCATGGCGGCGCCGACCTGCTCGAGGGCGGGCTAGGCGACGACATCTACCAGCTTATCGACGATCGCTCCGACACCATCATCGATATCGGTGGGGTGGACACCATCCGCGCGACGGTGGCGATCGATCTCGAGGATTATCCCGAGATCGAGAACCTCACCATGGCCATCGACTATTCCGGCCGCTCATTGCTGGGCAACGCGTCGGACAACGAGCTGATCGACTGGGGCGGCAGCAACCGGCTCGACGGGCGCGATGGTGATGACTATCTCAACGCCGGGGCCGGCAATGACCTGTTGATCGGCGGGCTCGGCACGGAGTTCATGCTCGGCGGACAGGGCCGGGATCGCTTCGACTTTCGCAGCGTCGAGGAGATCGGTGCCGGCGAGACGACGCGTGATGTGATCTGGGACTTCAAGCCGACGGCGGACAAGATCAACCTGGGGTCGATCGACGCCAACGAGCAGTTCGCCGGCAACCAGGCGTTTCAGCTGCTGGGCTTTGCCGAGTTCACCGGCAAGGCCGGCGAATTGCGCTGGGTCTATGACCAGCGCGCCGATCTTTCCGCCGTAACGCTGGTCGAAGGCGACACAGACGGTGACGGCGTGGCGGATTTTCAACTCGAGTTGAATGGCCGGCTGCCAATGTACGCAGCCGACTTCATCCTCTAGCCCGGGGTTACCCGGTCACTGGTGCACGCCCCTCCCGATGCCGGGAGGACAAAGGGCTATTCTTCGGCGCGGATTTTTTTCAGCTCGGCATTGTAGATGCGCAGGCTGAGATAGATGGCGAACATGAAGCAGACGATGCCGGTGATCTGCGACAGCGGCAGGCCGGCGGCAATCGGCAGGTGCTTGGCGATGATCAAGGCAACAACGAGCATGAGGACAGACACGACCTCAGCAGAGCGGAACAGCATGGCTCCCCTTTACTTTCTTTTCGAGATGCGCTGACGCTCGGCGCGGATTAGCTCCGCCTGACGGAGCCCCCGCAAATCACGTTACGGAAAAGCGCAAAAGGTTCCATCAACTTTTGCGTTATCCCGCATTTTCGTCAAAGAGGCTGGCGCGGAAGCCACAGCGGCAGCGCCGAAGGTCGGCTAACTGACCAGCTTGAGGCCGACAATACCCGCGACGATCAGCCCGATACTGGCAAGCCGCAGCGCGGTGGCCGGCTCGTGGAACAGCATGATGCCGAGGACAGCTGTACCAATGGTGCCGATGCCGGTCCAGATGGCATAGCCCGTGCCGACCGGCAGGTCGCGCAGGGCGATGCCAAGCAGCACGACGCTGGCGACCATCGCCGCCACGGTAATGGCCGTCGGGCCGAGCCGGGTGAAGCCTTCGGTGTATTTGAGGCCGATGGCCCAGACGATTTCCAGCAGGCCGGCAATAGTGAGGTAAACCCACGCCATGGGAGGAGCTCCTTGAACGCGGGCCGTCCCGCTGACGATGGGGAAGTGTCGGGGTCGTCCCCAACGGGGAGCGATATAGGCCCGGGACGCGCCGTTGAGAAGTGCCCGGGATGCAGATCTGCTGGTCCGGGGCTGGGCACGATCCCGCCAAACTGAACGATCCCTGAACAGGGCTGATCACAAGCGCGATGGAATCCGGTTTTTGGGTCTGGAAGCGTGGTTTTGCCTTGTGTAGGAGACCGCCAATCGCACCCGCCGGGGGGCCGGGCGATGTTCATGTCACTGCATAGCTGAGGACGCATATGCACCCCCTGATATGGCGAGCCCCCCTCGCCTGCGCGCTTGCTGCGCTCGGATCTATTGCCTTTTCATTCCCCACCCTCGCCGCCAGCGGCAAGGCGCTGGGCGTCGACCCGGCTGCTGCGGTCGAGACCAAAACCGACAGTAAGACGCTGACGGTCGGGGCCGAGATCTTTATCGGCGACCGGGTGGTCACCGGTGCCAAGGGCCAGGTTCAAATCAAGTTCAGCGACCAGACCGAACTGGTGGTCGGCCCGAACTCAGCGCTGCTGATCGAGGACTATCTGCTGCGCAACGACGAGTCGGCGGGCAAGTTCGCCATCAACGCACTGTCGGGCACCTTCCGCTTCACCACCGGCCGGGCGCCCAAGGACCGCTACATCATCGAGACGCCGACCGGTACCATCGGGGTGCGCGGCACGTCGTTCGATTTCAACTCGAGCACCCAGGAAACCAAGGTGCTGCTGTATCACGGCCAGGTGGTGCTCTGTAATCTCAGCAATACCTGCGTGACGCTCGACGACACCTGTGAGCTGGGGGCCTACGACCTCGGCAAGTCCGAGATCCTCGGCCATACCGATGACTTCAAGGGCGCCGACCGCGATGACCTGAAGGCGAACTTCAAATACGCCCAGTCGCAGGCGCCACTGCTCGGGGCGTTCCGCGTCGAGGAGGCCAAGGAGTGCTTCCAGAAGGGGTTCGTCGCCAATGCGCAGAGCGAGAGCCTCGTGAAGGACGAGGGCGACGAGCAGGAAGAGCAAGACGAAGAGCCCTGCGACGACTGCTGCAACGACAATTGCTAGCGCCGCCGCTTTCGACTACGGCGATCTGTCCCATCAGGCCGGCTGATACCCGGGTCACGGCAATTCATTGGCCGGCCACGACGATCCCGCCTAGGGATCGTCGTGGGGGGACCCGCGATGAACGCGCCGCCAAGACCACGTCTGCCGATGACGACGCTGCTTGCGGCGAACCTGTTCTTCAACGGCACCAGCTACGCCGCCACCCTGCCCTATGCCGGGATCGCCGCGATCGACGGGCTGGGGTTCTCCAGCGGCGACTATGCGCTGCTGTTGTCGATCAGCGCCCTGGTTGGCCTCGTTGCCTCCGTCGGGCTTGGGTTCTTGTCGGACCGCGTCGGCGACCGCAGGGTGCTGGTGCTGTTCGCCGCCCTGATGGGCGCGCTCGGCTTCGGCCTCATCTATGTGGCGCCCAGTTCGCTCAGCTACATCATTGCCTATTGCGTCATCGTGCCGTTCGGCGGGGCGCTGTTCGGCCAGAGTTTTGGCTATGCGCGCGCCTACTACAACGCGCGCCAGCCGGAGCGGGCCGAGTTCATGATCACGGTGCTGCGGATGGTGTTCTCGGCATCGTGGGTGCTGATGCCACCGATCGCCGGCTGGGTGGCCGCGACCTACAAGGTGTTCGACGTCTATGGCCTCGCCGCGGCGGCGTATCTGGGCAGTGCATTGATCTTCCTCATCCTGCTGCGGGAGCCGATGGCGCGGATCGGCACGGCCGAGACCAAAGCCAGCGGTGAGGCCGCGGCTGACGGGATCGCGCCGGCCATGCTGATGGGGATCGTCGGCATCGTGCTGATCAGCGTAGCGCTCCGGCTCAGCGGTACGGCGGCGCCGCTCGCGATTATCGGCGATATCGGCGGTACACTTGCCGATGTCGGCCTCTATTCGGGCCTCGCAGCGCTGCTGGAGATCCCGTTCACGCTCGCCTGGGGGTTCGCGGCGCTGCGCTGGCGCAAGCACACGCTGATCGTCTGGTGCGGCCTGATCTACGCCCTCTACATGTTCCTGTTCACCCAGGCGCATAGCGTGAGCGATGTGCTGTGGCTGCAGCTCATCAACGCCATCGCCGTCGCCGGGCTGATGAGCCTTCCGATCAGCTATCTGCAGGAAGCGATTCACGGCCGGGTCGGGCTTTCGACTTCGCTGCTGGACGTTGTGTTCGTGCTCGCGGGGCTGCTCTCGGCCGGGATCTTCGGGCTCATGGCCAGCAGTACCGGCTATGTGCCGATGTTCTGGATCGCCGGGGTGCTGTCGACGCTTGGCGCCGTGGTGTTGTTCCTCGCCCATCGGGTCATCGGCCCACGCGTCGCCCCGGCCAACTAAAGCACTGGCCTGCCCTCACGATTCTGGACTAGGGATCGCGCCGGAGAACTGCCTGAGATGACCGAGACTGCCCAGCCACGCCTGCCGATGGCGGCGCTTATTTCCGCCAGCCTGTTGTCGATCGGCGTCGGCTACGCCTCGACCGCACCCTATGACGCGATCATCGCCATCGACGCCTTGAAGATCGGCCACGGCGATTTTGCGCTGATCCTGACGCTGGCCTCGATCGTCGGCGTCGTGGCTTCAGTGGCGCTCGGCTGGCTGTCGGACCGGATCGGCGATCGCCGGCTGCTGATGCTGGTGACGGCGCTGCTCGGCGCGGTCGGCATGGGGCTGATGTACTGGCTGCGCAGCCCGATGGCCTTCGTCATCGCCTATTGCGTGATCCTGCCATTCGGCAATTCGGCGTTCAGCCAGACCTTTGCCTATGCCCGGGTCTATTACGACCAGACGCAGCCCAAAGATGCCGAGTTCCGCATCACCGTGCTGCGTTCGATCTATGCCGCCTCATGGGTCATGGTGCCGCCGCTCGCCGGCTGGATCGCCGCGGTCCACCAGGTGTTCGACGTCTACCTCCTGGCGGCCGTGGCCTATCTCGTCTGTGGCGCCATCTCGCTGGTGATGCTGGCCGACCCTGCCACCCGCGTCGTCTCCGCCCCGCCCAAGCCAAGCACCGACGGCAAAGGCGGCATCGCGTTGCCGATGCTGGTCGGTATCTGCGGCGTGCTGCTGATCAACGTGGCGATCAAGGTCAGCGGCACGGCGACGCCGCTGGCGATGGTCAGCCATTTCGGTGGCAATATCGGCGATGTCGGAATCGCCGCGGGGATCGGGGCATTTCTCGAGATTCCGCTGATGCTGGCCTGGGGGTTTCTCGGCCGCCGGTTCAGGAAGCACACGCTGATCGCCGCCGGGGCCCTGATCTACGCGCTCTACCAGGTGATGCTGACCCAGGCGACGGGGGTCACCGAAGTGTTCTGGCTGCAGATCCCGCGGGCTGTTGCGATCGCGGTGCTGATGAGCGTGCCGATCAGCTACATGCAGGAAGCGATCCGCGGTCGGGTGGGCCTCTCGACCTCGCTGCTCGACGTGACGATCGTTGCTTCGGGCATGCTGTCGGCCGGGATTTTCGGGCTGGTGGCGGCGCCGGGCCGCTATCTCGAGCTGTTCTGGGTGGCGGCCGGGCTGGCAACCTGCGGCGCACTGGTGCTGGTGCTGGCGAATAATGTGCTGCAACGACAACCGGCCGCGCAGCATTGACAGCAGGCCCGCTCCGGGCAAGGTCCCCGGATGAGGAGACAACGCGGATGGATGAGCCAAGTCCCGAGCACGGCCTGACGCGGCTTCGCTCAACCTTGCGGCTGCTCTACCACGGCAGCTCGACCATGGCGTTGCGCTTCCAGTTCTCCGTGCTGCTGGTCGATCTGGCGATCATCGCCTTCTTTATCGCGACGCCGCTGCTGCGCGACCGGCCCAGTTTCATCTGGATCGACATCGCGGTGGCCGTGCTGTTGATCGCGGATCTCGTGGCGCGTGCCCTTGCCTCGACCGATCCGCTGCGTTGGCTGAGGCAGCCAACGACGATCGTCGACATCTTCATCCTCATCACCCTGCTGCTGCCGGCATGGCTCGCCAATTTCGGCTTCCTGCGCATCCTTCGGCTCTGGACGCTGTCAAAAAGCGGCGTGCTGTGGCGGCCGCTGAAGAAGTTCAAGCTGACGCAGTACCGCGAACAGGGCGAGGCGATCGTCAACATCGTGACGTTCCTGTTCCTCGTCTCGGGGTTCGTGCTGACCTTCTTTGGCAGCCCCGAGACTGGCATCGAGGGCTATGTCGACGCGCTCTACTTCACCGTCACCTCGGTAACGACCACCGGCTATGGCGACGTGACCCTGCCGGGGACGGCCGGCAGGCTCACCTCGATCGCGGTGATGATTGTTGGCATCACGCTGTTCGTCCGGCTGGCACAGTCGATCTTCCGCCCCAACAAGGTGTTCTTCCCCTGCCCGCAATGCGGCCTGCAACGCCACGAGCCGGACGCGGTGCACTGCAAGGCCTGCGGGCACGTGCTGAACATTCCCGATCCGGGGAACTAGCGTTACATCTCGTCGAAGGGCACGCCGCCCCTCGACTTGCTATCCCTCGGACTCTCGACGATCTGCACGACGACGCGCTCGGCCGGTACGTTGAAGTTCTTCACCACCGCGTCGGTGATGTCCTTCATCAACGCCTTCTTGCTCTCCTTCGAGCGGCCTTCGACGATGTGAACGAGAACCTCGGGCACCTCAGGCCTTCACGGTCTTAGGCTTCGCCTTGGCCTTCGGCTTATCCTTGGCCTTGGTGACCTTGGGCGCCTTGGCGGCCGCCTTGGCCTCGGCCTCACGGATCTTGGCGACGGACGTGCCCATGTGGCCCCAGTTCTTGTTGTCGACCTCTTCGATAACAACGAACGTATACTCGGGCTTCTTGTTCAGGATCCGGACCAGCATCTCGGTGGTCTCTTTGTAGATCTGCAGCTTCTGTTCGTAAGTCGCGCCGTCGGTGATTTCGATACGGACGTAAGGCATGGTTTCCTCCCCAAAGCGGAGGAGAGGATGCGGCAGTCGAGGTACGCTCGTCAACCGAGCGGGTCGTAGCCCTTTTTCGGCTTTTTGCGCGGGGCGGCTCCAACGGCAGCGGCCTCGGTCGGCGGGTCGCGTTTCTCGCGGTTCTTGTATTTCGGCTTGCCCTTGTCCTTGGGGTTCACCTTCGGCTTCTCGGTGGGCTTCCTGTTGAACAACACCGGCTCACGGGCCACCGGCGGACCATCGTGCTGCAGCGGCGGGGTGATCTCGCGCGCCGGCTTGGTGGCGAGCTTGGCGCCCTTATCGGAGCGCACCTTGTAGCGGGGACCGTCATCGCGCATCGGCTTGTCGTAGCGCGGGGCGTCGTCGCGCTTGGTGAAACGCGGAGCGCTGTCCCGGTTGTAGCTCTTTTTGGCCGGCGCCGAGGGCGGGCCGGAGGCGGCAATGGTGGTGTTGTTTTCGATCTGCCCGCCGACGCGGCCGATGGCCGCCGCGAAGGCATCGGCCTTGTCGGCGGCGATCTCGAAGCGAGTTTCATTGTCGAGAATCTTGATCGAGCCAACGTCGCGCTTGGTGACGTCGCCGGCCTTGCAGATCATTGGCAACAGCCACTTGGGATCGGCGCGGCGGTTGCGGCCGATCGACAAGGTGAACCAGCGGCCGTTCTGCATCGGCTCGGGCTTGCCGCGCGGCGCGCCCTCTTCATCGACGAAGCGCTTGTCGCGGCGCGGCGGCTTCTCGTTGAAGGCCGGGATCGCCTGCTCGGACACTTCCTCGGGCGCCGGGCGGGCAGCCAGTTCGCGGCGGATGTAAGCGGCGGCGAGCTGCTCGGGCGTCAGACGGGCGAGCAGTTCGGTGACGAACGGCGCCTCGACCTCGTTCGGCGCGGTGACGGCCACCGCCGTGGCGATGATCTGCTCGCGGTTGCGGGCATCGATTTCCGCAATGCTCGGAGCGCCGCGGCTGGTGGCCTCGAGGTTGGCGGCGCGCAGCACTCGGGCAGCGGCGCTGCGACGGTGCAGCGGCACGATCAGCGCGCAAATGCCCTTGCGGCCGGCGCGGCCGGTGCGGCCGGAGCGGTGCAGCAGCGTCTCGGGGTTGGACGGAACGTCGGCATGGATGACCAGGTCGAGGTTGGGCAGGTCGATGCCGCGGGCGGCGACGTCGGTGGCGACGCAGACGCGGGCGCGGCCGTCGCGCATCGCCTGCAGCGCGTTGGAGCGCTCGGCCTGGGTCAGTTCGCCCGACAGCGCCACCACCGGGAAGCCGCGGTTGGCAAGGCGGGCAGTGAGGTGTTTCACCGACTCGCGGGTGTGGCAGAAGACGATGGTGTTGGAGCTGTCGTGCAGCAGAAGCATGTTGATGACGGCGTGCTCGCGCTCGTCGTTACGCACCACGATCTGCTGGTACCCGATATCGGCGTGCTGCTCGCCGGCGCTGGTGGCGACGAGGCGGACCGCGTCGCGCTGAAAGGTCTTGGCGAGATCGGCGATGGCGCGCGGCACCGTGGCCGAGAACATCAGGGTGCGGCGGCTTTCCGGCGCGGCATCGAGGATGAATTCGAGGTCCTCGCGGAATCCCAGATCGAGCATCTCATCGGCTTCGTCCAGCACGACGGCGCGGACGTGGCTCAGATCGAGTGCTCCCTTCGAGATGTGGTCGCGCAGCCGGCCCGGCGTACCGACGACGATATGAGCGCCGCGCTCGAAGGCCCGGCGCTCGGTGCGGATGTCCATGCCCCCTACCCCGGCGGCAATCTGGGCGCCGGTTTCGGCATAAAGCCACTCGAGCTCGCGCTGCACCTGCATGGCCAGCTCGCGGGTCGGGGCGATCAGCAGCGCCAGCGGGGTGGCGGCGCGCTCGAACTTCTCGGCTTCGCCCAACAGCGTCGGGGCGATGGCCATGCCGAACGCCACGGTCTTGCCCGAACCAGTCTGCGCCGACACCAGGAGGTCCCGCTCGGCAGCTTCGGGCGCGAGCACGCTCAACTGCACCGGCGTCAGCGTGTCGTAGCCGCGGGCCGTCAGGGCGGTGGCAAGCGCGGGATGGATGGTCTCGGGAAGGTTCACGGGGCGGCTTTCGCTATGCGCGGGTATCCATACACCCGCCGGGTCATTACCGCTAACGCGGGAAATATCGGTTCTTGCCTAGGCACGATCTCCAGGCGTCGGTCCGCGGCTCGCGCGGAGATAGCTCTGGTGGGTGTGCGTGCCGCTAGCAAAACAAAAGGGCCGCCCGGAGGCGGCCCTCGGAAATCGCTATCGAGCGGCGATCAGCCGACGATCTCGTCGTCGGTGAAGAAGAACTTGATCTCTTCTTTGGCGGTCTCGGGAGCGTCCGAGCCGTGCACTGAGTTCTCGCCGACCGAAACGGCGTAGAGCTTACGGATGGTGCCCTCGGCGGCGTTGGCCGGGTTGGTGGCGCCCATCACTTCGCGGTTCTTCAGGATGGCGTTCTCGCCTTCCAGCACCTGGACGACCACCGGACCCGACATCATGGACTCGACCAGCTCGCCGTAGAACGGGCGTTCCTTGTGCACCGCATAGAAGCCCTCGGCCTGGGCGCGAGTCATCTTGATCTTCTTCAGCGCGACCGGACGCAGGCCGTTCTTTTCGAACACGGCAAGGATGTTGCCGATCAGGTTGCGGCGGACCGCGTCGGGCTTGATGATGGAGAAGGTGCGCTCAATGGCCATGTGTCTGGTCCTTGGAGTGGGTCTGAATTGGGTGCGGCCTTCTAACGGGAAGGCGTGACGGGCGCAAGACGGCTGCAGCAACGTCAGGAGGCAGTATCGCGTGGGACAGGCGGTCGCACTGTTGGGGAAGGCGTTCCGAATGCGCCCCACCACGTGGCGAGCAGGCCGACGCCGATGGTCGCGGGGACCGCCACCACGGTCAACGACAGGCCTGCGAATAAAGGAACGCTGGAAGCCCCAAGCATGCCGTAGGACGTGCCCACGGCAAAGCTCACCCCCAGCGCGACAACCACAGCCTCGAGCACGGTTGTGTTGCGCCGCAGCACCAGCACCACCGAGGCCAACAGCGCGGGAACCAGGCCGAAACAGTAGCTCGCAATGGCGAACAAAAGGATGTTGACCGCCAAGTGGAGCGGCTCCAGTGCCGTTGCCGGCAAGCTGCCGAAAAAGAACGGCCCCGCCGTCAGCAGCGATGAGATCAGCGGCCCGGCAACCGAGGCGACGGCGACAAGCCGACCGGGCCTTACAACCGTCCGATCTCGCAGCAGCCAGTGTTTCCCAGACAGGTTTCAATCTTTCGCAGGGTGGCCCGGCCAGAATGATAACTCTATGCGCGTTCTTGCGAAACTACGCTGTCTCCGACTTGGTTAGCCTCCGTTCGGAGCAACTTCCGCTCCGTCGCCACAACTACCTCTGCGGGACGTCGGAGATCTATGGCCGCGAGATACACCATTCGGCCCGCGCAGTCCGACGATCAACCGGCGCTGCTGGCAATCGTCTGGAAGACCGTGATGGCCAGCGAGCGTGATCGCGAGGCGTTGCTGGCGCATCCGGAAGCCGTTCAGGTTCCGGTCGAACAGCTGACAGCGGCAACTGCCTGCGTGGCCGATGCCGATGGAAGCCCCGTTGGCTTCGCCGTTGTGCTGCCGAAGGCAGACGGCAACGCGGAACTCGACGGGCTGTTCGTCGATCCGGAGATGCAGCGCCTCGGCCTCGGGCGCCGGCTGGTCGAACGGACCAAGGAGTTGGCACGGGGCATGGGTGCATCGACGTTGCATGTCGTCGCCGCTGATGACGCCCTCGCCTTTTACCGGTCAGTCGGCTTCACCCAGACAGGCATCACCGAAACTCAGTTCGGCACGGCACCGGTGATGCGCATGAACCTCAGGGAACGCTAGTCCTGCAGCGCCGGCGGCGCGCAATCCGGCGATCACTCATGCTCTCTGACACCACGGTCAAACGGGAGTAGGATGACGGCAGTCGGGCTCAGCCGGAGGGGACAAATGTCTTCTGTGGGGTCTGCGCATACGCCGCATGGCGACATCACGACCACCCGGCGTGGCAGCCGGATATGGACCGACGGGCGGCTTCTGGTCGGCTCGCTGATCGTGGTGAGCGCCCTGGCGATCGCCCTGACTGACTATGCCGGGTTCGGCTACGCCTGGTCACATTTCTTCGGGAGCAGCGAGACCAACTCATCGGCATCGACGAGCGAGGTGTTCGGCGGCCTCAAGTCGAAGTTCCGCGACTACAATACCTACTCACGCGACATCTTCCTGATGGAGGAGCGCAGCAAAGTCGATGCGCCATACCTCGCGACCATCGCGAGGCTGCTGGAGAACCCCGCAGAAAGCGCGGGAGCCGGCCCGATGATCGAGGCATTCCTCGACCTGCGGAAGGTGCTCGACCTCGAGCAATCCTGTACCGCCGGCTATCCGTGGTCGACCCCGGTCTGGAGCTCCAGACGCGACATCGATACGATGGCCGATGGCAGCAAGCTGGTCGCGCTGGACCTGTTCTTCTGCCTGTTCACCGTGCCAAGGGACGAAAGCGGCATTGTTCGCTACCCGATCGCCACCGTGACGCTTACTGCCGACGAGAGCCGGCAACTGTCTTCGATCTACTCCCATATCAGTACCGATGACGCGAGGAATGGGTTGCGGTGGCTAGAGGCCGTGGTGAGTGGCGAAGTCGCTCACCTCAAGCGCCTCCTCGAGCTGAGGAACGCGTCGACATCGTCATTGTCAGACGAGATCGACGATCTGTTGCAACGCTATCTGCGGACCAACCAGGCGGCGTTTGAGCACGGCGTGGTGATGACGCTGACCCGAGCTCTGCTGCTGATTGTTCTGATTGTCCTCGCGGCTGTGTCGCTCAAGTTCGCGCACCGCGATCGACCGAAATGACGGGGCCCGCGAGCCGGCATGCCTGGCTTGAGTGCCCTACTCTGTCGGCACCGGCGGCACGCAGTCAGGGGTGTGCGGCGCGATCTCGACCTTGCCCTTGGCCTGCACTTCGCCGCCGGGACTGACCAGCTGCACTTCAAGGGCAGTGACGTCATCGACGGCGTTGATGGCGCTGGCGTGGGTCACCTTCACCACCTGCATGGTGCAGACTCCGCAGTGGAGACGATCGGGATGGTCACCGTCGCCGTGCCGGATTCGACCAGGTCGACGCTGCCATTGCCGGTCTCTTCGCAGGCGCCGCCGTCATAGCTGAAGCTCAGCGACACCAGTTCGGCATCGAGGCGGCAGGCCTTGAGATCATTGAGCGGGGCCAACTCCTGGGCGAGGGCCACGCCGGAGACGAGGCACAGGGCAAAGGTAAGGGGGACGAGGCGCATTGGACTTCTCCGGGTTCTCGGTCTATTGGGTCGCTTCGATCTGACCCTATCCCTCTCGTAACGCATTCCGCGCGCCGCGGATGCATCGGCCGCGCCATGTTGACCATTACCGATCTCAGTTATCGCATCCAGGGCCGTCCCCTGTTCGAAAATGCCTCGCTGGTTCTCCCCGACGGTTCAAAAACCGGTTTCGTGGGCAAGAACGGCACGGGCAAGACGACGCTGTTCCACCTGATCCTGGGGCAGATCGCGCCCGAGGGCGGGACGATCGAGGTCAATAAGAAGGCCCGCATCGGCGCGGTGGCGCAGGAAGCGGTGGCGAGCTCGATCAGCGTGCTCGACGTGGTGCTGTCGGCCGACAAGGAGCGCACGGCGCTGCTGGCGGAGGCCGAAACGGCAACCGACCCGCACCGCATCGGCGATATCCATACGCGGCTGGCCGAGATCGACGCACATACCGCCGAAGCGCGCGCCTCGACCATCTTGAAGGGTCTGGGGTTCGAGAAGGACCGGCAATTGGGGCCGACCTCGGAGCTGTCGGGCGGCTGGCGGATGCGCGTGTCGCTGGCCGGCGTGCTGTTTTCGCAGCCCGACCTGTTGCTGCTGGACGAGCCGACCAACTATCTCGATCTCGAAGGCACGCTGTGGCTCGAGAAGTACCTCGCGACCTACCCCTATACCGTGTTCATGATCAGCCACGACCGTGACCTGTTGAACAAGGCGGTGAACTCGATCGCGCATCTCGAGCATCGGAAGCTGACCTTCTACAAGGGCAACTACGACACGTTCGAAGAGACGCGCCGGATGCAGATGGAGCTCAACAACAAGAGCCGCGAGAAGACGCTCGACCAGATCGCGCACCTGCAGAAATTCGTCGACCGCTTCAAGGCCAAGGCCACTAAGGCCAAACAGGCGCAAGCGCGTGTCAAAATGATCGCCAAGCTGAAGCCGCCGGCGGCGATGTTCGACGAGAGCTCGTCGCCGTTCAATTTCCCCGACCCCAAGAAGGTCCCGGCCTCGCCGATGATGACCTTCGACAACGTGTCGGTGGGCTATGGCGACAAGGTGATCCTGCGTCACATCACCAACCGGATCGACCCGGACCACCGGATCGCGCTGATCGGCGTCAACGGCAACGGCAAGTCGACCTTCGCCAAACTGCTGTCTGGCGACCTGAAGCCGATGGGCGGCGAGATGCGCAAGGGCAAGGGGCTGGAGATCGCCTATTTCGCCCAGCATCAGCTGGACAAGCTGAAGCCGGAGCAGACGCCGTTCGAGCATGTCATCGACCTGATGCCGTATGACAGCGAGGCCAAGCGCCGCTCGCGCGTGGCGCAGATGGGGCTCACCACCTCGCGCATGGACACCAAGGTGAAGAACCTCTCGGGTGGCGAGCGCGCCCGCCTGTTGCTCGGGCTCATCACCTTTGGCGGGCCAGGGATGCTGATCCTCGACGAGCCGACCAACCACCTCGATATCGATAGCCGCGACGCGCTGGTGGCGGCGCTCAACGACTATTCGGGCGCCGTGCTGATCATCAGCCATGATCGCCACCTGATCGACGCCACGGTCGACAAGCTGTGGATCGCGCAGAATGGCACGATCGAGGAATTCGACGAGGATCTCGATACTTACCAGCGCCTGTTGACCTCCAACAGCAGCGGCAAGGGCAAGAAAGAAGCGACGGCGCCAGTGGTCGAGGACCGCAAGGCGGCCCGCCAGGACGCCGCGGCCAAGCGCGCCGAAGTGGCGCCGCTGCGCAAATCGATCAAGGACCTCGAGCAGAAGCTCGGGCGGCTCAAGACCGAACTGGCGCGGGTGGATGGCTTCCTCGCCGATCCCAAGACCTATGACGGGGCGCCCGAGCGGGTCATCCTGCTCGGCAAGGACAAGGCGCGGTTCGAAGGCGAGATCGCCCGGATCGAAGAAAGCTGGCTGACGCTCAGCGAAGAGCTGGAGCAGGCCGAGAGGGCGATGGGATGACGCAGATGACCGCAAGCGACGTGGTGGCGCTGCTCGGCCTCGAGCCGCACCCGGAGGGCGGCTTCTACCGGCAGACCTTCGCCGACACGCTCAACGGCACCGGCCGGCCGCACTCGACGCTGATCTACTACCTGCTGAGCAACCACCAGACCGGCGCCTGGCACCGGGTGGATTCGGCCGAGGTGTGGCACTGGTATGCCGGCGCGCCGATGCGGCTCGACATCTCGCGCGATGGCAAGAGCGTCACCGAGCATGCGCTGGGCAATGACCTCGCCGCCGGCGAACGGCCGCAACTGGTGATCCCCGGCAATGCCTGGCAGCGCGCGGCGTGCCTCGGCGACTGGACGCTGGTCGGCTGCACCGTAGCGCCGGGGTTTCAGTTCTCGAAGTTCGAGCAGGCGGAGCCGGGCTGGGAGCCGGGCTGAGGCCCGTCGCTCCTCGCTGACGCTCAGATCGGCGATGCTACGCATCGCATACCCCTCATCCGGCCTGCGGCCACCTTCTCCCTCATGGGGAGAAGGACGCCAACCTCAGGCATCTCAGTCTGGTGCCTTCTCCCCTTGAGGGAGAAGGTGCCCGAAGGGCGGATGAGGGGTATCGCAACCGCAGGTTGCGCGATCGGAGCGAAGCGACGAGCGATTGCGCCCTACCCCTTCTTCGCCCACTTGCCGTTGCCGTCCTGCTGCCAGTAGGTCACCTCATTGCCGTCGCGCAGCGCCTTCCATGCGGCGCGGGCTTCGGTCACCGCATCCGGGTCGTGGCCGGAGAACATGAAGACGATGCGCTGGTAGCCTTCGCCGGACTGCGGCACGGCGCGGTCGACGAAGAAGCGCACTTCGGCCTTGTTGGGGTTGTGCGGGCGGGTGGTGATCAGCACCGGCTGCAGGTGGTCGGCATCGCCGCCGGCGAGCGAGTGCGGCAAAAAGCTGTCGTCACGGTAGGTCCAGAGTATGTAGTCGAGTTCCTGCGCCCGCTCGTCGCTGCTGGTCTCGACAACGGCGCTCCAGCCGCGCTCCAGCGACTTTACCAGCAGCACCGGCAGCACCCGTTCGAGCGGCTGGCTTTCAAGGTGATAGAACAGGATCTCGGTCACGCGGCCTCCTCCGCCGGCGGCACGGCGCCATTGCGCAGCGCCAGTACCGTCAGTGTCTCGGCAAGCAGCTTGGCCGGGCGGTCCATGCCCCGTACCGGGATGTTGGCGAGGCCGGCGGCCGGCTGGCGAAACCCGGCAGTGCCGGCGCGATAGGGGCTGAGGCGGGTTTCGAGCGGGGTCTTCAGCGCCAGGAGGATGCCGCCGCCCCCAGGGGCTGGGGCGACTTCCACGACGTCAGTCCAAGCGATCGGCGCATCGGTGACGCGGCGGTCGAAGACGCCGTGCTCGTCGATGGTCAGCACCGGTCGCCTGAGGCGCAGGTCACCGATCACCACGCTGCCGACAGCGAGGAAGAACACCCCGACCGCCAGTGTCGGCAGTGCCAGCAGCGTCAATTCGACGCTCGGGTGCATGCCGAGCAGGCCAACGAGGCTCGCCAGCAGCAGGAGGGTCGGCAGCAGCGCCACCAGTCCGGCGAACAGCGCGATCGCCGCGATCGGCGACAGCCACAGGCGCGACGGATTGGCGACGAGCGGCAGATCAGGCAACACGCCGGTCATTTGGCCTCGTAGTTGTCGCGCACCAGCCGATCAAGCAGCGCTACGCCGAAGCCCGAAGCCCAGGCGGTGTTGGTTTCGCTCGAGGGAGACGCCAAGGCCACGGCGGCGATATCGAGATGCGCCCACGGCACGTCGTTGACGAAGCGGGCGAGGAACTGCGCGGCGGTGATCGAGCCGGCCGGGCGGCCGCCCGAGTTCTTGATGTCGGCGAAGCGGCTGTCGATCTGCTTGTCGTAAGCAGCCCCCATCGGCAGGCGCCAGAGCTTTTCGCCGGTGGCGAGGCCGGCAGCCAGCAGCTTGGCCGAGAGATCGTCGTTGTTGGAGAACAGCCCGGCGTGATCGCTGCCGAGCGCTACTCCGATGGCGCCGGTGAGGGTCGCGAGGTTGATCATGAACTTCGGCTTGAAGCGGTCCTGCGTGTACCAGAGCGCATCGGCGAGAACCAGGCGGCCCTCGGCGTCGGTGTTGACGATCTCGATGGTGGTGCCGCTCATGGCAGTGAGGATATCACCCGGGCGATAAGCCGTGCCCGAGGGCATGTTCTCGACCAGCCCGATGACGCCGATGGCGTTGACCTTGGCCTTGCGGCTGGCGAGCGCCTGCATCAGGCCGGTGACGGCGGCCGCCCCGCCCATGTCGCCCTTCATATCCTCCATGCCGAGACCAGGCTTCAGCGAGATGCCGCCGGAATCGAACACCACGCCCTTGCCGATGAAGGCGATCGGCTGCTCCTTCGCCTTGCCACCGTTCCAGCGCATGATGACAAGACGTGGCGGGCGAACGGAACCCTGCGCCACGCCGAGCAGGGCGTTCATGCCGAGTTTGCGCATGGCCTTCTCGTCGAGCTGTTCGATCTCGACGCCGAGCTCGGCAAGCTTGGCGGCCTCGGCGGCGAACTCGAGCGTGCCGAGGACGTTGGGCGGCAGGTGGATCAGGTCGCGGGCGAGGAGCGTGCCTTCGGCGGTGGCCTGGCGGTCGGCGATGGCCTTGTCGACGGCGGACCGGCCGTCGACATGCAGCGTGACGGTGAGCGTGCTGTCGCCGTTGTCGTCCGACTTCGCCGGCTTGTAGCGGTCGAACTTGTAGTGGCGGAGGCGGAGGCCGGCAGCGAGTTCGCCGATGCGCTCGGGGGTCGCTTCAGGATCGTCCAGCAGCACGGCAACCTTGGTTGCCTTGACCGCCGCCAGCTTGCCGGCGAGCGACCCGCCGCGGTCGGTCCAGGCCGACAGGCTGTCGCCCTGCCCCGCCTTGCCGCTGCCGAGCAGCAGCAAACGGTCGGCCGCGACACCGGCCGGCGCCAGCAGGTCGATCACCTGCCCCTGCTTGCCCTTGAAGCCGGCGGCGGCGGAGACCTTCTGCCAGTCGAGCCCGGTGGCCTTCCAGACCTCGGCGGCGCCCCCGGTGGGCGCAGCGCCTTCGGCGACGTAGACGACCAGCGTTCCAGTCGCCTTCAGCGGCAGGGCAGCGGTCTTGATCTCGATCCGGTTCGGCATGGGCGAAAATACCTTATGGCAATGGGACGGACGCGTGGTCCGGGAAACGGCAGGCTCACGACTGATAGTGGCTACGCCCGTCGCGTCAATCCCGCAACACCTCGGAGACCGACCGCCATGCCCCTGCCCGATTGGCTTGCCAAGCCATGTCGGGGGCGGGCAATGTCCGCCCGGTTCACCTGCCGGGGGCAGACCGGAGGTGAGCGCGCGTCGGAACCAGATTGTCTATATGACTCGGCTAGGCACTTATCTTTTCAGGCTTTTTGCCGCCGAGGCCGCTGCGCTTTTCGGGGTCGCGCTGACGATTCTGTACCTCGTGCAACTGCTCAGAATCGTCGAGGTCGGGGCGGTCCGCGATCGCGGGCTGGGCACGCTGTTCTGGCAGACCATCCTCGGCCTGCCGCCACTCTCCATCGCCTTCCTCTATGTGTGCCTCGCCATCGGGCTGGCACGGGCGCTGCGCGCCATGCAGGCGTCACGGGAGCTGCACATCATCCATGTCTCGCAGCGCCTGCCGGCACTGATCGGGACGATCCTCGGCTACGCCGCGATCGGCACACTGATGGTCCTGCTGCTGGCGCACGTAATCGAGCCACTGGCGAGCCGCGAGAACAACCAGATCAAAGCCCAGGCGGCGGCGGACCTGGTCGGGCGCTCGCTGGTGCCCAACCGTTTCGCCGAACTGGGTGATGGCGTGACAATCACCGTCGGTGGTCGCGGGGCGGATGGCGAGATCACCTCGTTTTTCGCCGACGACCGGCGCGACGCGGATACCCGGCGCACCTACATCGCCGACTCTGCCCTGATCACGGCCGACGAACTCGGTTACGTGCTGCAGCTCGAGGACGGGACGATCCAGTACCGCACCGCCGATGGGCAGTTCTCGGAGATCTCGTTCGAGCGCTACGACATCGCGCTGGAGCGCCTGACTGGCGATGAAGATACCGGCGAGCGCCGCGGCGACCAGAGCACCTACGGCATGATCATGCGCGGGCTGACCGAAGGGGAGTGGCCGGCCGAGTCGCTGCGCCGCATCGCCGAGCGCACGTCTGACGGCTTCCGGGTGCTGGCGCTCTGCCTGTTCGTCGCCGCGATCAGCGTTTTCCCCTCGGGTCGGCGCAAGGAGCCGGCGCTGCCGGTGGAGATCACCGTGCTTGGCGCGGTGCTGTTCGAACGCGCGGTCACCTCATACGCACCGGTTGCCGGCTGGGCGCGCGAGACCAGCGGGGTCATCGTGCTGATCGTCATCGCTGTGGCCATCCTCGTCTACCGGTTGCGGGTGTTCGCGCCGCTGCCCCGAGAGGCGCATAGCCTGCCCCGGGAGGCGCTTGGCCGATGAACCGGATCGACTGGATCATCGTTCGGCGGCTGGCCAGCAATGTCGGACTGACGCTGGTGGTGCTGTTCGGCATCGTGCTGCTGGTCGAGTCGCTCAATACGACCCGCTTTGCCGCCCTGTCGGCAACCGGCGGCGCGCCGCTGGCGCTGACCGCCGTGGCGCTGGCCGCGGCACGCTGGATCATCGATACGCTGCCGCTGACCTTCCTCGTCGGCACCGTCGCGGGGCTGCTGAACCTGCAGGCAACGCGCGAGATGACGGTGATCAAGGCCTCGGGCCGGTCGGTCTGGCGGGTGATGATCGTGCCGCTGGCGGTTACCCTCGCCGGCGGGGTGCTGGTGACGCTGCTGGTCGACACGGCGGTGATCCAGTTCAACCGCACGCTGTCGCCGAGCTCGACCACGAGTGGCGAAGTGGGCCGCTCCGGCACGCTGTGGCTCGACGAGCAACAGGGCGATGTCCATTACATCCTCGAAGCCGGCTACGTGAACCCATCGGGCACGGCGCTGGGCAGCGTCAACGTCTTCCTGATGGAGGCGCCGCGCGACCGCATCGAAGCGGCAACCGCCGAGCTTGTGGGCAATGAGTGGGTGATGGCCCAGGCGACGCGCTATCGTTCCAACGAAATGCCTGAGGCGATGACCGATTTCCGGCTGCCAACGGCTCGAACGGCTGGCGACATGCGAGCCCGGATCGCGTCGATCAAAGATATGACGGTCTGGGAACTGGCAGGTTCGCTGGCGGCCCGGCTCACCGATTCCCGGGAACGGGCCGAGACGGAAACGCGGTTCCTCAGGCTCCTTGCACTGCCACTTACGCTGTGTGGCTCGCTGGTCATTGCCTTCGCGTTTACGGCCGGTTATCGAAGGACCAATAAGTATGGTGGGGCGGTGCTTTATGGTATCGTCCTTGGCGTCTTGGTTTATGTGGTGACCGAGATGGCTGGACGCGCCGGGGGTGCCGGTGTGATGCATCCGGTCATCGCAGTTGCAGGGCCGGCGGTAGTAGCCATCGTCATTGGAGTGACGGTGCTGCTCAACAGGGAAGACGGGCGGACGTGAGCATGATGCGCCGCGACCGGGGGCTGGGAATGTGCCTGCGCCAGTTTGGCGTGGCGCTTGTGCTCGCCTTGGTGGCCGCGTCGCCTGCCGCTGCGCAGTTCCTGCCCGAAGGTTTCTTTGCCACGCTGCCCGAGCCCGGCGCCCCGGCAAAAGTCGAGGCCAACGTCCTCTCCTACGACAAGAGCAGCGACGTGATCAGCGCGCAGGGCCGCGTGCTGATGCAGTACGAAGGCTATTCGATCGCCTGCGACGACCTGCGTTATGAGCAGCAGACCGGCAACCTCAACTGCATCGGCAACGTGCAGCTGGTCGACCCGGCGGGCACCAAATACACCGCCGAGACGATCGAGGTCACCGGCGGGATGAAGCAGGCGTTCCTGCAGTCGCTCACCCTCACCACCACCGACGGCGCGCGGATCACGGCCAGCGACGTGCGGTATTCCAGCACGCTCGAAACCGTACTCAACCAGGCGACCTACACCCCGTGCGGGGAGTGCATCGACGCCAAAGGCAACCGCGTCGGCTGGAAGGTGAAAGCCGCCAAGCTGATCCAGAACGCCGAGACCAGGACGATCTATTTCGAGCAGCCGTCGCTGGAGGTGCTCGGCATTCCGGTGGCATGGCTGCCGTGGCTGTCGCTGCCGGATCCGAGCGCGAAGCAGAGCAACGGCTTCATGCTTCCCCGGGTCAACTACAAGCAGGTCTATGGCGGCCGGATCACGGCGCCCTACTTCATCAATATCGGCGAGGACACGGAAATCCTGCTCGCGCCCTCGCTGATGTCGCGCCAGGGTTTTCTGATGGCGGCCGAGTGGCAACAGCAGTTCGACTACGGCTCGTTCACGGTCAAGGCGTCGGGCCTCTACCAGCTCGATCCGGGTGCGTTCAGCGAGCTCGGCAACCGCGAATGGCGCGGCGCGATCCAGAGTTCCGGCCGGTTCCAGCCGATTGCCGACTGGACCGTCGGCTGGTCGTACAGCGCCTTCACCGATGCCGCGTATTTCGACGACTACGACTTCAGCACCGCCGACTGGGTGACTAACGAGGTCTACGCGACGCATCTCAGCACTGACTTTTACGCCGATCTGAGGGTTCAGGAGTTCCTGAAGCTGGGGCAGTACGGCACGATCGCTGCCGCCGACCTGGCGCAATCGCAGCAGGCGGCGACGCTGCCGAATGCGCGGGGGAATGGCTATTTCGACTTTGGCGACTGGGGCCAGGTGCGGGCCAATGGCAACCTGCTTGGAGTGTATCGGGCCGAGAATTCTTCGGCGCTCTATGGCGGCATCCCCTATGTCTTCGGCTACGAAGGCGCCAAGACCCATGCCTCGGGCGAGCTGAGCTGGCAGAACCAGATCATCGCGCCGGGCGGCGTGGTGGTGACGCCCTATCTCGGGCTGCGCGCCGACATCACCAACTATGACAGCGGCGACCTCGGCAACCCGGTCGTTGGCGACCCCGAACCCGCCGAGCAGTTCCTGTTCGCCGCAACTCCGATCGCCGCAGTCGATTTCCGCTGGCCGCTGTTCGCCGCCAACGGGCTCGATACGCACCTGCTCGAGCCGATCGCGCAACTGGTCTATCGCGGTAGCGACACCTCGCTGGTGGGCATCACCAACGACAACGCGCACAGCTTCGTGCTCGATGACACCAACATCTTCTCCTACGACCGCTTCACCGGCACCGACCGGCAGGAAACCGGGCTCCGCGCCAATGTCGGGGCGCGCTATCTCGCTAATTTCTCTGGCGGCCAGTGGTTGGAGATCGTCGGCGGACAGAGCTTCCACCTTGCCGGGGTCAACGCCTTCGCCGTCGACGATCCGGTCAATACCGGGGTGAGCAGCGGGCTCGAGGACACCGCGTCCTACGTGGTGCTGGGGGCGCGCGGCTCGCCCTATGCCGGGCTGACGCTGGGCGCCAAGCTGCAGGTCGACCCCGATGGCCCGCGCGTGGCGCGTGCCGGCCTCGGCGGCAACTATGCCTTTGGCCCCTACTCGGTGGGCAGCGACTACGTCTACCTGCCGGCCGACGCAGCGACCGGCGTGCTGGCGGATCAACATGAAGTGACGCTGCGCGGCAGCACGCCGCTGCCGCTCGACTACTGGCGCGCCATCGGCAGCGTGTCGTGGGACATCGCCGCCAGCGAGTGGCTGGAAGCCCGCGGCGAGCTGATTTATGACGACGGCTACTTCCTCGCCGGCGGTTTTGCGCAGGCCAATGGCGCGACGCACGAAACGCCGAACTCGGTGACGTTCGGCGTGCAGTTCAAGCTGAAGGCGCCCGGCGCGCAGTTCGATATTCTCAACTACTAGTCCGGTTGGCGCGATCGACCGATGCAACGACCCCGGCCAACCGATTTTGGCCGTATTCTTCCAACATTGAGATGGCCGAGCCGGGGGCGATCCGGCGGCCTTCCCAAAGAACTGAAAATGGTGACGACAATGCTCCGCCTCATCGCTGCAACGCTGATCGGCCTTACTCTGAGCGTCATGCCGGCTTTCGCCGCGACCAAGGTCACGGTCAACGGCGTGCCGATCTCGGACATCGAAATCGCGCAGCGCACCAAGCTGCTGGCGCTGGAAGGCGGCGGCGGCAGCAAGAAGGCGATGGAACAGCTGATCGACGAGCAGCTGCAGATCCAGGAAGCCAAGCGGATGAACATCGTCATCTCCGACCAGCAGGTCGATGACGCGTTCCAGCAGGTGGCGCGCAACATCAAGGTGTCGAGCGACAAGCTGCGCCAGATCCTGCAGCAGGCCGGCGTCAACAATGAAACCATGCGGGCCCGCCTCCGCGCCGCGATCGCCTGGCAGCAGGTGAGCGGCATGGTGGTCGCCTCGCGCGTCAAGGTGTCGGACCTCGACCTCGAGAAGGCCGCCGAGGCCAAGCTCGACCAGGCTTCGAGCTATGACTACATCCTCAAGGAAGTGCTGTTCATCAGCTCGACCGGCAATGCTTCGGCGCGCACCGGCCAGGCCAACCAGTACCGCCAGGCCTTCAAGGGCTGCGACAGTGCCGTGCAGGTATCGCTGAATTTCACCGACGCCGCAGTGCGCGACATGGGCCGCCGCCACGCCACCCAGCTGCCCGAGCCGCTGGCCGCCGAACTCGCCAAACTCAACGTCGGCGGTATCACCAAGCCGCGGGTGACCGAGTCGGGCGTGTCGATGCTGGCGATCTGCGCCAAGAACGAAGCGCGTGACACCACCTTCCTCAAGAACAAGCTGCGCAGCGAGCAGGGCGGCGAGCAGATGAAGGCGGAAGCCGAGAAGTTCAAGACCGAGCTTCGGACCAAAGCCAAGATCGTCTACAACTAACGGACTCTTGCCGGCCCTCAGGCAAATCGACCGCAATCGCGGCCGTTTGGCTTAGCGAGTCCATGCTAGTGGCAGTATTGGCGCGGCGACCGGCTGCGCCAATGCGCTTTGGTGAGCGCGCAGGTTTGCGTTTGGACACGTGAGGACACCTTGGCCGACAATCAAGCGCCGCTGGCCGTAAGCATGGGCGAACCGGCGGGGATCGGGCCGGACCTGATCCTCAGGCTCTATGCCAACCGCGTCGAGCTGGGCCTGCCGCCGTTCATCGTCTATGGCCATATCGATTTCCTGCGGGCCCGCGCCGCCCGGTTGCGGCTGCCGGTGGCGATGCTCGAGTGCACGCCGCCCGAGGCCGCCGCCCGGTTCGCCGAGGCGCTGCCGGTGGTGCATGTCGACGGCCTCGTGCCCGACAAGCCGGGTGACCCGACGGCGCTCTCGGGCAAGGTGGTGATCGAGGCAATCAGCCGCGCAGTGGACGACAGCCTCACTGGGGCCTGCCGCGCCATCGTGACTGCACCGATCCACAAGGCGGCACTCTACGCCGCCGGCTTCAAGTATCCCGGGCATACCGAGTACCTGGCAGCGCTTTGCGCGCAGGGCGGCGCGGCGCCGATGCCGGTGATGATGCTGGCGCATGAGGCGCTGCGGGTGATCCCGGCGACAATCCACGTGCCGATCAGCGCCGTGCCGTCGCTGATCACCTTCGAGCTGGTCGTGAGCACCGGGCGGATCGTCGCGCATAGCCTGCGCACCCGCTTCGGTATCGCCGAGCCGCGCATCGGTTTTGCCGGGCTCAACCCGCATGCCAGCGAGGGCGGCAATATCGGTACCGAGGACTATGACACTGTCGGCCCGGCGATCGCGCAGCTGCAGCACGAGGGCATCCTTGCCGAGGGCCCGATGCCGGCGGACACGCTGTTCCACCTGCCGCACTGGCGGAAGTATGACGCGGTGATCGCGATGTACCACGACCAGGCGCTGATCCCGATCAAGACCGTGGCGTTCGACCAGGCGGTGAACGTCACCCTCGGCCTGCCGATCGTCCGCACCTCACCCGACCATGGCACGGCGTTCGACCTCGCCGGGACGGGCAATGGGTCGGATGCAAGCTTCCTCAATGCGATCCGGCTGGCGGATGAACTGACCGGCGGCGCGGCGCAGCGGGCAGCGGCGCAGTAGAGGCGCCACAACAGCGAGCGACGGCCCCCTCCTTTGCCATTCGAGCGTAGCTCTCATGGCCTTGAAGGGGGAGGTGCCCCGCCGGTTCACTGGGCACGATCGAAGCTACAGCCTCGACTCTTCACCTCCCCCTTTTATGGGGGAGGCCGGGAGGGGGCCGTCTGCTTCAGTACGGCTGCTACTGCGGCTGCTTTTCCAGCCAGGCCAGCATGTCGGCGATCTCCTTCTCCTGCGCAGTGATCACTGCCTGAGCCATCTCGCGGGCCCACGGATCGTCGCCGTGCTTGAGTTCGGCCTTGGCCATATCGATGGCGCCGCGGTGGTGCGGGATCATCGAGCAGACGAAGGCGACGTCGATATCGGTGGCGGTACCGCCGGCCATCATGTCGGCGTTCATCGCGTCCATGCCCGCCATCAGCTCGGTATGGGCCTCGGAGGCCCCTGCCCCGTGCGGCATGGCCATGGGTGCGGCCGCCTGAGGTGCATTGGCGAGGCAGATGGCCGGAAGGGTTGTGGCCGGCGCGGCGCCGTGGCCGCCATGATCCTGCTGCGCCAGTGCGGGGAAAGCGGATGCCAGCAGCAGGGCCGCGGCGAGGGTGAACTTATGCATATCTATCTCCTTCCAGATCGGGCCTGATTCAGTGGCCGTACCCTCTTCCTGCACCTTCCCATCATGGCAAGGTCAAGTGGGTCCTGCAGTGCCCATTTGCCTTCGCCGATAAATCCGCTATCCCCGCTGCCATGCAGATCGACAATCTCCCGCCGCTTCGCGAGGTCATCGCCACCCACGACCTGAGGGCCAAAAAGGAACTCGGGCAGAACTTTCTGCTCGATCTCAACCTGACGGCACGGATCGCCCGCGTCGCCGGTCCGCTGGAGGCGGCGACGGTGATCGAAGTGGGCCCCGGTCCGGGCGGGCTGACGCGGGCACTGCTCGCCGAGGGCGCGAGGAAAGTCATCGCCATCGAGCGCGACGAGCGCACTCTACCTGCGCTTGCTCAGATCGCCGAGGCCTATCCCGGACGGCTCGAGGTGATCGCCGGCGATGCGCTGGAGGTCGATTACGCCGCGCTGGCCGACGGCCCGACGCGCATCGTCTCCAACCTGCCCTACAATATCGGCACGGAGTTGCTGACGCGCTGGCTCACCGTCGAGCGCTGGCCGCCCTTCTTCGAGAGCCTGACGCTGATGTTCCAGCGCGAGGTGGCCGAGCGGATCGTCGCCAAGGCCGGAGACAATCACTACGGCCGGCTGGGCGTCTTGTGCGGCTGGCGTACCGAGGCGCGGATCGCCTTCAACGTGGGGCGCGAGGCGTTCACACCGCCGCCCAAGGTCACCTCCAGCGTGGTGCACCTGAAGCCCAGGGTGACCAATGACGGCGTCGAAGTGCGCGACCTCGAAGCGGTGACCCGCGCTGCCTTCGGACAGCGCCGCAAGATGGTGCGGCAGAGCCTCAAGTCGCTCGGCGTACCGATGGAGCCGCTGCTGGCCGCGGCGGAACTCCGGGGCGACGAGCGCGCCGAAGTGCTGCCGGTCGAGACGTTCCTCAAGCTGGCGAAGGCGCGCCGCTGATGGGCGGCGTCATCGCCATCGTCACCGCGCTCTTGGCGTTCGGTATTCCGATCGCCGTGCCGCTGTTCGCCCAGCGCTGGCGGACGCTGGCGATCCTGCTGGGGCTCGGAGTGCTGTTCTTCGGCTGGGTCACCCTCGACCTCGCCGCACCCGACGGCATTACCCAGACCCTCGGGCCGTTCACCTTCGGCCTCATGCTGTTCGGCTTCGCCGCCGGGGTGATTGCAAAGTTCGTGATGCTGCTGTCGCGGCGGTAGGCGAGATCGGACTTGCGGTTACGCCACCGGGTCATTCCCGCGAAAGCGGGAACCTCTGTTTCCATCCGCACCACCGCAAACGGAGGTCCCCGCTTTCGCGGGGATGACCCGGTGGTGAACTCGATAGCAGAGCAGTGGTACGATCAGCCGCTGACCGTCGGCCGGGTCACAGCGCCGTCGCCGCCGATTTCGATCTCGGCGACCGAGACGGTGCGCTTGAGGATGGCGGCGGCCTTGACCAGAAGTGCGGTCTTGATTTCCGACGGGCTCATCTTGTCGTTGGTGTTGGCCCAGACGCGCAGGGTGAGGTTGTGGTCGAAGGTTTCGAGCGAGCGGACCTCGCGCAGCAGCACCTTCACCTTTGCCTGGGTCCGATCGGCAAAGGTCGGATGCCGCTGCATTTCGTCGATGCTGCACGCTTTCACTTCGAACGGCATGCTCAAGTCCCCCGCGAGGGTAGGTTCCGCCCAATTCCGAGGTTTCGGAACTGCAGCCAGCGAACCATCCACAGATGCCCATGGCTTATCCACAGGCAGCTGTCGGAAGAGTTAAGGTGTTACCTTAACGATTTTATTGCGCCTTGATGACGCTCTGAAGCTCGCGACCCTCTCCCATCTTGCTAAAGAGAGTCGATCTGATCCTGCAAGTCTTTGACGAACTTATCCAATTGGATAAAGCGGGGCCGAGCGAGCCGGGCGGCGGCGAGGATCGTACGAACACGCGAGGTGGAATCCTCGAGATCTTCGTTGACGAGCACATAGTCGTACTCGCCGTAATGCTCCATCTCGATGCGGGCGTTCTTCAGCCGCTTCTCGATGGTGCCGGCGCTGTCCTGGGCCCGCCGCTCGAGGCGCTTGCGCAGTTCCTTGATCGAGGGCGGCAGGATGAAAATGGTCACCATGTCGCTGCGGCACTTCTCGTAGAGCTGCAGCGTGCCCTGGAAATCGATGTCGAACAGGATGTCACGACCGGCCGAGAGCCGCTCTTCGACACGCGAGCGCGGCGTGCCATAGAAATTGCCGTGCACCTCGGCGCTCTCCAAGAGCTCGCCATCCTCGCGCATCTTCTTGAACGTCGGCACGTCGATGAAGTGGTAGTGCTTGCCGTCGATCTCGTCGGTGCGGCGGGCGCGCGTGGTCACCGACACCGACAGCGCGATGTTCGGATCATCCTCAAACAGGGCCCGAGAGATCGAGGATTTGCCTGCGCCGGACGGCGAGGCGAGAACCAGCATCACGCCGCGTCGGGTGAATTCCATTCGTGCTTCGTCCTTATGCCCCTGCACAGAGTTCTCGGCGGCGTCACGGCTCGCCGGATTACTCGATATTCTGGACCTGCTCGCGGAGCTGATCGATCACGGCCTTCAGGTCGAGGCCGATGGCAGTCAGGGCCACGTCGTTGGATTTCGAACAAAGCGTATTCGCTTCGCGGTTAAATTCCTGTGACAGGAAGTCGAGCTTCCGACCGACCGGGCCGCCACCCACGATCAACTGACGCGCCGCGGCGATGTGCGCCCCGAGCCGGTCGAGCTCCTCGCGGATATCGGCCTTGGTGGCGAGCAGCATGGCTTCCTGCGCCAGCCGCTCGTCGGAGAGCGTCGGGCTCGCCTCGCTGAGCTCGGCGACCTGCTGGCGCAGCCTGGCGAGGATGGCATCGCGGCTGCGGCCGGGGTGGATCTCGGCAGCTTTGGTGAGGGCAGCAATCTCGTCGATGCGCTCGGAGAGGATGGCGGCGATGCGGGCGCCCTCCTCGCGCCGTGCCGCGACCAGACCGGCCACGGCCTCAGCGACGGCGCCGAGGATGGCGGCGTTGAGCGCTTCCTCTTCGTCGGCCGACAGCGCCGTCTCGTGCTGCTCGAGCACGCCGCGCAGCGCCAGGATGCCATCGAGGCGGGGCCTGCCGGCCTCGACGCGGCCCTCGAGCCACTTGAAGCCTTCGAGCACCGCTTCCAGCGCCTGGTGGTTGACGACGACGCGGCCGCCCTCGCCCTCGCGGTCGACGTTCAGCGATACGGTCAGCGAGCCGCGGCTGATCGACTTGCCGATCAGCCGGCGGATCTCGGTCTCCAGCGCATCGAAGCCGGAGGCGAGGCGCATCCGCAAATCGAGGCCGCGCCCATTGACCGACTTGATCTCGATGGTGAAGCCGACACCCGGCAGCGTGCCGCCGGCGCGAGCGTAGCCGGTCATGCTGGCAAGCGACAGAGCCATCAGGTGGCGGGCTCGACGGTCTCGCCGGCGTCTTCGGCCTGCTCGGCCTCCAGCGCTTCCTTGGCGGCTTCCGAGTCAGCCTCGGCGGCGGCCTTGCGATAGAGCGACACGTTCTTGCGATGCTGGGCATAGGTCTCGGCGAACAAGTGCCCGTCAGCGGGGTTGGCGCTCTTGGCGACGAAGTAGAGGTCCTTGATCGCCGCCGGATGCGCGACGGCGCGCAGCGCGTCTTCGCCCGGGTTGGCGATCGGGCCGGGCGGCAGGCCGTCGATCTGGTAGGTGTTGTAGGCCGTCTTGGCCTTCAGCTCCGACGAGGTCGGGCCGCGGCTCAGCACCGCCTTACCCTCGGTGACGCCATAGAGCACCGTCGGGTCGGTCTGCAGGCGCATCGACTTTTTCAGCCGGTTGATGAACACCGCAGCCACCTGCGGACGCTCGGAGGCGACGCCGGTTTCCTTCTCGACGATCGAGGCCATGGTCACCAGTTCGGCCGGCGACTTGATCACCGAGTCGATGGCGGGGTCGCGGCCGGCCCAGATCTCGTCGACCGTCTTCTTCATCTCGGCCTGCATCTTTTCGAGCACCGAGATGCGGGTATCGCCGGGGAAGAAGTCGTAGCGCACGGCGAGCAGCGTGCCTTCGGGCGGCACCGGCACCGGCTCACCGGTGAGGTTCGGACCCACGGCGTTCAGCCGCTCGGCGACCTGGAACGAGGTATCGCCCGGAATGACGTTGACGAAGAAATCGAGCGGCTTGCCCTCGGTCAGCTCGGTGAGAATGTCGGCCATCGAGGAGTTCGGCTTCAGCGCATAGACGCCGGCCTTGAGGTCGCCCTCTTTCTTCAACGCCCGGGCACCGCCCCAGAACAACCATTCGGACGGCAACAACTGGCCCTGCGGGATCAGCCCCTGTTCTTCGAGCCGGCGGGCCGTGGTCATCACCGACGAGCCCTTTTCGACCGTGAAGCTGGCCTCGGTCTTGACTGCGCCGGGGGCGTAGAACTGGCTGGCGCCGTAGAGGAAAATGCCGACGGCGACCAGAATGCCGATGACGACGAGGGTCAGCAGCGCGTTGATCACGCTGAGCAAGCCGCCGCCCCGCCGTCTTTTGCGGGCCCGCTTGTCGCTGCGCTCGTTGGCCATCGGTCGAACCTCCACAAACGCGGGCAATAGTCGCTGAAAAAGTGACATCAATACGAACCCGGCGCCATGACGGCGCCCGGGTCCGGTTGCTCTAGCTCGCCTTGCGGAAGATCAGCGAGGCATTGGTGCCGCCGAAGCCGAAGGAGTTCGAGAGGGCAATGTTGACCTCCTTCTTCTTGGGCTTATGGGGCACCAGGTCGATCACCGAGGCGATCGAGGGATTGTCGAGGTTGATGGTCGGCGGCACGATCGAGTCGCGCATAGCGAGCAGGCAGAAGATCGCTTCGACCGAACCGGCGGCGCCGAGCAGGTGCCCGATCGCCGACTTGGTGGAGCTCATCGCCGCCTTGGGAGCAGCGTCACCCAGCATGCGGGTGACCGAGCCGAGTTCGATCTCATCGCCGAGCGGCGTCGAGGTGCCGTGGGCGTTGATGTAGTCGATCTCCGAGGGATCGATGCCGGCGCGCTTGACCGCCATCTGCATGCAGCGGAAACCGCCATCACCATCCTCGGACGGCGCGGTGATGTGGTAGGCGTCGCCCGACAGGCCGTAGCCAATGACTTCGCCATAGATCTTGGCGCCGCGGGCTTTGGCGCGCTCGTATTCCTCGAGCACGACGATGCCGGCGCCCTCGCCCATGACGAAGCCGTCGCGATCCTTGTCGTAGGGACGCGAGGCCATTTCCGGGCGATCGTTGAAGGCGGTGGAGAGCGCACGGCAGGCGGCGAAGCCGGCGATCGAGATCCGGTTGACCGGCGATTCCGCGCCGCCGGCCACCATCACGTCGGCATCGCCGAGCATGATCAGCCGGGCAGCATCGCCGATGGCATGCGCGCCGGTCGAACAAGCCGTCACCACCGAGTGGTTCGGGCCCTTCAGGCCGAAGCGGATCGAGACGTTGCCCGATGCCATGTTGATGATGCGGCCCGGGATGAAGAACGGGCTGACGCGGCGCGGGCCCTTCTCATGCAGGATGATCGAGGTCTCGTAGATGCCCCCGATACCGCCGATGCCCGAGCCGATCAGCGTGCCGATGCGGTGCTTTTCTTCTTCGGTCTTGGGTTCCACCCCGGCATCTTCGATCGCCTGGGTGGCCGCCGCCATGGCGTAGATGATGAAGGGATCAACCTTACGTTGATCCTTCACGTCCATCCATTCGTCGGGATTGAACTTGCCGTCGGCGTAATCGCCCAACGGGATCCGGTGTGCGATCTGGCAAGCGATATCGTCGACCTGGAAGTCGTCGATGCGCTTGGCACCGCTCTTGGATGCGAGGATGTTGGCCCAGGTTGGTTCGATCCCGCAGCCCAAAGGGCTGACGATCCCCATCCCGGTGACGACGACGCGGCGCAGTTCCATCGAAGAAGAGCCGTTAGCGGTCGGCGATCAGCCGACGGCCTTGGTCAGATAGGCGACGGCGTCACCGAAGGTCTGGATCGATTCCGCGGCATCGTCCGGGATCTCGACGTTGAACTCTTCCTCGAAAGCCATGACCAGCTCGACCTGATCGAGCGAGTCCGCGCCCAGATCGTCAATGAAGCTGGCCTTATCGACGACCTTCTCCGCATCGACGTTGAGGTGTTCGACCACGATCTTGCGGACGCGATCAGCGATATCGCTCATATTTGACTTCCCTTGTTACCAAACAGGTTGTTCGTTCGTACGCGGCCCCAGACACCGGAATTGCCCGGGCCCACCGACCTTTGCCGCCGTTCGCGACAGACTGTAGGCGCGGCTTCGTACCCTCGCAAGTACGGGCCGAACCCGAAATCAGCGGCGGAGGTAACATACTTCCCCCGCCATTGCCATATTGCGCAAGGCCCGGTTTCCCCAGCCTTCGCGCTTGCAGTCCACTTGCGGATACCGTGGTCTCCGCTCCTCTCCCCCTTCGGGGAGCTACCTCGTCCCCCGGGAGGGAAGGGCTGGAAGTGACCTACAGCATCACCATGCCGCCATTGACGTTCAACGTGTGGCCGGTGATGTAGCCGGCTTCGTTGCTGGCGAGGAACACCACCGCGGCAGCAACCTCGTCGGCGGCACCGAGCCGGCCAGCCGGCACCTTACCCAGAATGCTTTCACGCTGCTTATCGTTCAATTCGTCGGTCATGGCCGAGCCGATGAAGCCCGGAGCCACGGTGTTGACCGTGATGTTGCGCGAGGCGACCTCATAGGCCAGCGCCTTGCTCATGCCGATGAGGCCGGCCTTCGACGCCGCATAGTTGCCCTGCCCCGGGTTGCCGACGACGCCGACCACCGAGGTGATGCCGATGATACGGCCGAAGCGCTGCTTCATCATTCCGCGCAGCACGGCGCGGGTGAGATGGAAGGCCGAAGTGAGGTTCACCGCCAGCACTTCGTCCCACTCCTCGTTCTTCATGCGCATGAAGAGGTTGTCGCGGGTGACGCCGGCATTGTTGACGAGGATATCGATGCCACCCAGCGCCGCCTCGGCCGAGGGGATCAGCTTATCCACCGCATCGAGGTCCGACAGGTTGGTCGGCAGGATCGGGTGATCGCCCCCGCCGAGCAGGTCGCGGGTCTCCTCGAGCGCCCCGACGCGGGTGCCACTCAAAGCGACGCGCGCGCCGGACGCCGCCAGCGCCTTGGCGATTTCGCGCCCGATGCCGCCCGAAGCGCCGGTGACGAGGGCGCGTTTGCCCGTGAGATCAAACATTTACGGACTCCTCAGGAGAAACTGATTCAAGCGCCGAGTTCGGCGAGGAAGGCATCGACGTCGGCTGGGGCGCCGATCGACACCGTCGCCGTTTCCGGCGCGATACGCTTGGCGAGGCCCGAGAGCACCTTGCCCGAACCGAGCTCGACCAGTTGGGTCACGCCGCCGTCTTTCACCAGCCATCCGACGCATTCGGTCCAGCGGACCATGCCGGTGACCTGCTCGACGAGACGCTTCTTGATCTCTTCGGGATCAGTGATGGGCTTGGCCAGCACGTTGGCGACCACCGGCACGACCGGGGATTTCACCGCCACCTGGTTGAGCGCGTGCTCCATCGCGTCGGCGGCGGGGCGCATCAACGCGCAGTGGAACGGGGCGCTGACCGGCAGCGGCAGGGCGCGTTTGGCGCCGGCCGCCTTCAGCAGCTCGATGGCGCGGTTGACCGCGCCGACATGGCCGGAGATCACCACCTGGCCGGGGGCATTGTCATTGGCGACGCCGCAAATCTCGCCATCCTCGGCGTCATTGGCGGCGCGCAGCACGGTTTCGAGATCGAGTCCGAGGATGGCCGCCATGGCACCCTGCCCGACCGGCACCGCCTGCTGCATGGCCTGGCCGCGGATTTTCAACAGCCGCGCCGCATCGGCGAGGCTGAAGGCGCCGGCCGCGGCCAGCGCCGAGTATTCGCCGAGCGAGTGGCCAGCCACGTACGCGGCATTATCCTTGAGCGAGAAGCCGCGGCTTTCGAGCACCCGCGTCACCGCGACGGAGACGGCCATCAGCGCCGGCTGGGCGTTTTCGGTGAGGCGCAGCGTCTCATCCGGTCCCTCGAACATGATGGCGGAGAGTTTCTGGCCCAGCGCGTCGTCGACTTCGGCGAAGACGTTGCGGGCTTCCTGGTAAGCGTCGGCGAGATCCTTGCCCATGCCGACAGTCTGGCTGCCCTGCCCCGGAAAGGTGAATGCGCGCTTGGTCAAGGTGGTGGCCTCCGCCGTTGTTCTTGGTCGTTGAGGCCGAGCCTAAGCCCCGCCCGGACAGGCGTCCAGTTGGCGGCGGCGTTTGCAGGAGGGGGATGGCAAAGTCAAGGCGGGCTAGTCGAACTTCACCGCCGTCGTATTGGCACCGCAGAGCAACACCCCGACCTTCTCGCCCGGCGCCGGCACATAGCGGCCCGAGAGAACGGCGGCCAGGGCGGCGGCGCCGCCCGGCTCTACCGCCACGCGCAGTACGTCCCAGATCGTCTTCTGCGCCGCGATGATCGCTTCATCGGTGACCAGCACCGAACGGTCGATGAAGCCGGACAGCGAAAAGCTGAGGCTGCCGATGCGGCGGGCGCCGAGGCTGTCAGCCGCGACACCGCTGACCGGCACGTCGACCGGACGCCCCGCCTCGATGGCGTTGTGCAGCGTCGGCGCATTCTCGGGTTCGACGCCGATCAGCCGGACCCGGCCAGCGGCCGCCGCGGCGATGCCGCCGATCAGCCCGCCACCACCGACCGCCACCAGCAGCGTATCGAGCCCGGGCGCCTGCTCCAGCCATTCGAGCCCCACGGTGCCCTGCCCGCACAGCGTTTCGAACATGTCGTAGGCGTGGACCTCGAGCAGTCCGTGCTCGGCGGCGAAGGCATGGCTGGCATTGTAAGCGTCGATATAGCTGTCACCGCCGATGACGATCTCGGCGCCATATTGCAGGATCCGGTTGATCTTGGCCTGCGAGGAGATACGCGGCACATAGATATGCGCCTTGATACCGAGCTTATGCGCCGCATAGGCGACGGCGGCACCATGGTTGCCACCCGAAGCCGCCACCACACCGCGTGCGGCGCCCGGCCGGATCAGGAGGTTGGCAAAGGCGCCGCGGGCCTTGAAGGTGCCCGAGTGCTGCATGAATTCGAGCTTGAAGGAGAACGGCGCGCCATCGAGCCCGAAATCGGCTGCCGCCACCTCGACCACCGGAGTGCGCCTGACGTGCGGACGGATCACCGCCTCGGCAGCGCGGATCGCGTTGCGATCGGGCGGAGCAGACGCGACAGCTTCGGTGGTGGTCATGGCGGTCTCGACAAGGTTAACATAGTGGAGCCGCCCGGCCTGCCTAGCGCAAGTGTCGGGACGAAGAAAGAGGCTGCGACAATGGGTAAGATCAACTCTGAGTGGCACCGCGAGCACAGGATGCCGGCCAATGCGACGAGGAAGCAGCGCGCCGCCTGGCATTACGAGCACGCCCAGCATTGCGGCTGCCGCGCGCTGACGCCGTCAATCACCTCGCTGCTGGTGTCCGAGGGGTATCAAATCCCGAAGCGCATCGGCGAAGCATCCGCATCGGGCTGACCGCATCAATCGAGCGGCGGCGTCTCCCGTTCCGAGGGCGTCGGCCCGGGGTTCAACAACGGATCGCGCCATACCGGCAGTCCCGGCAGTTGTCCTTCCGGCAGTTCCTTTTCGGTCTGCTCGGCATCGGGAATGTCCGAAGGGATCGCGTCGGGCTGGGCAGCCGGCGGCACCGGAGTTTTGCGATTGGTCATGACCTTCTCCTTATGTAAGGGAAAGGTTCGGCCGGGCGATATCGTTCCGCCGGGCCGGCGCGCACTGGACGTCACCGCCCGCGCCGCTTGCCATTGCCGACGTTTTCCCCTATAGCCCGCCTCGCATTCGTTCGGCCGGGGGCTGAACGGAGGGTTTGTGCATTTGCATGAATAGGGTTCGCCCGTCCTCCCGTGTTCCCGCTCTTTAGAAGACTGCTTTGATCGCCTTTCCGGCTTCAAAGGGGCTCCGCGCCGAGTGGAAGTGTTGTGAACCAACTTGAAGGAAGGCGCTTATGGCCCTTTACGAACACATTTTCCTGGCTCGCCAGGACGTTTCCCCGACGCAGGTGGAAGAGCTGACTGCGGCCCTGACCGAAGTGCTCTCGAACGGCGGCGGCAAGGTCACCAAGAACGAGTACTGGGGCCTGAAGTCGCTCTCGTACCGCATCAAGAAGAACCGCAAGGCGCACTACACCCTGCTCAACATCGATGCTCCGCACACCGCGGTGGCCGAGATGGAGCGCCAGATGGGCATCAATGAAGACATCCTGCGCTTCATGACCATCCGCGTTGACGAGCTCGAAGAAGGCCCGTCGGCCATGATGCAGAAGCGCGATCGCGATGACGACCGTGGCGACCGTCCGGGTGGCCCGCGTGGCGACCGTGGTGGTTTCGACCGCGGCGACCGTCGCCCGCGCCGCTTCTAAGAACGCCCGGGAGTATTCCAGGAAAGTCGCTAGCGACTTTCGAGGGAATGCGACCCACCCAAGAGGATACGCCAAATGGCCATCAAAGACCTGACCACGACCACGGCCCGCCGTCCGTTCCAGCGCCGCCGCAAGACCTGCCCGTTCTCGGGCCCGAACGCGCCCAAGATCGACTACAAGGACGTTCGCCTGCTGCAGCGCTACGTGTCGGAGCGCGGCAAGATCGTTCCCTCCCGCATCACTGCGGTCTCCGCCCTGAAGCAGCGTGAACTGGCCAAGGCCATCAAGCGCGCCCGCTTCATCGGCATCATGCCCTACGCCGTTCAGTAAGAACCGGCGTTTGAGTTGGCGGTTGGCGCTATAGAGCGCGCCAACTCGCCGATGGATTGGTTGGGGCGACCGATGGTCGGTGGCTCCTAACCGTTCATTCGTGAACGGGACAGCACAAGGAAAGTACCATGAAAGTCATTCTCCTCGAGCGTATCGGCAAGCACGGTCACATCGGCGACGAAGTGTCGGTGAAGGACGGTTTCGCCCGTAACTTCCTGCTCCCGCAGCAGAAGGCGCTGCGCGCCACCGAAGCCAACCGCAAGAAGTTCGAGCGCGATCGCTCCGACATCGAGCAGCGCAACCAGGAGCGCCGCGAGGCCGCCGCCGGTATCGCGTCGGGCCTCAACGGCAAGTCGGTCGTCATCATCCGCCAGGCCGGCGAAACCGGCCAGCTCTACGGCTCGGTGTCGTCGCGTGACGTGGCCGACGCGCTGATCTCGGACGGCTTCACCGTCTCGCGCTCGCAGGTCGACCTCGCCAACCCGATCAAGACCGTCGGCGTCCACCCGGTGCCGCTGCACCTGCATGCCGAAGTCGCCGTGTCGATCACCGTCAACGTGGCGCGCTCGGAAGACGAGGCGGCCCGCCAGGCCTCCGGTGAAGACCTCACCGCGATCAACTACGACGACGAAGCGGCTGAACAGTTCGCCGCCGGTCAGGCCGAAGTCGGCTCCGCCGCTACCGAGGCCTTTGGCGACGAAGAGTAAGACCGTATCGCATCGATACGACAAAGGGCCGGGAGCGATCCCGGCCCTTTCGTTTGCCCGCTCCGGCTAGCCGGCGGCCGCCGACCTCCGCCAGAGCTTGGTGGGACGGCCAGCGCCCAGCTTTGGCCAGCTTAGATTTCTTCCGATCCGGAACGTATCAGCAACGGCGCGACGCGGTTGCTTGCCTCACTTTCAGCCTGGTGTTGCCATTATGTGCCACGGCTGAAATTGATGTGCTGAAAGCTGCTTTCCCCACTTCCGCCAATACAAGTCATCTGCAAAGCATTGTGGCAGCTCATTTTGCGGGAGGCTCCATCCATGAACCTATTCAAACTGCTCAGCGGCGCTGCTGCCGTGGCCCTGATCGTCGGCACCCCTGCCCTCGCAGCGGACCTGATCGTCGACGTTCCGGTCGACCAGCCCGTGACCGTGGCCGACACGGGCTGGTACTTCAGCGTGTTCGCCGGCGGCGTGTGGGATGGTTTTGTCACCGGTGAGGACGATGCTGTCGACCCGGATACCTTTGACGTCGAAATCAGCACCGATGCGGGCTGGCTGCTCGGCGCCGCCGTTGGTACGCACGTGTTCGACAGCCTGCGGGCCGAAGTCGAAGTCTACGGCGCTCGTCGCGATGTGAACGGCGCTTCGGAAGGTCCGGCTTCCCTTGACCTCGATGGCAGCGTCACCACTGCCGCGCTGCTCGGCAATCTGTGGGTCGATTTCGACACCGGCTCGGGCTTCACCCCCTATATCGGTGGTGGTTTGGGTGTCGGTTACATCCATGCCGAGTCGCCGGGCCTGCTGCCGGCGGTCGATCCGCTCGACGCTGACGGCGTTGGCCTCGCCTACCAGCTCGGCGCGGGCGTCAAGGTTGACGTCGCCGACAATATCGCGCTCGATCTTGGCTACCGCTGGAAAGGCGTGAGCGCCGAGATCAGCGGCGACGGTACCGAAGACGTGGTTGCCCATGCCGGCTCGCACGTCGTGCAGGTTGGCGTGACCTTCGGCTTCTAAGGCGATCCGATCGAAGTTCTGCAAAGGCCGGGAGCGATCCCGGCCTTTGTGCTTTCAGCGCGGCTCGGCGAGCACCTTGATGCCTTCGAGCCAGGAGGCGATCTGGGTTTCGAGTTGCGGGCTGCTGATGGCCTGTTCGGCCAGCGGGCCACGCATCGATTCCGCTGCGGTGAGCCGGGTGGTCGAACCGATCGCGTCAAAGCGATAGACATGCACCGCCTCAAGACCGGCCGCCAGCGTGCACCAGGTCAGCATACGGCCCGGCTCGGCCATGGCGAAGCGCGAGCGGACCGGGATCGGTCCGGCGGACCAGGTGAAGGCGCCGCCATCCAGGGCGATTACATCCTGAACATCGGCGCGGATCTCCGGCCAGTTGGTGACGTCACGCAGCAACCGCCACACGGCTTCCGGAGCGCGGGCGATGGCAATGCTCCCCGATGCTGCGACCGGCGCCGAGGGATCGAGTCTCCCCTCTTGCGCGAACCTCCAGGCCTCGGTGTGCTCGAGGCGAACCATATCGCCCGTGGTCATGATCATTCCTTTCGCTACGATGTATCGATACACTGTATCGATACATCGTCAGATCGTCAAACCTATGGTCGAACGAGGGGGCAGTGCTAAGGAATGGACGTCATCATCCCGGAGGCCGCGTTGGCCGGCAACGAACCCGACAGCTCCCTTGCCGATACCATTGCGCTGCTATGGAGCGACCATGCGCGCCCGGTCGGGCGGAGCGGTCGCACCATCAACGATTTCGTCGCGGCGGCCACCGAACTGGTGCGGGCCGAGGGGCTCGAAGCGCTGTCAATGCGCACCATTGCCGCTCGGCTTGGCGTGCGGACCATGGCAACCTACAGCTTCGCGCCAGGCAAAGCGGCGCTGCTGGCGCTGATGGTCGACCGGGCCTATGGCGGCCTCTACCCGGATGGAGCCCTGCCACATGGCGGCAATTGGCGGCAGGGATTGAGCCTGGTCGCCGAGGCGAATCATCGGCTGTTCCTTGCCAATGCGTGGCTGGCCGCAGCGCGCCCGGCGCGCTCGCCGATGGGGCCGCACGAGATCGAGAAGAACGAGGTCGAACTCGCGGTGCTCGATGGCATCGGCCTCACGGATTTCGAGATGGACCAGGCGCTGGCGGCGGTGCTCAATCACGCGGCCCACACTGCCGCGCTGCAGTCGGGGCTGCTGGCGGAACGGGAGAAAACGGGACTGGGTGACCCGGAATGGTGGCGCGAGGCCATGCCGCAGCTCGAGCGGTTCGTCGATCCGCGCCGCTTTCCCCTTACGGCGCGGGTGGGACAGGCCGCGACAGCGGCACGGCAGGGCGAGTTCTGGGGCGAGAAGGCCTTCCGCTTCGGGCTCGAGCGGCTGCTCGATGGGGTCGAAGCGCTGATCGCCAGGCGCTAGGCGGCCCCAATACCCATGCGGGCGAGCAGGCGGTCGCGACGGATGAACTGGTGGTAGAGAGCGGCGCCGATGTGGAGGGCGAGCAGGCCCAGCATAACGCGCGAGGCGATGCCGTGGACGGCGCGCGGCAAGACGGTCTCGAGGTTGGGGAGCGTGGCCGAGCCGATGATGGCGGGAAGCGCACCCGACAGGACGATGGTGGCAATACCGCTAGAGGCGGTGACGAAGACTACCGCATAGAGGGCGAAGTGCACGGCTTTGGCCGTAAGCTTCTGCCAGCCGGGCTGATCGGCAGGGAGCGCGGGGCGCCGATCGATGGCGAGCCACCAGACGATGCGCAGCAGCGTCAGCAGCAACACCCCTGCCCCGAACGGAATGTGCGCGCGCAGCAATGCCACCTTGGCAGCCGGATCGACCTGCGCCGCGGCGAAGAGGCCCGTGGCGAACAGCTCAACAATTAGCAGCACGGTGAGCCAGTGGATGGCGATGGCGACGCTGCCGTAGCGGGTCGAACTACTTGTTGCGGACATCGAAGCCTCCTTGCGGTTCGTAGCCAATGGCGGTTACATAGCACACTATGGATTTAGATAGCAAGCTATGCACATGAGTTATGTTCGCGAAACCTCGGCCGGCTACCTCACCAATTGGGCGGCGCGGCTGTTTGCGCGCGCCATCGAGCGGCGGCTGGCAGGCGGCAACTCGGGTCCGATGCCGGTGTTCTTCGCGCTGCAGGACGGTGGGGCGATGACGCAGAAGGAGCTGGCGCTGCTGGCGGCGGTGGAGCAGCCGACCATGGCGAACACCCTCAACCGGATGGAACGCGACGGACTGGTGCAGAGAACGCCCGACCCGAATGACCGGCGCAGTGCCCGGGTGTCGCTGACCCCGCTCGGGCTGGAGCGCGCCAGGGCCGCCTTCGTTTCGGCGATCGAGGTCAACGGCATCGCTACCGATGCGCTGCAGCCCGAGGAGCGCGAGCAGTTCTACGGCATGCTGCGCCGGATCATCGCGGCATTGGAGCGCGACGCGGGCGCGCAGTGACGGGGAGCGAATCGGCGATCAGCCGGGCACAGCGAATGTAAACGTGCCGCCTTGGTTTCCCCCGCTTTCAACACTACGCACAGGCGTCGTCGCAGTGACCCGATTCGGCCACCGCAGCGTCACATTTTGTAGTCGTTCGGGCTGGCGCCGCTGGTAAACCAATCCTTACACTTTGGGAGGAGACTTCGAGTCGCCATGGCCGACAACAACGTGCATCGCCTGCGTCCGGAAGACGAAAAGGGCTTCCGCCTTGCGCCCCACAATGTGGAGGCGGAGCAGGCTTTGCTCGGAGCGGTCCTCGTCAACAACGAGGCGTTCTACCGGGTCAGCGACTTCCTCATACCCGAGCATTTCTACGAGCCGATCCATCGCACCATCTATGAGGTGCTGGCCAAGATCATCCGCGCCGGCAAGACGGCGACGCCGATCACCGCCAAGACCTACCTCGCCGACGCACTGACCGCCGAAATGACCATGCCGCAATACCTGGCGCGGCTGGCAGCGGAAGCGACGACCGTGCTGAACGCGGCCGATTACGGCCAATCGATCTACGACCTGGCGATCCGCCGCAACCTGATCCAGATCGGCGAGGAGATGGTGCAGATCGCCTACGACTCCGATGTCGAGGCGACGGCCAACAAGCAGATCGAGGAGGCCGAAAAGGCGCTGTTCGATCTGGCGGAAAAGGGCCGCTACGATGGCGGCTTCCAGAGTTTTTCGGCGGCGCTGACCGAAGCCATCAAGATGGCCGGCGAAGCCTATGGCCGCGACGGCACGCTCAGCGGCACCTCGACCGGACTCACCGATCTCGACCGGCTGATGGGCGGGCTGCAGCGCTCCGACCTGATCATCCTCGCGGCGCGTCCTGCCATGGGCAAGACCTCGCTCGCCACCAACATCGCCTTCCATGTGGCCAAGAGCTTTCGCGGCGAAGTGCAGGCGGATGGGCATTCGAAGACCATCGATGGCGGGCATGTCGGTTTCTTCAGCCTCGAAATGAGCGCCGAGCAGCTGGCGACGCGTATTCTCGCCGAACAGGCCGAGATCTCCTCGTCCGACATCCGGCGCGGCAATATCCACGAGAGCCAGTTTTCCAAGCTCGTCGACACCTCGAACCTGATGGCGCAGGTGCCGCTCTATATCGACGATACCGGCGGCATCTCGGTGGCGCAGCTGGCCGCGCGGGCCCGCCGCCTGAAGCGCCAGAAGGGTCTCGACCTGTTGATCGTCGACTACCTGCAGCTGCTGAGTGGCTCGTCGAAGAAGTCGAGCGAGAACCGCGTGCAGGAACTGACCGAAATCACCACCACGCTCAAGGCACTGGCCAAGGAGCTGGAAGTGCCGATCATCGCGCTCAGCCAGCTTAGCCGACAGGTGGAAAACCGCGACGACAAGCATCCGCAGCTTTCGGATCTGCGCGAATCCGGCTCTATCGAGCAGGACGCCGACGTGGTGCTGTTCGTCTACCGCGAGGAGTACTACCTCAAGAACAAGGAGCCCAAGGAGGGCACGCCGGAACACATGGCGTGGCAGGGCGAGATGGAACAGGTGCACGGCAAGGCTGAAGTCATCATCGGCAAGCAGCGTCACGGCCCGACGGGGACCGTGCAGGTGAGCTTTGAGGCGCAGTTCACGCGCTTCGGCAACCTGGCGCGCTCCGAGTACCTGCCCGAAAGGATGGAGTAGTGATGGCGGCACCGGCCATTGCGACCGGTTACGGCGGGCGGCTGACGGTCGACCTGGGCGCCTTGAAGCGCAACTGGCAGGCCCTCGACAAGGTGAGCCGCGGCGCGCTGACCGGCGCGGTGGTAAAGGCCGACGCCTATGGCACCGGCATCGCCCAGGCGTCGCGCGCCTTCTACGAGGCAGGCGCCCGGTTCTTCTTTGCGGCAACGCCCGACGAAGGCATCGCGGTGCGCGCAGCGCTGCCCGAGGACAGCCACATCTTCATTCTCTCCGGGCTCTATCCGGGCTCGGCGCCGCTCTATGTCGGCGAGCGGCTGATGCCGTGCCTCGCTTCGATCCCGATGCTGGAGGAATGGCTGCAAGCCTGCGCCGCTTCCAACCAGGCGCTGCCGGCGGCGCTGCATTTCGACACCGGCATCAACCGCCTCGGCTTCCGGCTCAACGAGACCTCGATCGTCAAGCGGCTGATCGACTCGATCGGCTATGCGCCGCAGATGATCATGAGCCACCTCGCCTGCGCCGATACCCCGGCGCACGAGAAGAACCGCACCCAGCTGGCGCTGTTCACCTCGGTGATGGCGCAGTTCCCGGGGATTCCGGCGTCGCTCAGCAACTCGGCCGGTCTGATGAGCAACCGCGACAACCATTTCCAGATGGTGCGTCCGGGTATCGCGCTCTATGGCGGCCGGGCTGTCGCCGGCCGGCGCAACCCGATGGCGCCGGTGGTGACGCTCGAAGCGCCGGTGCTGATGACCAAGGACGTGAAGACCGGTGAAACCGTCGGCTACGGCGCGCTGCAGACGATGTCGCGCGACAGCCGCCTCGCCATCGTCGCCATCGGCTATGCCGACGGGTTCTTCCGCTCATTGAGTTCGTCGAACAACCACCGCGGCACGCATGTGGCGATCAACGGCCAGCCCTGCCCGGTGGTCGGGCGGGTGTCGATGGACATGATCGGGGTGGATGTCACTGACCTGCCGCGGCCCCCGGCGCCCGGCGAGATGGCCGAGATCATCGGCAAGCAGATCACCATCGATGACCATGCCGACATCGCCAACACTATCGGCTACGAAGTGCTGACCAGCCTCAAGGGCCGCTACTCGCGCAACTACATGGAAAGCGCCGCGCCGACGGCGTGAGCCAGGTGCGCCTTGTTGCTTTGCGGAAAGGCCAGCGCTAGTTTCACGCCAAGGCTGCTCCAGCCAAACCTGCCGCCGGGTTGAAGGGGGCTCACTCCAGACAGCTTGCGACCGACCTCAATCCCCGGTCGATGCGTAATCGGCGGACGTCGACCCGAGATGAGGTCTGGCATGCCGTTTGGAATTGCGCCCTTCACGCGGGCAGGACTGCTGTCGATCAAGCACGCGGTTCGCGACCGCTACCCACAGATCAAGTCGGGGCATTTCGACGAGGCGATGGCCTATGCCCTGGGCTTCGATACGTATGCCGCGATGCTCCCGGTGATCGAACTGGCCGAGAAGTCCGGCGACATGTCGGCGGTGGCGAAACCCGACTGGTTCCTCGTGCGGCTGAGCGATCTCGGATACGACCTCACAGAAATGAAGCCGCTAAGCGCTTTCCTCTGGAGCCTGCCGATGGAGTTCGCCATGTCCGTCATGGCAACGGAGCGCGCAGAACGCGCTCGATCGCTGCTCTCTCCCAAGGCAGCAAACGATGGCTGAGGGTGTTCGCCTGTTGATCACCGGGAATGGCGGCTCCGGCAAGACCTGGCTGGGCGAGCGGCTGGCGCAGCGCCTTGCGGTGCGGCTGCTACGCCTCGACGACCTCTATTGGGACGGCGCCTATGGCGGCAAGGAGCGTGACAAGCGGGTGGTGTTCGACGAGGTGGCCGAACACGCCAAGGAAGGCTCGTGGGTAATGGAGGGCGTCTATGGCTGGCTGCTGCCGGCCGCCCTGCCCCGCGTCACCGAGTTCATCTTCCTCGATCTGCCGGTCGAAGCGTGTCTCGACAATGTGCGCCGACGCGGCAACCAGGGCGGCGGCAACGAAGCGTCCTTTGCGGCACTGCTGGCCTGGGTCGCCGAGTATCCGACGAGGAGCAACGCCAACTCCCGGCAGGCGCATCAGCGGCTGTGGGATGGCTTCGAGGGGACGAAGTGCGTGCTGCGAAACCGTGAGGAGGCGGAGCAATACGTCGGTCGCCGTTGACGGGCACTTCGGCGATAGCATCCGCTCCTGGAACGCTGGTGGTAGCGCCGCGTTGTCCGAGACCCGCGCATTTGGCGCGAGGACGTAGGGGACTTCGCCTATGGGCATTCTGTGGACCCTTATCATCGGCCTGATCGCTGGCATTGTCGCAAAGCTGATCCTGCCAAACAGCGGCGGACCCTCAGGCTTCGTGATGACGGCTGTGCTCGGCATCGTCGGAGCGTTCGTCGCCTCCTTCCTCGGGCAGGCCCTTGGTTTGTACGCGCCCGGCGAAGGCGCCGGACTGATCGGCGCCGTCGTCGGTGCGGTGATCGTGCTGTTCGCCTGGGGCGCCTTCATGCGCCGTCGGACCTGACCACCCGAACCCCATCCCTTTGAAAGGACCAATGACATGGCCAAGAACGCAATGCCCTCAATGGTCGCCCTGCTCGGTTTGCTCGCCGTGGCGGGCTACCAGAACCGTGACAAGATTGCTGAAGCGCTGAAGGGCTTTCAGAACCGATCGAGCACCGGCCCCGACGGCGCTCCGGCCCAGGATGGGCTTTCGAGCATTCTGGGCAGCCTCGGCGACCTGTTCGGTGGCGGCGGCAATGGCACAGACGCGAGCCGGCCCGCTGGTGGCGGCAACGGCAACGTGCTCACCGGCGGGCTCGGCGACCTGATGGATAGCTTCCGCCATTCGGGCCAGTCGGAAACCGCCGATTCCTGGGTGACGGTGGGCGTTCCCACCAAGGGGCTGTCGCCGGAGCAGGTCGAGCAGGCGGTGGGCGCCGAGAACCTGGCCGAGCTGTCGCAGCGCACCGGCCTGTCACGCGAGGATCTGTTGAAGCGTCTCGCTACTGCAATTCCAGAGTCGGTTGACCGGCTGACCCCGGGTGGCAACATTCCGCAATCCGACACCGAGATCCGGGACCGATTGACCGGAACGGCGTAACGTCATCGGTCGCGGCAGGCGCCCTCCGCACCGGCCGCGACCGATCAGCCCTCCATGATCAGGTCATGCAGGCCGCCGGTCATGATGCCGCCCTCGACGGGGAGGTTGATGCCAGTGATCCATGAGGCATCGGCCGAGGCGAGGAAGGCCACGGCGGCGGCGATGTCTTCGGGCTCGCCGATGCGACCGAGCGGGTACTTTCTGGCCCGCTTGCCGCCATCGTCCTCGCGCACCGTCCAGTTGCGGGTGCGGATGGTGCCGGGGCTGATCAGGTTGAAGCGGACGCCTTGGCTGCCGTATCGGGCGGCGAGGTTCTTGGTGAGGATCTCGAGCCCGGCCTTGGCCGCCGAATAGGCGTAGCCGCCAAAAGCCCAGTTGCCGTTGATCGAGCCAATGGTGACGACGCTGCTGCCCGGGCCCGCGGCGATCAGCGCCGGCAGCGCGGCGCGGACGCAGCGGAACACACCGGTCAGGTTGACGTCGATCTTGCGGTCGAACAGCTCGTCCGGGATTTCGCCGAGCGCCGGCTCGTTCCAATCACCGCCCGCGGTATTGACGAGGACGTTGAGCTGGCCCAGACGGCCGACCGCATCGGCGATCGAGGCATCAACGGCGTCGCGGCTGGTGACGTCACAAGTGGTGCCGAAGGCCCGACCGCCGCTGGCAACGATTTCGGCGGCGACCGCCTCCGCAGCAGGCCCATCGATATCCGAGACGGCAATCGAGCCACCTTCTGCCGCCAGACGCAGCGCGGTGGCGCGGCCGATGCCATGCCCTGCCCCGGTGACATAAATCGCCTGGCCCTCGAACCGCATGCCGTACTCCCTGGGTGTTCACGTGGGTGGGTACCCTAGCGGCTGTGCCGCGGTCGACCAACCACCGGCTTGACAGAAGGCGTCTGTTCGTATTCAACACATATGTTGATCAACAATATTGTTGAATTAAGAGGAGCCCGACATGCCGAAGAAGCAGCCAACCTTCACCAAGACCATGCAGCTCGGCATCGTGGTGCCCAACCTCGATGCGGCGGTTCGCGCCTATGAGGAGCAGTATGGCATCGGGCCATGGGAGTTCATGGAGATCGGGCCGGAGAATGCCGAGAACGTGCTGGTCGACGGCAAGCCGGCCGAATGGCGTTCGCGCATCGCCATGACGATGATCGGCGACGTGATGTGGGAGCTGATCGAGCCGCAGGACGAGAACGACATGTTCGGCAAGTTTCTCGCCCAACGCGGCGGCGTCGGCGGCGTGCACCATATCGCGGTGCAGACGCCAGACTTCCGGCAGACGCTGGCCGACCAGCAGGCACGCGGCGGGCAATCCACCCTCAGCGGCAGCTTCACCGGCATCGAAGTGCACTATCTCGACAGCGCCCCTGATATCGGGGTGATCCTCGAAGTGTTCAGCGGCATGCCGGAGCTTTAGGCGCCCAGCGCCCACTCGAGCACCGGATCGCGGCCGGCGACAAAGTCGGCATGGCTGGTATCGATGCGCTGGTCGGGATGAAAGCTGTCCGCGCCCTCCGAGCCGAAACGGTAGAGCCGGGTCGCGGCGGAAACCTGCAACCCCGAACCGGGGAGCGTGAACCAGCCATTCTCCTGATAGCCATATGGCCGGGCGCCGATCGGCTCGCCGACGAGGATCGCTTCGGTTTCGCGGCGGAAGTCGATGGCGTTGACCATGCTGGCCGAGAAGGTGCGACGACCGACCAGCACGAACAGCTGGCCGGCGACCAGCCCCAGCAGCTCGATGGGGACCAGCAGCCACTGCCGGCCGGCGAGGAAGTTGCCGCCACCGTTCTGCCTAAGGTCGATGATGAGCCGACGCGCCGGCCGTTGCCTCAGAGCCTCGAACAGCCTGATGGCATTGGCCTCGAGCCCGCCATAGGAACGGAACTGCACGTAGACCGCATCGTGTTCGGCCACGTGCGAAAACCAGAACGGTTCGTCCATCCGGTGCATCGAGAGCGGAGCATGCTCGGCGATCAGCAGCGGCTCCTCGCCCGGCCCAAGAGTGACGACGATCTCAGTTTCAGCGGCATCAAGGAACCGGAACACGGGCTCGATGCCCAAAGCCGTGAGGACCTCAGGCTCGCGCAGCAGCTCGACGCTTCGCGCCAGCACATAGCCGTCGTTCTCACCTTGCGGGATCAACCAGTTCAGTCGGCTCTGGACGACCGCGACCGGCTGCTCGCCGATCGCCAGCAGCCGCGCGCCGATCAGCTTGCGCTCTGCGGCCGCGGCGCGCACCACCGTCAGATCATCGCCGAACCAGCAGAACTCGACCGGGAATCTCGGTCGGGGCGGCGCGGCGACGAAGGTGTGGCCATCGCCGATGCCGGCCGCGATGCCGCGCAAGGCGACGATCGCCGCTGCATCGGAGAGCGATGGCAGCCGGGCGGACAGCTCGGCGACTTTCGCCTCGAACGTCGCCTGCGAGATCAGATGAAACGGCTGTCGATGCCGCGTGACGATCCCCTCGGCGAGGTGAGCGAGGTCGGCCTGCCAGTCAATGGACCTTGCGATGATCCGCCTCCCTCACGAACCGCCTGTCGGCAACCACCGTTAGGGCCGCACGATACCGCCATCGCGGCGGCGGTCTTCAGCCATGTAATGCGACTTTGCCGCCTTATCCGGATCGAGCAGCGCTTCGGCCTTCTTCACGTCGATGTCGATGCCGAGCCCCGGCTGCTCGTTGCCGTAGAGATAGCCGCCCTCAAGGATCGCATGGCCGGGGAACAGCTCGTATTCCTCAGGCTTGAAGTGGTTCTCCTCCTGGATGCCGAAGGCGGTGGAGGCGAGATCGACATGCATGGCGGCCATCTGGTTGACCGGATCATTATCACCGCCTTCCTGCCAGGCGGTCTGCACGCCGAACCATTCGCACAGCGTCGCGATCTTGCGCGCCTGGGTGATACCGCCGCCTTTCGAAATCCGGACGCGGACGAAATCGATCAGCCGCTCGGTGATCAGCGGCAGGTATTCATGCGGGTTGACGAACAGCTCGCCCATGGCCTGCGGGGTGGCACATTGCTGGCGCACCTGGCGGTACCAGCCGACCTGCTCGGGCGACAGCAGGTCCTCGAGGAAGTAGAGCCGATAGGGCTCGAGCAGTTTCGCCAGCTGCACGGCACTGGTCGGCGCCAGGTGCTCGTGCACGTCGTGGGTGAATTTCGGCCCCCAGCCGAGTTTGTCGCGCAGGTGCGCGAACATCTCGGGGATCGCCTGCAGGTAAGCGTCGTCGTCGAAGGCCTTGTCCTGTGGCCAGTGACCCCGGGGCCCGCGGGCGTTGGCGCGATCGAGGAAGCCGCCGCCGCCATAATTGCCGAGCTGGCAGCGGATGACGGTATAGCCCTCCTCCCAGTAGCGGCGGACATCGTCCTCGAGCTCGGTGAGCGAATTGCCCTGGGCATGGGCGTAGGCGGCGACGGCGCTGCGGGTCTTGCCGCCGAGCAATTGGTACACCGGCATGCCGGCTTCCTTGCCCTTGATGTCCCACAACGCCATGTCGATGCCGGCCTGCGCGGTATTGCCGATGGCCTCATTGCGCCAGTAGCTCTGGGTGTACACCGACTGCCAGATGTCCTCGATCTGGCTGACATCGCGTCCGATCAGCAGCGGCGTGATGTTCTCGATCGCCGCCTGTACCACCTTGGCGCGGTAGTGGTCGGAGGCCGAGCCGATGCCGTAGAGGCCGGGCTGATCGGTCAGAACCTTGACGAACAGCCAGGTGCCGTCGGCGCGCGTGCGGATCGTCTCGATCCCGGTGATCTTGGTCATCTCTTCCCTATGTCTGCTTGTGCCGGCCGCTGGTCGGGCCGTTCGGAGTCGCGAGGCAGGGAGCTTCGCAACGGGTGGCGGCGGAGGCAAGTTGGGCAAAGGTCGAGCGCACCGCCTCCGCGCAATTTGTTCTCTTTTTGTTCTTGACTCGCGCTCGGCCTCGCTGGTTCCTTAGCTGTCCCTAGCATGGAGGACCAACGAGATGACCGATCTGCCGCAGCTGTCGATGTTCGCTGAGGACACAAGGCCGCTCAAGTCGATCCGGGTGCCGCCACGCCAGGGGCGCGACCCGGTGTTCTTCGCCGTGCTGGTGGGCGGCGGGATCCGGCCGGCCTTGCAGGAGATCGTCGACGAGCAGCGGCGCCTCTACGGCATCACGGCGGCGCTGCTGCCGGCGACGACGCTCCATATCTCATTGGTCGGCGTCGGCTTCTACCAGGAACTGAGCGGCAGCGACCTCGCCGTCGCGATGGCCACCGGCGACGCGATCGGCTTTCAGCCGTTCGACATTGCCCTCACCCGGCTCGCCAGTTTCCGCCGCAGGGTGGGCTCGCCACCATTGGTGCTGCGCCCCGGCTCGGACACGCCGCTGCTGGAACTGGCCCGGCTGCTGCGCTGGGGCATGCTGGAGCGCGGCTTCGAGGTACGCTCGGCCCCCAGCGAGGCGTTCTACCTGACCCTCTGCTACGACAGGGTGCACGCGCCCGAGGTGGTGCTGGAACGGCCGCCGAAGCTGCGGGTGGAGGGGTTTGCGCTGGTGCGCAGCTTTTATGGCCAGGGGCGGTATGAGGTGATTGGGGAGTGGCCGCGGCGGTAGCGCCGCTGCTGTTGTTCACTCTTCGTTCTTGCCTTTGCCCCCATAGTCGGCTACCTGTCGTCGACTCCCCCGGGGCATCTCATGGCGCGTACCAAAACCTCCTATGTCTGCCAGGCGTGTGGCGCCCTGACCACTAAGTGGCAGGGCCGGTGCGAGGCGTGCGGCGAGTGGAACACCATCGTCGAGGAGATCGTCGATTCGGGCGTCGGCGCTGGGCCGAAATCGGCAATCGCCGGAGGACGGCCGATCGAGCTGCTGCCGCTGGCCGGTGAAACCGAGACGGCGGCGCGGGTCGAGACCGGCATCGGCGAGCTCGACCGGGTGACCGGTGGCGGTTTCGTCATGGGTTCGGCCGTGCTGATCGGCGGCGATCCGGGCATCGGCAAATCCACCCTGCTGCTGCAGGCGGCCGGCGCCCTGGCCGAGCGTGGCCGGCGCATCGTCTATGTCTCGGGCGAAGAAGCGGTGGCGCAGATCCGGCTCCGGGCACAGCGGCTGGAGCTGGGCGATCGCCCGGTGCTGCTGGCGTCGGAGACCAATGTCGAGATCATCCTCGCGACGCTGCAGAACGGCCCGCCGCCCGACCTGGTGATCATCGATTCGATCCAGACGCTGTGGACCGACCGGGTCGAGAGCGCTCCGGGTACCGTGACACAGGTTCGCACCTCGGCGCAGGCGCTGACCCGTTACGCCAAGAAATCCGGCGCCGCCGTGGTGCTGGTCGGGCATGTCACCAAGGATGGGCAGATTGCCGGACCGCGGGTGGTCGAGCACCTGGTCGATGCGGTGCTGTATTTCGAAGGCGACTCCAGCCACACCTTCCGCATCCTGCGCGGCGTGAAGAATCGCTATGGCGCCACTGACGAAATCGGCGTGTTCGAGATGTCGACGCTGGGCCTGCGCGAAGTGGCAAACCCCTCGGCGCTGTTCCTCGACCAGCGTGACAAGGACGCGGCGGGCTCCGCCGTGTTCGCCGGCATGGAAGGCACACGCCCGATGCTGTGCGAGGTGCAGGCGCTGGTCTCGCCGTCGCCGCTCGGCACACCACGGCGGGCGGTGATCGGCTGGGATTCGTCGCGGCTCTCGATGGTGCTGGCGGTGCTGGAGACGCGCTGCGGGGTGCGGATTGGCGCCAACGATATCTACCTCAACGTCGCGGGTGGGCTGAAGATCAACGAGCCGGCGGCCGACCTCGCGGTCGCAGCGGCGCTGATTTCGTCGCTGACCGGCTCGCCGCTGCCCTCATCCAACGTCTATTTCGGCGAGATCTCGCTGGCCGGCGGGGTGCGCCCGGTGGCGCATGCGTCGCAGCGCCTGCGCGAGGCGCAAAAGCTCGGTTTCCTGGGCGCGGTGACCGGCCGGCTGGGCAAGGGTGACGTGCCCAATGGCATCGCCGTGGGTGAGTATGCGGAGCTCGCCGAACTCATCGGGCGCATCGCGGCGCGCGGTCAACGGCAGGCGGCGGAGTAGCGCTTTGGCCACGCTTTCTGCTTTCCGTGAACATCGGCTATGCAGCGCATCCTCGGTGCTTGGCTTTGCCACGATTAATGGTTACACGGGACCGTGAAGCGGGTCCCAGGGGCGGATTTTCTCTATGTTGACTGCATTCGACGTCGGCATCGGCGTTCTCGTCCTGATTTCTGCGATCCTGGCCACGGCCCGCGGATTTACGCGTGAAATCCTGTCGCTGGCGACCTGGGCGGGCTCCGCGGCGATTGCCGCCTATGCCTATTTCAACCACAAAGACATCGCGCGCGGCTACATCGCCGAGCCGATCGTCGCCGACATCGTGACGGTGCTCGGCACCTTCATCGTGGCGCTGATTATCCTCCACCTCATCACCATGCGGATCGCTGATTTCGTCGTCGACAGCCGTATCGGACCGCTCGACCGGACCCTCGGTTTCATCTTCGGCGTTGCCCGTGGCGTGCTGATCGCGGTGATCGTGGTGGTCTTCGGGTTGTGGCTGATGCCCTCGAACCTGCCCTCGTGGGCGGCCGAGTCCCGGTCGCTGCCGATCCTTCGCAATTTTGGCGACAGCCTGATCTCGCTGCTGCCGCCCGACCTTGAAAAGCAGGTCACCGATATCCTGCAGCGTGGCGCCGGTGGCGGCACCGGCGAAGATGCGTCGCCTGACGACGTGCCGACGCCGGATGCGGACGTACCCAATGAAGAGGGCACAGACCAACTCGAGAACGATGCCCCGCTGGAGCCGCCGGCCGAGGGAGCTGCGACCAACACCTGATGAAATTCGGGTGAGCGCATTGCATATTCGTGACCGGGGCCGCATCTGCGGTCCCGTCTTGTTTGGACCTGAACCCTGGGGTGACCGATGACCCACAACGCCAAGCCGATCGCGGAATGGGACCATGATACGCTGCGCGAGGAGTGCGGCGTGTTCGGCATCCTCGGCCACCCCGAGGCGGCAACCCTAACCGCGCTCGGCCTGCATGCGCTGCAGCATCGCGGACAGGAAGCGGCGGGCATCGTCAGCTTCGACGGCAAACAGTTCCATTCCGAACGCCAGCTCGGCCTCGTCGGCGACCACTTCACTGACCCGGCAACCGTCGGGCGCCTGCCCGGCCACCTCGCCATGGGCCATGTGCGCTACTCGACCACCGGCGAGACGATCCTGCGCAACGTGCAACCGCTGTTCGCCGAGCTGGAAGTCGGCGGCATTGCCATCGCTCATAACGGCAACTTCACCAACGGCCTGACGCTGCGCAAACAGCTGATTTCGCAGGGCGCCATCTGCCAGTCGACCTCGGACACCGAGGTGGTGCTGCACCTGATCGCCCGCTCCAAGAAGATCGCGTCCTCGGATCGCTTCATCGATGCGCTGATGCATCTCGAAGGCGCCTTCGCGCTGGTGGCGATGACCCGCACCAAGCTGATCGGCGCCCGCGATGCCAACGGCATCCGCCCGCTGGTGCTGGGCGATCTCGACGGCAAGCCGATCTTTGCCTCGGAGACCTGCGCGCTCGACATCATCGGCGCCAAGTTCGTGCGCGACGTCGAGAATGGCGAAGTGGTGATCTGCGAGACGCAGCCGGATGGCACGATCACCATCGATTCGGTAAAACCGTTCGCGCCCCGCCCCGAGCGCATCTGCCTGTTCGAGTATGTCTACTTCGCCCGTCCCGACTCGATCGTCGCCGGCCGCCCGGTCTATTCGGCGCGCAAGCGCATGGGCATCAACCTCGCCAAGGAAGCGCCGGTCGAAGCCGATGTCGTGGTGCCGGTGCCCGATGGCGGCACGCCAGCGGCGATCGGCTATGCGCAGGCCAGCGGCATCCCGTTCGAGCTCGGCATTATCCGCAACCACTATGTCGGCCGTACCTTCATCGAGCCGACCCAGTCGATCCGCGCCTTCGGCGTGAAGCTGAAGCACTCGGCCAACCGCGCCGAGATCGAAGGTAAGCGCGTCGTCCTGATCGATGATTCCATCGTGCGTGGCACGACCTCGGTGAAGATCGTGCAGATGATCCGCGAAGCCGGGGCGCGCGAGGTGCATATCCGCGTCGCTTCGCCGATGATCTTCCACTCCGACTATTACGGCATCGACACGCCGGACCCCGAGAACCTGATCGCCAACCAGCACCCCGACCTCGAGTCGATGTGCCGGTTCATCGGCGCGGATTCGCTGGCGTTCCTGTCGATCGACGGGCTCTACGATGCGGTCGGCGGGGTGAAGCGCAACCCGCTCAGTCCGCAGTTCACCGACCACCATTTCACCGGCGACTACCCGACCAAGCTCACCGACCTCAACGGCCGCAGCAAGAACGATCCCAAGATGCTGTCGCTGATGAAGGAAGCGAGCTGAGGGGGAAACCCACAGTAGCCCCTCAAACTCAGTGCCTTCCCTGCGAAAACAGGGATCCATCTCGCCGCCCGCGCCTGCTGATGCTTGGGTCCCTGCTTTCGCGGGGATGACAGCTGAGTGTGTCGCGGCGGCTCGGACCTTCCGCCGCATCGCAAACGGAGATTCCCGCTTTCGCGGGAACGACACCGTGGGTAGAAGCAGCCAGCGTTTTCAACGGAAACCTCACGCATGACCACCAACTCGCTTGCCGGCAAGATCGTCCTCGTGACCGGCGCATCGCGCGGCATCGGTTATCAGGCGGCGCTCGAGGCGGGGCGGCGCGGGGCGCATGTGATTGCGGTGGCCCGCACCATCGGTGGGCTCGAAGAGCTCGATGACGAGATCCAGAAAGCCGGCGGCAGCACGACGCTGGTGCCGATGGACCTCAGCGATTTCGATGGCATCGACCGGCTCGGGCTGGCGATCTTCGAGCGTTGGGGGCACCTCGATGGGTTCGTCGCCAATGCGGCGATGCTGAGCGAGTTGCGCCCGCTGGCGCATGTCGAGCCCAGGGAGTTCGACAAAATGATGGGTCTCAACGTCACCGCCAATTACCGGCTGATCCGCTCGCTCGACCTGCTGCTGCGCCAGTCGGTGGCGGGTCGCGTGGTGATCGTCTCCTCGTCGTCAGCGCGCTCGGCGCGGGCCAACTGGGGCCCGTATGCAGCGAGCAAGGCGGCAGTCGAGGCGCTGGCCAAAAGCTATGCGGCCGATGTCTCTTATACCCATGTCCGAGCCCACGCGACAGGCGGAAAGCTCGTATGCCTGCCTCTGCTTGTAAAGAGTAAAAGAGACTCAAGAGTGTGAGTCTTCCTGTCGTAACAGTGTGGGGTTGAACTACGTGCTGGGACTTAAA